>NZ_PDGZ01000001.1:0-316130 GCF_014335105.1 Corynebacterium sp. LK28 | reverse complement strand
GCTCAAAGACGTCGCATTCCCCGGCGTCAACATGGATTCAGTGACCTACGCAGAAGAACTATCCCCCTTCATCCTCCCCGACTGGCAACGCCACGAAGTACAGCTTTCCGATGCCGCCAACGCCGCAAAGCACAGCTGCGACCGGAACATCCACATCGCCGCACTGACACTTCTGAGCATCCTCAAACGAGAAAAAGAATCGTCCTACTGGATCAAAGACCGCTGGCCCCGCGGCAGCCGATTCCTCTACGAACTCCACCCCACCAACCGACTAGACCGAGTCCGACAAGGAATCACCCAGATCTACGACGACGCCGGGCTACTCCCGGAATCGTTCTAAAAGTGACGACCCTCGGGCATGTTATAGAGATTTGTCATGAGTGGCACGTATTCCGAAACACAATTAAAACTTGAAGTCAGCGTTGCGGTCGGTAAATTGAATTAGCACAGACTGTGTCCTGCTGGGCTGCGGAAATACGCCCAGCGCCGAGGGAAGTTAGCCACCCTTCCCACGTGTGATACCACAAGAATTACGAGAGGATGACCGAACCATGGCATACTTCGCTGGCTGGGAGTTCGTCGATAACGAATGGCGCCTCGGCGACCCTGGAATTGGCCCCGCGGACAAGTGGATGTTTAGCATCGCGGAAACGTTCCTCGCCTTCATCACCACCAAATCCGCGGATGGAACCAAATCTGAATACTTCTTCGGCACCAACCCCTCCCACGTCTACGACGTGCCTGCGGAAGAACTGCCAGTACCTGACAAGGACGCGTTCGTCAGCTTCTTTACCAGCCTCTACCCCACTCGCAGTGAGAACATCCGCAATTTCCTCACCACGTACTACGCCGGCCCAGACGCACACGAACCGACTTACACCCACCCACGTCAGTCCGGCACCGACCTACTTATCGAATGGTGCCAGGCGTTAGACATTCCCGCCCCGCCGCTTGAACGCGAATAGTAGTGAGCAATCGGACCTGACCCCTGTTTGGTAGACACCTGATGCCCGGCCCTGTTGGGTTGGTAAGAAAGGTAATCCCACACCACCAACACAGGCGGTGACCACACCCGTGACGCCTACAGCAGTGATACCAGGAACGACATTGCCGACCACAACGCCACACCAGGCACCCCAGGCATGACACAAGGCGTTGCGGGGAATCTGGGGGATGGCTACCTATGGACCACCGACCCTGCCACCGGTGCCATCGAAGGACGAGCCACACAAACCCTCTACGGCACACGCACCTGGGCCGGAACACATACCAGCCCACTACTATTTGAAGTGTCCCAGGTTTTGTTCCGTTTGAGTAGATGGGAAAATCTGGAATATGCCAAGGAAATTTGACCAGGATGCCAAGGACCGTGTGGTCCGTCTCGTGGAAGACCGCATCTTGGCGGAAAATATGTCGATGCAAGCCGCGTGCCAGGCAGTAGCCCCAAAGCTGGGCGTCTCGTGGCACACGGCGAGGCAATGGACGCAGGCCGCTCGTCGCGAAGGACGTGTTGTGGAATCAATGCCCGAGGACCTTGCTGCAGAAAACGCACGGTTGCGTCGAGAGAATCAAGAGCTGCGGGACACCAATGAGTTGTTGAAAGCCGCCTCAGCTTTTTTCGCATCCGAACTCGACCCAAAACGTCGGAAATGATCCGATTCATCGATGAGCATCGGAATCGTTTCTCAGTCGAGTTCATCTGCCAGACGTTAAACAAGCATCGCGAAGGCGGTTTTCTTAGCTCGCGTGGATACCGCCAATCCAAGGCCCGGGGCTTAAGCTCCCGCGCTTTTCGCGACGCTGCCCTAGTAGAGCGCATTACCGAAGTTCATAAACAAAACTACGGTGTCTACGGGATTCGCAAAATGTGGCGCGTGCTGCGCCGCCAGGGCATTGACATTGGACGCGAGCAAACAGCCCGGCTGATGCGCAGTGCTGGACTGTCCGGCAAGGGCAAAGGTGGGGCACCAATCACAACCCGCAAACCCAAGGGCCCGGATCATCGCCCTGACTTGGTAAAACGTGAGTTTAAGGCCCCTGGCCCTAATCGGCTGTGGGTGGCGGACATTACCTACGTGCGCACCCGAAAAGGCTTTGTGTACACCGCGTTCGTGACCGATGTATTCTCCCGGAGGATCGTCGGATGGGCGCTGTCCGATTCGATGCGCACCGAAGCCTTGCCGCTGCAGGCGTTGAACCAGGCAATCGTGTGCGCTAAGGAAACAACGGGCTTGATTCACCATTCAGACCACGGCTCACAATATGTGAGCATCGTCTACAACGAGCGCTTGGCTGAGCACGGTATCGCAGCGTCCACTGGGACGGTGGGCGACTCCTATGACAATGCTTTGGCTGAGAACGTCAACGGCTCCTACAAGAATGAGCTGATTCATAGGCGAACGTGGGCCGATGTCGTCGACGTGGAAATCGCGACGTTCGAGTGGGTGAATTGGTGGAACGAGTCAAGGCTCCACCAGAGCCTGGGCTACCGCACGCCGGCTGAAGTCGAAACCGAATTTTGGGAACACCACCCCAGTCGAGAAATAATGGAAATCAAGGCACAAGCCTAGGAACAAAACCCGGGACACTTCAGTCTTGACGGGACTATTTTCCATTCCGATCACGGCAGCGTGTACACCTCACAAGCCTTTAGGAACTACTGCTCGTCGTTAGGTGTGCGCCAGTCCATGGGCGCGGTTGGAACGAGTGCCGATAATGCCCTGGCAGAATCCTTTAACGCCACCTTAAAACGTGAAGTGCTACGTGATCGGAAAGTCTTTGACAACCCAATTAGCTGTCGTCAAGAGGTCTTCCGGTGGTGCATGCGCTACAACACGCGCCGGCGGCACTCCTGGTGCAATCTCGTAGCTCCTGATGTCTTTGAAGCCGAGACTTCGGCTATACTGACCACAGCAGCATAGCTAGCCCCCGATGTGTCCACTTTCCGGGGGTCGGGCCCATTCGTCGAGAAATGTCAGTAGAGATCTCCATACGTGACGTATTCAACCATCCAACGGTCCGAGAATTGTCCGACCTGATCGCCGACATCGTCGGCAGCGACGTAGAAGAAGGCGAGATTTAGAGTTCATGCCACACCTGTTTCGCTCACCTGACAAGCCACTTGCCCCCAACCCAGTGCTACGCACAAGCAGCCTAATCTGAAAGGAAACATCATGCCCAGTACTCCCCACACCACCCCGAAAGATGCAAAAGCAGGACGGCTGAACATCACCGACCTGATGAACATCGGCATCTTCTTCGTCATCAACTTGGTAGCCGGCGTGGTCATCGCCTTCATCGGCATCACCCCCATCACCTACGTGATGATCACCAGCGTTCAGGCCCTCATCCTGGGCATCCCGATGATGCTGTTCTTGGCCAAGGTGCACAAGCCCGGCATGGTCTTCATATTCCTTCTTCTCAGCGGCCTCGCCAGCCTGCTGCTTGGTTTAGGCATATGGCCACTGCTGCTCAGCTTGGTCATGGCCGTGTTTGCCGAGTTAATTTTGCGCGCCGGCAAGTATACGAGCGCAATACACAGTGTGATCGCCTATGCCTTTGTAGCAGTGTCACCCACCGCATCATATATTCCGCTTTTCTTCACCACTCGGCGCTACATAGAGAGCAGCGGCATGCAGACCAAATATGGTGCTAGTTTCGCGGATGGCCTCACCTCTATTGGCCAGATGACTTGGCTATTCCTCATCATTGTGATAGTAACCTTCGTCTGCGGGATCCTCGGCGGGATCCTCGGCCGGCGCATCTTCACCAAGCACTTCCAGCGAGCAGGAATCGCCTGATGTCGCCCACTTTGCCCGGATCAGGCACGCACACAGCGGGACTCCATCTGGACCCACGCACCACGGTGCTGGTCATCCTCGTGGTGTCCTCGGTGCTCATCTCACCGGCCGGGTCCAGTGGGGCGCTGGGCAGCACCGCCCGGTGGATGCTCATTGCCGTTCCCGGGGCACTTTTCCTCGCCTCCGGCATGGTGGCCGCTGCACTGCGATACGCACTCACCTTCGCGGTGCTCGCCGGCTTTCCTGCGGTGGTGGTACAGGCCCTGCCCGAGCGCCACATCATCGTGGACGTGTGCGCTACGTGGTTCGCAGGGCTTTCGCTCATCCTCCCTGGCATCACGTGCTGCTGGTACCTACTACGCACCGTCTCGGCCAGCGAATTCATGGCCGCGATGCAGCGCATGCGGAGCCCCGACGCCCTGACCATCCCCACGTCCATCATGTTCCGGTTCTTCCCGACGATTCTCGAGGAATACCGCGATATCCGCACCGCCATGCAGATGCGTGGCATCTCGGGCCTGCGCAACCCGATCGCTATGCTCGAATACCGCTTTGTGCCACTGTTGGCGTCCGTTGTGAGCATCGGCAACGAGCTGGCTATGTCTGCAGTGACCCGCGGATTGGGCTCGCCTCGCCGACGAACCACGCTGTGCGAGATAGGCTTCCGCGTAGGCGACGCAATAGTCATAAGCGTGCTCGTCGTGTCCCTGATCCTACTACTGGTAAATATAGTGATGCTGCCGTGATAAAGCTGCACGATGTGTCACTATCCTATGGTCAAAACACAGCGGAGCCGGTGCTGCACCACGTAAATCTCACCGTGGCGAAGGGCGAACTAGTTCTAGTGTGTGGCGAATCAGGCTGCGGTAAGTCCAGCCTGCTACGCCTGATAAACGGCGTGGCGCACACGTTCTGCGACGCCCAGATTTCGGGGGAGGTGCTGCTGGACGACGAAGACATCACTCATGCCCACCCACACGACATCGCCGAACGCGTAGGCTCAGTGTTCCAAAACCCCAAGTCGCAATTTTTCACGCTGGAAGTAGCCAGCGAACTCGCCTTTGGCTGCGAAAACCTCGGCGTGGCGCCCAACGAGATTCGACAGCGTATTGGGGAACTTTCCGCAGATTTCGGCATGGTTCATCTCCTCGACCGGCACCTGTTCACACTTTCCGGCGGCCAGAAACAAAAAATAGCATGCGCTTCAGTGGCCGCGATGCACCCACAGGTACTACTACTAGACGAACCATCATCAAATCTCGACCTCGCCGCCGTCGATGAGCTGCGCCGCATCGTCGCGCAGTGGAAGACACAGGGCCGCACCGTCCTGATCGCTGAGCATCGGCTTTCCTACCTAGTTGACATCGTGGACCGAGTGCTGGTTATGCAGGACGGGCAGATCGCTCATGATCTCAGCGGCTCGGAGTTTCGCACCCTAGACAAGGCCGAACTGTACCGCATGGGCTTGCGCTCAGCGCAGCAGGTCCCCGAGGTGACCCGCGAGCCACGCCCTTCAAGTGGCACGATGGTGCTCAAAAAGCTACAGTTCACCTACCCCAAGGCTACAGAGCCATCCCTGAGCATCAGCCACACGGAGTTGCCGCAAGGACAAGTCATCGGCGTGGTAGGACGCAACGGGGCCGGAAAATCTACCTTTGTGCGCGTTCTGACTGGCCTGGAATCTAAGGCCACCGGCGTGGTGGACATCAATAACCGCTCGCTCTCGGGTCCCCGGCAGCGCCTGCGCCAGTCCTATTTAGTAATGCAGGACGTAAACCACCAGCTTTTCGGGGAGAGCGTGGAGTCCGACGTAATCATCGGCACCAGTGGACCGGATGGGAAAAACGAAGCGCGCCTTACCGAGGTGCTTGGTGCACTTGATCTCGCGGACAAGCGGGCCCGGCACCCGATGTCGCTTTCGGGCGGCGAACGCCAGCGCGTGGCCATCGCCTCAGCAGTCCTAAGTGAGCGCGAGGTAATCGTCTTCGATGAACCCACCAGCGGGCTGGACCTGTGCCGCATGCACCGGGTGGCCCACCTGCTAGACGCCCTAGCCCGGCAGGGCAAGACCGTTTTGGTAGTAACCCATGACATGGAGCTGGTGGCGCGGTGCTGCGATCTTCTCCTGCGCGTGGAAAAAGGCCGCCTTACCGCCTGCGAACCGTGCGATGATCTCGCACTGGCGCGCACGGTGCGGTATCTACGCGGCCGCGACAGCTAGTCCCTACAGCTTCCAGCTGGTGGCGTCGCTCTTTTCACCCCAGAAGCTGCGGTAGCGTGGGGAACTCTCCATGAGTTCCTCGTGGTTGCCGATAGACTCCACGGTGCCGGAGGGACTCATCATCACAATCTGGTCCGCGTCGCGGATGGTGTGCAGCCGGTGCGCAATGACGACGATGGTGCGCTCGGCAGAAAGCGTTTTCATACCGCGCATCACAAGGTGCTCATTCTGCACGTCTAGAGAGCTAGTCGCCTCATCAAGCAGCACGATCCGCGCGTCCTTCAGTAGCGCACGAGCGATGGAGACACGCTGACGCTCACCACCGGAGAGATTCTGCCCGCCCTCGCTAATCAGGGTGTCAAACCCCTGCGGCAGCTGCCGGGCAATCTCGGTGACACCGGCCAACTCCGCTGCGCGGAGCACCTCCTCCCGCGTTGCATTGTGGCAGCCCAGGCGGATGTTTTCATACAGTGTGTCCTCGAAGAGGTACACGTATTGGAACACCATAGCCAGCGAATCCAACACCGCCCGGGAGCCAAGATCGCGAATATCCACACCACCGATACGGATGGTCCCCTGGTCAACGTCATAGAAGCGTGCCGCAAGTTTTAGCAAGGTGCTCTTGCCGCAGCCGCTGGGACCCACCAACGCAGTAGTAGTTCCGGGCGCCACGCGGAAACTCACGTCGCGGACCACTGGGGTGTTGGGTTCGTAGCCAAAGCCCACCCCATCGAACTCGATGCCATAGTCGCGTGGCGCCGCCGGAACCGCAGGCTCCGGCAACACCCGCGCATCGAGGATCTTTTGGATCTCATCTAAGGTATTGCGCGCGGATTCCAAGCCCTCGCCGTAGGGTATGCCCGACATAGCAACGCGAGCCAGGATGAACACCAACACAATGACGCCAATGTAGGTGCCTGCTTCTAGCCAGTGGTTGAGAAGTAGCACGGTGGCCAGGGCATCAATGACCACGGTACCGACCATGATGATTAAAGCCAGACGACCCATGATCATCTCACCTGTCTTCTGGGTGTGCTGCTGGGCGCTAAGCTGCTCTCGAATCGAGGCGCGCACGGCGCGCTCCCCCAGCGAATCCGGCCCAGCCATGCGCAGCACCGGCTGCACCTGGGCGAACTCCAGCACCTCCGCGGCGCCGTGCTCGTTGCGCTCGCCCTTCTGGCGCTCTGCCACGCGGTACTGCCGCATTAGGCGGTTATAGGCGAACCACACCACGGCAGCCACTGCAACGGTAACCAGCCCCAGCCGCCAGTCCACGGCGATGAGAAACACGCAAGCCAAACCGGCCGAGGCAGCACCGTGCAGCATGGGCCGCAGCATCATTGCCGGCGCGTTAGCGGCAAACAGCGCACCGCTGGTGGCTACAACACCGATCTGGCCGGCGCGATCTTCTTCAAAATAGCCCAGGGGTAGCTGTGCCGTGCGATCGGCGATAAGCCGGTGGATGCGCAGCACGTAATCATGCCCCAGGTCCTGGGCAATAACCTCAGTGGGCCAGTCTGCGGCGGCGTAGACGAGGACGGAGATAATGATCCAGGGCAACCATGCTGCGGCCTGCGCGGGATCTTCGCTAAACAGCGTGTCCAAAAACAGTGCAATGAGGATAAGGCCAATGGCCAACGCCACCGCGGAAATCCCAATTAGCGTAAGGACCAGCACCAGACGGCGACGATCAGCCGGACTGCCCAGTGAATAGAGCGTGCGGATCATTATTTTTCCTCCCCTTGGATGCCCGCCTGCGCGGTTTGGTAGCGTGCCCACATCGTGGCGTAGCCCTTGCCTGCCGCCACTAACTCTTCGTGAGTGCCTGCTTCGGTGACCTCACCGTTTTCCAGCATGAGGATCCGGTCAGCGCCGGTGATCGTGTGGATCCGGTGTGCGATAACTACTAGCGTGCGCCCGGCCACCAGCTCGGTAATGGCCCGCTGGATCGCGGCCTCGGAGTCCGGATCCGCAAAAGCGGTGGCCTCATCCAACACGAGGATCGGCGCGTCGAGCAAGATGGACCGGGCAATAGCCAGCCGCTGCTGCTCGCCACCGGAAAGCTGCGCGTCCTCTCCCACCACCGAGTCGTAGCCGCGCGGCAGATGGGTAATGCGCTCATGAATCTGGGCGGCGCGGGCGGCGCGAACCACGTCTGCGTCGGTGGCCTCCGGGTGAGCGAGGCGAATGTTATCCCGCACGCTCATCCGCATAAGGTAAGGGTCCTGGAAGACGAACCCTACCCTACGGTAGAGCTGGTCAGATCGGAGATCAGTACTAGGGACGCCACCAATGCGCACCGACCCCTCCGTGGGGTCTAATAGCCGGGGGATGAGCGCGGCTAACGTGGACTTCCCCGAGCCGGAAGGTCCCACCACCGCAGTGATGCTGCCGGCGGTAAGTTTTTGGTTAATGCCGGAAAGCACCGGGGTGTCCGGCACGTAGGAGAAGCTTAAATCTTTCAACTCAATTCCGGCGTTTGCAGGCTCCCTGCCGCCAGCAGCGGGCGGCAATACCGGGATGTTGAAGAACTCGGTGAGATCCGCCGCGGCAGCCTTCGCCTCCGAAAACATGATGTTAGTGCGCGAAAGCATAAGCAGAGGCGCGGCGATGTTGTTGATGAACAAAAACGCTGCCAGCACATCGGCCACTGGTACGCCCGCAGACGTGATGAGCCACGGGCTGGCCGCGGCTACCACCAGCAGGCCAAACCCGGTGGAGGTGAAGATCTTCATCAAAGCGGTGGGGTGTACGGTGGCGTGCAACCACTCGCGATAGAACCCACCAAAACTCCGGGAACGACTAAGGAAAATGCTCTCGTCGTAGCCTTCCGGAACAAACACCTTGATAACCGGGATGCCGCGCACCAACTCTACGACGGCGGCGTCTAGCTGCTTCTGGCTGGACTTAAATTTCTCCGCCTTTTCTTGAAACTCGCGCATCATAAACGGCATGGTGGCCACTGCCAACAGCAGTGGTACCAGGCCCAGCAGGCCTATCCGCCAGTCCACCACGAACATGTATCCCAGGCTCAATAGCGGTACGAGTACACCGGCCGAATAATCGTGCGGCGCGTGGGCGATGAGCTGGTGGATCTTGGTGACGTCGTCTTCGATGTAGGTTTTCACAGTCCCCGAAGGTGTCCGCGTAAACCAAGACAGCGGGAGCCTACCCAGCTTGGTAATCTGCTGCTGGCGTAAGTGCTCGCCCAAAAGGCCGTCGGCCTGGTGGCTTACCTGGAGGCTCTTCACGGTTGCCTGTCCATGTAGGACGGTGGCCACCATGAGCGCCGCGACTAGCAGCCACAGCTTTGACGCATCTATCGGCTCTCCCTGGAAGGACAGCATTACGGTGCGCACCAGCTCAACCAGCACGATTACCGGCACCAGCGTCAAAACCGCCGCCAGCACCGCCAATAGCAGCGACACCGTGATCTGCCGGTGGGCAGGTTGAGATATTTGCCTAAATGTAATGGGTGGTTTTTGTTCGGTCATCGGGGCCTCTTTACTTAACAGTCACAATCACGCATTGTTCCGCGCTAACCAGGCAGTGTTCCCAGTAATTCCCGCTAGAAAACCGGCAAGCAGGTCGAGGAACTCGGTTCCAGTATCGAGCGGGAAGAAATGCCCACCCGGCAGGACCTTCAGTTCAAAACTACCGCTGGTAAAATTTTCCCACCGGGAAAGCATCTCTGGGCTGACAGCTGGGTCGCTATCCCCCGCCAATGCCAGCACAGGAGAGCGAAGCACCGTGGTTGCATGGTGAAAGCCCTCGTGTAACACATAATCGCGACGAATGTCAGCGAGCAGCAGCTTCATCACATCATCATTGGCAAGGATCTCAGGTGGTGTGCCACCTACCTTCTCAAACTCCCTGCGCAGCGCACCGAACCCCATTGACGAGTGGTATTCCCCAGGCACGGTTTCTCCGGGCGCCTGCCGTGCGGCCACCACCACGGCTTCCGGTATAGTGGGCCGATGCATCTGCTGCAGGCAGGCAGCAACCTGGTAGGCCAGCGCTGCCCCCATGGAGTGGCCGTACAACGCAATCGGCGCGCCCGCCGCCAGATCTACTATCTCGGTTGCGCACATATCGGCGAGCTTGTCGAAGTCGCTTACCCATTTCTCTCGGCGACGGGTTGCCTTTCCGGGAAGCTCCACCGGCACCACGTCAATGCTTGGGTTGACCCCCACCCATCCACGATAGACGGAAGCGCTGCCTCCTGCGTGATGGAAGCAAAACAAGAGGGTTCCAGTGCGATGTCCGGCCACAAACGGAAAGACTCCCTCGCAGCTGATTTCTGTCATTTTTCGCCTTTCGCTAGGTCGGACTGATTAAGCACGATTTCTACTGCTGCGACGGTACCCGGGTCTGTGGCAAGCAACTCGGGCATCCTGCGGGCTGCGGAGTCGTATGCTCCACTTACCAAATCGGCAATTCCGGCGGCCAGGGACTGGGCACTCAGTTCGCCTCGCTGGGCGTCAATATAGTTCGGCCCGGCACCGTTTCGACAAACTGCGTTGGCATGGAAGTGTTGGTCACCACCGAATGCAACCGCAAGGCACGGCTTGCCGGCGCGCAGGATCGCCCCGGTGGTGCCCAGTGAGCCGTGGCAGATGCCTGCACGGCACCACGGAAGCACAGTCGCGAACGGGACCCGGGCGACGGTGAGGATTCCTTCTCTCACACCAGGCTCATGATCGGGATCGACGATTATCGCCCGCAGACCATGCTCGATGCACGCGTCTCGAGTCCATCGTTGAAGGTCATAAACGCGATCTGAGACCATACTCCCAAAGCTTGCCAGAACCGGGGCCGAGCCGGCAGCCACAAACTCCTCGACTGCTGGGTCTAGGGCGAGTTCACTGTGGTGCGGGTCAAGCCACTCGCCAGTGACGTGAATGTGGTTTTTCCATTCCGGCGCCGGCGGACTCAACGCGGGACTGAATTGGTAGATCGTGGTTGGTGGAGAGGAGAGCGCTCGCTGACGCAGCCCCAACCTACGGCGCCATGCCGCTATCACTGGGCGCATCGCCCAAGCCATCAGAGTATTGGACATCCAGTGGGTGACCAGAGCTCCGACAGAGCCGTCCAGTTTTCGCGGATCCACGAGGCTGTAACGGAGGCAGGGTTCGGTAGGGAAAACCTGCACCCGAACGCTGGGGACTCCGCGTGCAGCCCCTAACAACCGAGCAACTTCACTGAATTGGGTGTACATGACCACGTCAACGCCATCCATGGCATGCTCTAACACATCGAAAACGTGGGCGTCAGATATCATCTCACGGATACCTAAGACAGTGTCCATCATGCCTTTACTATCGCCCAAAAGGCGCTTCATTAACGCCCGGTAATCACCGGGTAACTCGATGTAGTCCACCCCGTTTGCACGAAAACTCCCGCCGAATTCGCTAAACCCAGCCAAAACAAACTGGTGGCCACGATCTCGAAGTGCGACACCAAGGTGCGCAAATGGCAGCATATCACCCTCAGAACCCAGGACGACCGCGAGAACTTTCACAGCCGTCTCAATCCGTAATCCAACTAGGCCACTCAGGAACCCAAGACTCCCCCATGAGCTTATCTTCCGGGCCAATATCACGAATGACTCGGCACGGATTACCGGCTGCGAGTACCATGGGCGGAATATCTCTTGTCACAACACTGCCAGCACCAATTACTGCACCATGCCCAATCGTGACACCCGCAGTTACCGTGCAATTGCCACCAAGCCACACATGGTCTTGTATGGTGATCGCACCCCCGGTACACACCATGTATTGCCGCTCTACGGGGTCTAAGGCGTGATTGCCAGCAAAGAAGGAACACCATGGACCAACCATGACCTCATTGCCAAATGTCACCGGGGCCATATCAAGTACCGTCGTTCCTCGATTGAAGGTCACGCCATCTCCGACCTTGATTTTCGAGCCATATTGGACATGAAATGGCAGGAAAACCATTAAGCGCTCCCCCAGTTCACCAAGCAGGTCTGCCATCACTGCCTGCTTCTCCGCTGTTTGAAGTGGACGAAGCTGGTTGAGATCGTGACACTTCTCCGCCGCCTCCATCATCTCGTAATAGAGATCCGGGTCCTCAATAGGGCGGAAGGGCTGACCGCAGAGAATCTTATCTTCGATTTGCTCTCGAGAATCCATGGATACTCCTTTGTGCTTGAGAGGCGCGAGCCACAATACGAATTACGGTCAGCCACGCGGTTTGACCCTGACTAGTCGGAATACCCAGATTCTTAGCTCACACTTGGTGGCTTACAGGCCTTCGACTTAATTGTCAAGCATGCCATGCCTAATTATGGTATGCTCAACTTTGCAGCAACCTGCAGCGTCGCCGCCGATCAGCCGACCTGTGCAGCCCTCTCCTGCGGGGCGCTGTGCACGACCCGGTGCCGCTAGACATACATCATTTTCTAAGGATTAGTTGGCACTACCCCAGGCGCTTGCTCCGTGGACCACAATCCATCGTTCGCGGGCAATAATCGGTTTTCCTTCTGCGGTAGGAGAATCGGTGCGCCGTCTAATAGACCGTTGACGTATATCCAGGGATGAATCATGAAAGAAAACCCCACCACGGCAACCGCTAGCGGTGACCCCAGCGCCACCGCAGTCCCCTCAACCAGCGCCCACGCAAAAGGCCGCGACCTGGTGCTTGATGTCCAAGATCTGCGATGTAGCCTGGGAAAAGTCAAGAAGCGAACGGAAATCCTGCGCGGTGTGACCCTCGCCATTCCGCGCGGGGGCATCCTCGCCGTCCTAGGCGCCAATGGTGCCGGCAAGACAACCTTGGTCAATGTCCTTTCCACGCTGCTGCCCGCCACGGGCGGAACCGCCATCATCGATGGCCACAACTTAGCCACGGATCCTTCCAAGGTGCGCGCTTCCATCGCGCTGACCGGGCAATACGCCGCAGTGGATGAGGAGCTTACCGGCAAGGAAAACCTCATCTTCTTTGGCCGCCTGGCAGGGCTTAAAGCTAGCGATGCGAAGGCCCGCGCCGCGGAACTTCTTGAGCGCTTCGATCTGGTTGGCGCCGCCGACCGCCTGGTTTCGGCATACTCGGGCGGCATGCGCCGGCGGTTAGATATCGCCGCCTCCCTCACTGTCCCGCCCGCGCTGCTGTTCCTCGACGAGCCGACCACGGGCCTCGACCCCGCCGCGCGCAGCTCCGTGTGGGATACCGTCCGCGGGCTGGCGGCCGACGGCACCTCGATCCTGCTTACTACCCAATACCTGGAAGAAGCTGACCAGCTCGCAGACCGCGTCGCCGTGCTCGCCGGAGGCAAGGTGCTCGACGAAGGCACCCCCGCCGAGCTCAAGGACCGCTATGGCACCACGGTGTGCCTCATCACGATGTCTAGCCCGGACGATGCCGCACGCCTCACCCACACCTTGCAAGAACACCGCATCGACTGCCGCCAAGAGGACACCGTATTGCGCGTCGATGCGCCCGATGGCCACCGCACCCTAGTCCGGGCGCTGGCCTTGTGGGATGGCGACGACACCTCGGTCGCGGACGTCTCCTTGGTTCCGCCCTCCTTGGACGATGTCTACTTCGCTATCGCCGGGTCCGGCGACATCGCGCAGCAGGCTCCCCACACCGGTGGAGGCTCCCAGTGAACGCGCTCGGAGCAGTCGCTGCCTCGTGGCACCGCAATGTCCTGCGCACCGTCCGCAACAAGGCCGTAATGGTTTCCGCCGTGGCAATACCCAGCCTGTTCATGGTCATCTTTTACGCCACCTTCGCCAAGGCTTCGACGGAACTCGGCATCGATTACGCCGCCTTCCTCCTGCCCGCCGGCGTTATTCAGGCGATTGTGTTCGCCGCCGGGGGCTCCTCCTTGGCGATTACGCGTGACGCCGAAAACGGCATCCACGACCGCATCCGCGCCACCGGGACGCCCGCCTGGGCCACGGTTGTCGGCCGGCTGCTGGCAGATCTCACCCGCGCCGCGTGGTCGTGCAGCATCGTCGTCCTCACCACGATCCTGCTCGGTGCCCGCTACGCTGCCGGACCGGGTCGTATTATCCTTACCATCGCCCTTTTCGCCGCCCTCACCATCATCCTCTCCGCGTTTATCGATGGCTCCTGCCTGTTGGCCCCCAAGCCCACCTCGGCGTCCTTGCTCTTCCAAAACCTCGTGCTGGTCATGGTGATGTTCTCCACCGCATTCGTGCCTGCGGATGCGCTGCCCGGCGGCATTGGCCCCATCATCCGGCACGTACCGCTATCTCCCATCTTGGACACCGCCCGCAACCTACTAGGTGGCGCTGCCCTGGGGGCGCGCGGAGTCGAAGCACTGTGCTGGCTCATCGCCATGACCGTCGTTGGCGTATGGGGCTTTATCACCGCTTTCCAGGGGAGGAAACATGACTAACCACACCACCGCCACCGTGTCGCACGACACCACCTGGCTGTCCACTGTCGCCACGCATTTTGGAAGGCACCTGCACGCCGCCCGCCGCGATAGCGCGGTAATTACCAATACCGTGGCTGGTCCCGTTTTGATGTTCCTGGTCATGCGGTGGCTGTTTGGCGACCTCATGGCGGCCTCGCAAGGCTCTGCCACGCTCGACGCGTTACCGCTTACCATCGCGCTCATCCTTTCCAGCGAACTGATGAATGGCACCTCCGCCGCCGCGCAGATAATTAAGGAACGCCAACGCGGTATCACCACCCGCATCGCGACCACGCGCTACGGCACCAGCCCGGAGATCTTCGGCCGCTGGTGTTTCGATTCCTTACGCAGCCTTATCTCCGGCTGCGCGGTGCTGCTGGCTTCCGTGGCTTCTGGCCTGCGTATTCACACGCTGGCCGGGTTTGGCTGGGTGCTGTTAGTCATCATCTTCGGCGCGGTGGTGGCCGCCTCGCTATCGGCCATGGTGGGCGCGATGTGCGCCACCCCGGAGGCCGCCATTGGCCCGGCCCCCATCATCATGGCGGCCATGGCACTTAACGGCGGCCTCGTGCCCGTGGAGCAATTCGCTGGTGTGGTTCAACCCATCGCCCGGTGGAATCCGCTTACCTTCGCCGCCCGCGCCGGCGCCGCCATCGACGGCACGCCAAGCGCCGAAATCCTTGCCACCGGCCAGCCCGGCACCGCAGTCTGGGCTTTCGTGGCCTGGATGGTAGCACTCACCGTAGTGCTGCTAGCCGCCGCAGCTGCGTTCCGCCGCCCCACCATGTCGTAAATAGCGCCGGTTAGCGCGACAGTGCTACTTGTCGCGCGGCGGCGTCCCCAGCGGCGCGGTAGCGCTACTTGCCGCGCAGGGCGCGCCGCCGCGATAAAGAGCTGCGAATCTTTACCCGCGGCCGCGCTAAGGCGGGTAGTGTCGCCGCCGGTTACCGGCAACCAGGCGGCCTCGCCCGGGGCTAGCTCCAGGTCGTTTACCGTGACCACACCAGAAGTAGCCAGGGCGATGGCCGGTCCGGGAAGCTGCGTGGAAACCGTGGTGCCGGCGGGCAAATCGTAGCGGGTCACCGCAAACTCCTGCACCGGCAGCGGGTACTCTACTACCGTCGCGGTGTTGGGCGCGGCATCGGCAACAGCGGCGCTCTCCGCGCCTGCACCATCGCCCAGGGAGGTGTTCCTATATAGTTTGTCAATTCCGTGGGTGAGTTTGTTGGGGGGGTGTGAAGGGTTTCTGCTTTTCCTTGTGGATGTTGTTTTCGGGCACGGTGAGGAGCCGATTGGGCTTGCTGTGCAATCGGCTTGAGGTGAGGGTCTGTTGGTTCTAGGCTGCTGCGGCCTCCTGGACTGTGGAGATGTCTCGGTAGAGCTCGCCGTTTCGCATCATGGCGAAGAGAACGTTGAGGCGCCGGCGTGCGAGTGCGCCGACTGCGGCGTTGTGTCTTTTGCCTTCTTTGCGTTTTCGTTCATAGAATTGCCGGGAACGCTCGTGGAATCTGATCGATGCAAAAGACGATTGCCATAGGGCGTTCTTTAATTTTTTGTTGCCAGCCCGGTTAGGCGAATTCGACATGATAGACGTTCCTGACTGATTCGTCCGCGGTGATAGCCCTGCATAGGATGCTAGGTGCGCTGCATCGGGGAAGTCGGACATATCGCCAACAGTCATGAGGATCTGCGCTGCGCTACGCGGGCCGATACCAGGCATGGATAAAAGAATCTCGGTCTGCGGAATGTCCTGAATCAGCTTGAGTACCTGCGCTTCGATTTCTTTACGATGCTCGAGTTTGGTTAGTGCATCTGTGGCGGACATTGCTACGCCAAGTTCGGCGTATTCTGCGCCGGCAATGGATACGGTCTGTTCGTGGATGGCAGCAAGCATGGCATCGATGACAGGCTCAGGGGACCTGACCCCCATGTGGTGGACACCTGATATCCAGCCCAGTCGAGCTGGGAAGAAAGGTAATCTACCACCATGTCCAGGTACTCCGAACAGTTCAAACGCGATGCCGTAGCCCTCTATGAGAACAACGAGGATCTCTCGCTGAACTCAGCATCAGCTGAGCTCGGTATCAACCGTGCCTCGCTACATTCTTGGGTCAAAAAGTACGGCACTGGCAAACGTGCCCGCACGAAGGCCGTGCACGATCAAGCCCAAGCGGCGAATGATTCTGCGCGAATCCGTCAGCTGGAAAAAGAAGTCTCTAAGCTGCGCGAAGAACGCGACATCCTGCGTAAGGCCGCGAAGTATTTTGCCGAAGAGACTCACTGGTGATCCGCTTCCAGTTTGTCGATGACCACCTAACCGAGTACTCGGTTAAGCGGATGTGCGATGTGTTAAAGCTGAATCGTTCCTCGTTTTACAAGTGGGTGAGCACCCGTAAAAAACGCAGGTTAAAGATGTATTCTGATGCCGTTATTGGTGCAAGAATCAAGACCATCTTCGATGATGAGCACGGGCTTTATGGTGCTAAACGCATCGCCGCAAGCCTCAAGGAGGACACGACGTATATCCCGATCAATCACAAGAAAGTTGCACGCATCATGAAATCCATGGGGTTAAAAGGCTTTAGCAAACGGCGTCGATGCATTACTACCAGGCGTAAGCCTGGTCACCGTGTCATGCCAGATCTAGTAGGCCGCAAGTTCACAGCTGGCGAGCCAAATCGTGTGTATGTCGGTGACATTACTTACCTGCCGTGTAGGGGAGGCAAAAACATGTACCTTGCCACAGTCATTGACACGTATTCACGTAAACTTGCAGGTTATGCACTCGCAGACCACATGCGGGTCTCACTAGTTATCGATGCTCTAGCCCACGCACACGGCGTGCGCGGCAGTCTTGACGGGACTATTTTCCATTCCGATCACGGCAGCGTGTACACCTCACAAGCCTTTAGGAACTACTGCTCGTCGTTAGGTGTGCGCCAGTCCATGGGCGCAGTTGGAACGAGTGCCGATAATGCCCTGGCAGAATCCTTTAACGCCACCTTAAAGCGGGAAGTGCTGCGTGATCGGAAAGTCTTTGACAACCCAATTAGCTGTCGTCAAGAGGTCTTCCGGTGGTGCATGCGCTACAACACGCGCAGGCGGCACTCCTGGTGCAATCTCGTAGCTCCTGATGTCTTTGAAGCCGAGACTTCGGCTATACTGACCACAGCAGCATAGCTAGCCCCCGATGTGTCCACTTTCCGGGGGTCGGGCCCTTCAATCCTTCCCTAGCAGAGATAGGAAATAAACCCAGGACTCTTCACAGTGTGTAGGAGTCCTCAACTACCGAAAACCCTCGACAGCAAACGGTGATACATCGACACGTCCTCCGGGTTCGTCGATGGAACAATCCGCGACCTGCTCGTCGAATGAGCATCTACGCTTGGCAGAACCACCGTATCTTGCGGCAAATCCAAAGCAGCTGCCCCCACCTTGACAACAGTCACCTTCCTGGACTGTGCCAGCTCCGTCAGGTGGTGACCCGGCTGGTACAGCCACCCATGCTGTTCATGGTGTCTATCAGCCACCAACAGCACATGATCCGCCATAGCCGTGCCCGCGGCAATGGTCTCCCCGGCACATGTATAAGGCAAGTTCACCACAACAATTGGCCACCTGTGCTGAGCACGACTAACCACAGTGTCTAGTACATCAGCAGCCATCTGCCCCTGAGTACCTTGCGAAGCCGTCAACAGCGGAACTGCCCCGGAACTATCCGCAAAGTTCTCCATCTTCTTGCGGGTCAGATCCAGCGGTTCCGTCGCCGCCAGCCCAAGAACGTCCCCCGCTGCCCACGCCCCCAACGGTCCTCGCATTGGCTGAGCTTGCACATCTGCGTCCAGAACTACCATCGGTAGTTCAGAAACCTCTTCGGCAATCATGGAAACCAAAGCGGTCACAGGCGAAGTCAGCATACGGTTGTCAATGGAAGCCACCGCAATAACCATCGGCCTAGATGTGTCAACTAAAGAAGACCTCCGCGCCTGTGCAACCCGCGAAGCCCACACTGCCCTGCCGAAAACGCTACGCCCCGAGACCAGCGAGCCCGAACCTCCACTTCGTGCAGCGTTAGCTACCTTTGGGGAATTCATCTAGCGATTCTCTTCCATTCTGCCTAGAGCAAATCAAACACATCTGTGGGGGACACACAGCACAAATTGCACAACACACATTAGTATAGGACGGGTTATACGTAGAGAAGTTGTCGGTAACAAAGAGTGAAGTACACGAGGAGTGCGTAGTGTCAACCAACCAGCCATCCCACGAAGGACTGCCCTCTTGGCTCCAGTTCACTGGTGATGGTGCGCCAGCACAACCAGCCACCCCACCACAACAACCTTCTCAGCCCCAAGAGCCGCCCGCTGCAGAGTCTCCTGCGTCCTCCCCTTCTTTTAATGAAGGTCAGCATCGAGTCCCTGCGGCGCCTCAGCAAGCTCACGAATCCAAGCCTCAGCAAGGTCACCAGGCCAACCAAGAGGAAAGTGATTCCGCAGAGAATCCTCAGCCTCCCCATGGAACAGCGCCGCAGGGCACTGCCCCGCAAGGCTCTCCCGCTTCATCTGAAGCTCCTCAGCAGGCCCAGCCGCAGCAGGCCCAGCCACAGGAAACTCAGGCCCAGCCCCAACCGCAGCAGGCCCCGTATCACGGTAAGCACCATGTACCGTCCGAATATGACCTAAAGCCACCGCCGGCACTGGATCAGACAAACCTGGTCAATGCCGTCAAGAAGGCACCGCGCAGTGGATGGCGCAAAATGCTTTACAATGTCACCGGTGGACACTGGAACGTTGGTGACTCCCAGCAAGATCTTGAACACGATCAGCTTCTGGAAAAAATCCGCCGACCGCTGCGTGGCGACTACCGCATTGCCGTGATGTCGCTCAAGGGTGGCGTGGGCAAAACCACCACCACCGTGGCATTGGGTGGCGTTTTTTCTTCCATCCGACACGACCGCGTCATCGCCATCGATGCCAACCCGGACCTCGGAACCCTGGCACAGCGTGTGGCTGCCCCCGGTCCGGCAACGATCCGCGACCTCCTCAACGCAGAAGACACATCAAAGTACGCCTCCATACGCCAGTTCACTACCCAGGCCAAGTCTCGCTTGGAAGTTATCGGCTCGGAGCGCGATCCCGCCGTGTCCGAATCCTTCAGTGATGAGGACTACCGCCACGCGGTCGACATTCTGCAGCACCACTACAACGTGATGCTCACTGACTGCGGAACAGGGCTGATGCACTCGGCAATGTCCGGTGTGTTGGAGCTGGCCAATTCCTTGGTGCTCGTCACCTCTCCTGCCCTTGACGGCGCTCAATCAGCTTCCGCCACTTTGGACTGGCTCAATCTGCACGGCTACGAACAACTCGCAGCAAACTCTGTAGTGGTTGTCTCTGCGGCCCACCCTGAAAATGCGACGATTGATATGGACCAGTTGATTGCACACTTCCGTAGCCGCACCCGCGCAGTGCACGTCATTCCATTCGACCGCCACCTCTCCGAAGGCGCGACGGTTGATCTTGACCGCATCAGCAAGGAAACCAAGCAGGCCTACATGGAACTAGCAGCAATTGTTGCGGAGGACTTTGATTCGTGGCACCGTCACGCAGCTTCGTAGGACGAGGGGTGGCCGCGCTGGGCGTCGGGTTCCTTGCTTCAACAACCCTAGCCAGCTGCGCCGATCGCCTAGAACCACCTGTGCCAGAGCAACACGTCCAAGTGGATACCATGAAGCAGTGGGCTACCGAGCGTGCCGAGCCCTACCACATCCCCGAACGCGCGCTTCAGGCATACGCATACGCCGCCTACAACGTGGAACAGGAACAAGGCTGCGCCGTCGGCTGGCAAACACTTGCTGCATTGGGTGATGTGCTGACCCAACATGGGCAAGTGAACTCCACCACCATCGACGAAGATGGCGTGACCTCGAAGCCTATACGCGCCGTTGCGCCTGCCGCCGGTGGCAAAAAGTCCGTGCCCGATACCGACGGAGGAGACATCGACGGCGATTCCACGAAGGACATCCCGGTGGGACCAATGCAACTCATGCCGTCGCGCTGGGAGCAATATGGCACTGCCGCTGAGCCTGGCAACGCGCCAAATCCGGACAACATCGACGACGCCGCCCTAACCACCGCGAAAATCACTTGTAGCGCGGGCGACCTCACCAGCCCAGAAGGGTGGACCACAGCAGTCTCGGAATTCAACCCCAGCCCAGGGTTCTTGAAGGCTGTGCACAAAAAGGCCAAGGAGTATTCACGCTAATGAGGAAAACTCACACCGCAAGCGCGCTGCTCTTGATTTCGCTTGCAGGCACGCTAGCCGCATGCGAATCGCCAGGTCATGCAAAAGAGCAGACCGTGAATGATGAAGTTCCACCACTGGGCAAAGTGCCTGAGCTGCCTGAAGAGGTGACGGCACCGAGCACAAAGTCTGAAACTCCCAAGCCCGCACCCCCGCCGGCCCCAGCTCCGGAGCCAGAGACGGTAACAGAAACTGCTCCGCCTCCTTCTAAGCCCCCTGCGAAACCGGCACCCAGGCCTCCCAGGGCGCCAGCACCCAGGCCGCCTGCGAATGATTCACCAGAAATCCGTATCCAACTCCCACCAGAGCTGAAGCCATACCTTTAAGCCAGGCGCCCAGCGGAAAGGAGCTCCCATGTCTATCCAACAGCACGACGCAGGTCAGAGCGCCCATGCGGCTTCTCCTACGTCGTCTCCCCCGTCGGCCGGCTCTCCAGCAAAGAAGGACCATCGCGCTGCCGTGCAGGCGCACAAGCTGCGCATGGATATCGCGGGCAAAGCAATTCTGCATGGCGAAAATCAGCCGAGTGTGGCACCGCGAACCGTGAAAATCCTCATGGGCTCGGCAATTATCGCAGCCATCATGCTTGTAGTCACGATCGGCGCCGCCACCGTCATTCAGATGCTGTAGCCAAAGCTGCACCTACGAAAACCAAAAGGCACCCACCGAAGTGGGTGCCTTTAAATGTTCCTAGCGCGCGGACCTAGCTGGTTAAGCAGTGGTCCCCGCTAGCTCGGTTTCGAGTGGTTTACTCGCCACCGGCCAGCTTCTCGCGCAGAGCAGCCAGCTGCTCGTCGGAAGCCAGGGTGCCGGCGTCCTGAGCCGGTGCCTCGGAGGAAGCCGGTGCGGACTCGGTCTGAGTCTCGGAGGAGTAGCCGCCCTCGCCGTTTGCAGCGGCCTCGGCAGCTGCGGCGCGGTTACGCTCGATCTGAGCGGTGTGCAGGCGGTGGCGACGCTCGGACTCTGCGTAGCGCTCCTCCCATGCCTGACGCTGCTCGTCGTAGCCCTCGAGCCACTCGTTGGTCTCCGGGTCGAAGCCCTCCGGGAAGATGTAGTTGCCCTGCTCGTCGTAGGAGTCGGCCATGCCGTACTTGGACGGGTCGAACTCCTCGGTGTAGTCCTCATCAGCCTGCTTCAGGGACAGGGAGATGCGGCGACGCTCCAGGTCGATGTCGATGACCTTGACCATTGCGTCCTGGCCAACGCCAACAACCTGATCCGGAACCTCGACGTGGCGCTCGGCCAGCTCGGAGATGTGAACCAGGCCCTCGATGCCCTCCTCGACGCGGACGAATGCGCCGAACGGAACCAGCTTGGTGACCTTGCCCGGCACGATCTGGCCGATGGCGTGGGTGCGTGCGAATACGCGCCACGGGTCCTCCTGGGTTGCCTTCAGGGACAGGGACACGCGCTCGCGGTCCAGATCCACATCCAGAACCTCGACGGTGACTTCGTCGCCGACTGCGACAACCTCGGACGGGTGGTCGATGTGCTTCCAGGACAGCTGGGAGACGTGAACCAGGCCGTCGACACCGCCGAGATCGACGAATGCGCCGAAGTTGACGATGGAGGAGACAACGCCCTTGCGGACCTGGCCCTTCTGCAGCTGGTGCAGGAACTCGGAGCGGACCTCGGACTGGGTCTGCTCGAGCCATGCGCGGCGGGACAGCACAACGTTGTTGCGGTGCTTGTCCAGCTCGATGATCTTGGCCTCGATCTCCTGGCCGATGTAGGGCTGCAGGTCGCGGACGCGACGCATCTCCACCAGGGAGGCGGGCAGGAAGCCGCGCAGGCCGATGTCCAGGATCAGGCCGCCCTTGACGACCTCGATGACGGTACCGGTGACCGGCTCCTCGTTCTTCTTGAGCTCCTCGATCGTGCCCCAAGCTCGCTCGTACTGTGCACGCTTCTTGGACAGGATCAGGCGGCCTTCCTTGTCTTCCTTGGTGAGAACCAGAGCGTCGATCTCGTCGCCGACCTCAACAACCTCACCCGGGTCAACGTCGTGCTTGATCGACAGCTCGCGGGAAGGGATGACACCCTCCGTCTTGTATCCGATGTCCAGCAGGACCTCGTCGTGATCGACCTTGACGACGGTGCCCTCGACAATGTCACCATCGTTGAAGTACTTGATGGTGGAGTCGACGGCAGCGAGGAAATCCTCAGCGGAGCCAATGTCGTTAATGGCTACCTGAGGGACGTTGTTGGTGGGCATATGTTGAATGTCTTTCGGAACGAATAGAAATAGAAGATGGACAGTTACTCTAGTTCTGCAAACCCTTCTTTTTGACGCCACCACCAGCGTCAATTACCTGGCGGGGAACCTCTTGGTGCTCCACGTGGGGGCGTCCCAAAGAATAAAAGAGAGGGCGCACAACGGGCATAACGCTACACGACCACAGTGAACAGCGCAAACATGCACTTTCGGCCGCGAGTTGAGGCGGGGTTGTCCGGGGCGTGCAGTACGATGGTGCGCGATGAAGATACTGCAAATACTAATAAATATGGTTCGTGGCGGTTTGATCGGCATGGCCGAGCTGGTGCCCGGCGTATCGGGCGGAACAATTGCACTAGTTACTGGCGTGTACGAGCGTGTCTTACACCAGGCGAACTTGTTCTTGGACGCCACGAAGCAGCTGCCGAAGGATCGTAAGGCCTCGTTTGCCCAGTACAAAGCGCTGGACTGGATGCTGCTACTGCCGATGGTGGCAGGCATGGGCGCCGTAGTGCTGTCGCTGGCAGGCGTGATGGAAGGCTTCGTGACGGACAAGCCGGTCCACTCGCGCGCACTGTTCTTCGGTATGGTGCTGCTCTCCCTGACCGTGCCGATAGGGATGACGGATAAGGAGGACGCACGCCGCAGGCTGCCGATGGCGATCCTCGGCCTGGTTGTAGCGGCAGTGGCCACGTTCTTCCTGACGGGCGTTACCAGCGCCCCGCAGTCCGACCCGAACCTACTGTGGGTATTCATAGCCGCGGCGATCGCGGTGTGTGCGCTGGTGCTGCCGGGCGTATCGGGCAGTTTCTTCCTGCTGGCCGTGGGCCTATACTCCGCGACGATGGCGGCGGTGGACGATAGGAACCTGGTTTACCTGGGCGTGTTCTTCCTGGGTGCACTGACCGGCATTGTGTGCTTCGTGCGCCTACTGGAATATCTACTGCACACTCACCGCACCATCACCCTGTTTGTGATGACGGGGCTGATGATTGGTTCCCTTCGCGCACTCTGGCCGTGGCAGGACGGGGACGCGAACCTGCAGGCGCCGGGAGACCACCTGGGCGCCGCGATCGGCCTTTTCCTGCTGGGCGCGGTGATCGTCGTGGCGATGCTGGTGGCCGAGAAGGCAGCAAACGCCAAGGCCAACGCTAACTAGTGCCCCGCTAGGTCCCAGTTGTCGCCCGTGCCGGCGGAGACATCCAGCGGCACGCGCAGCTGGGCGGCCGCATCCATTTCTCGCTCGACTAGCTCGGTGATCTGCTCCAGCTCGCCGGGCGCAACCTCCACCACGAGTTCATCGTGGACCTGCAGCAGCACGCGGGAAGCCAGCTGCTGGCGGGTGATCTCCCGATCCACGCGCAGCATGGCCAGCTTGATGATGTCCGCAGCCGTGCCCTGGATCGGCGCATTGAGGGCGGCGCGCTCGGCATTCTCCCTGGCCACACGGTTAGAAGAGTTCAGCTCCGGCAGGTAACGGCGGCGGCCGTAGAGAGTCTCCGTGTAGCCAGTCTCCTTAGCAACCTCCACCACGTGGTCGAGGTAGCGCTTCACGCCGCCGAAGCGCTCGAAGTAGTTGTCCATGATCTTCTTCGCCTCCCCCGCGCTGATCTTCAGCTGCTGGGATAGGCCAAAGGCGGACAGGCCATAGACCAGGCCATAGCTCAGTGCCTTCACGCGGCGGCGTAGTTCCGGGGTGACCTCATCGACCGGGACGTCGAACACGCGCGAGCCGACGTAGTTGTGCAGATCCTCGCCGCTGGCGTAGGCCTCGATCAGGCCCGCATCCTCCGACAGGTGCGCCATCACACGCATCTCGATCTGGGAGTAGTCGGCGGTCAGCAGCGTTTCGTAGCCCTCCCCGACCGTGAACGCGGCGCGGATCTTGCGGCCGGCGTCGGTGCGCACGGGGATGTTCTGCAGGTTCGGGTCGGAGGAAGACAGGCGACCCGTCGCCGCACCCTTCTGGTTGAAGGTGGTGTGGATGCGCCCGTCGTCGCCCACGGCCTCGATCAGTCCGTCGATGGTGGACTTCATCTTTTGGTACTCGCGGTGCGCCATGAGGTGCCCGAGGAACGGGTGGTTGGACTGGGCTGCCAGCTTCTCCAACTCCGCGGCGGCCGTGGAATACCCGGTCTTGGTCTTCTTCGTCTTCGGCAGGTCGAAGGTCTCGAAGAGGACCTTCTGTAGCTGCTTCGGGGAGGAAAGGTTGAGCTCCGGCTCCCCCGCCAGTTCGCGGGCGGCGGCGACTTCCTCGTTAAGGCGGGCGCCGTAGTCGTCGGAGAGCTCTTGCAGCTCCGCGTCGTTCACAGCAATGCCCGCGTGTTCCATGGCCGCGAGGTTCAGGGCCAGCGGGACTTCCAGGTCGAAGTACAGCTCGGACTGGCCGGCGGCCTCAACCTCTGGGGTGAGGGCCTTCACCAGTTCGGCGACAGCCTGTGCGCGCTCGGGGCCGGTGGCTTTGTCCGACAGTTCATGACCCACGTGGCGCTGCACGACGTCCGCCAGGCCGAGAGTGCGCACGTCGGGGCGCAGCAGATACGCCGCCAGGGACGTGTCATGCTCAACTCCGTCAAGCTTTAGGCCTTGATTCTGTAGCGCGTGATACGCCTGCTTGGAGTCGTGCAGCCACTTCGTGACCTGCGGGTTGGCCAGCCACTCTGCCAGCGCCTTCTCATCCTTCGGGTCTACGTCAGCGAGGTCTTGAACGATGGCGACATTATCGCGGTCCAGCAGGGTCAGCTGCTCGCCGTCCACGTCCACCACCGTGCCGCGGGTGCGCTTCTTCAGCCACGCACCCAACTTCCCCGGCTGCGGCTCCTCCACCGTGACGGGGATAGCTGCACTGTCGGCGAACTCCACGCCCATGATCTTGAATGCCCTATTGCGCAGCCCCGTGCCAAACTGCAGCTCCTCGAACATGCCGAGCGCTTCGTTGGGATCGATGTCTCGGGGGCTGAGGGCGTCCATACCATCGACGAGCTTAAGATCCCGCACCATCTCCGTAATGTCGCGCGCGAGCACCACATTGTCGATGTTTTCGCGCAGGTTTGCGCCGACCTTCCCGCCGATGTCGTCCATGTTGTCGATCACGCCCTGCAGGCTGCCGTACTTGGCGATCCACTTCTGCGCGGTCTTCGGGCCAACGCCGGGAACGCCGGGCATGTTGTCGGAGGTATCGCCGCGCAGAGCCGCGAGGTCCGGGTACTGGGTGGGGGTCACGCCGTACTTCTCCTCGACGGCCTGCGGGGTGAAACGGTGCAGCTCAGAGACACCCTTGAGCGTGTACAGCACCGTCACGTCCTCAGTGACCAGCTGTAGCGAATCGCGATCACCGGTGCAGATCAGCACCTCCATGCCGTCCTTCGCGCCCTCTGTGGCTAGGGTCGCGATGATGTCGTCGGCCTCGTAGGACTCTTTGTCCAGGGTCGTGACGCCCAACGCTTCGAGCGTGCGACGAATCAGCTCGATCTGGCCCTTGAACTCCTCAGGCGTGCTCGGGCGCTGCGCCTTGTACTCCGGGAAGGATTCCTCGCGGAATGTGGGGCCGGACAGGTCAAACGCGGCGGCCACATGGGTGGGCTGCTCCTTTTCCATGAGGGTGAGGAACATGCCTAGGAAGCCATACACCGCGTTGGTGTGCTGGCCACCGACGGTGGAGAAGTTGGCTGCGGGCAGGGCATAGAAGGCGCGGAACGCCAGCGAGTGCCCATCGAGGAGAAGGAGTTTAGCCATGCGCTCAACTTTAACGGAGTGCGGTTTTGGTTGGCTGAAAGGCCGTGGCGTATTATGCTCCGGTAAGCACTTATCGCCCCAGTAGCCCAATTGGCAGAGGCAACGGATTCAAAACCCGTCCAGTGTGAGTTCGAGTCTCACCTGGGGCACAATTTCAAGCGGCGAGGCGCCGCTATTGAATATGTCTCGGGGCTTATGTGGTCGCGGAGGGTTCGAAGCTTTTGCATTCAGCTTCTAACCGGTCGGGTGCAAAACTTGGTTATCCGAATGCTCAGCTAACTTCCCCCACGAGCACCTTTACCACCGGCAAGTGCGTCACCACAACAGATTCCGTGACACTGATACCCCCTGCCTCGGGCGCGCTACCCTCAGCTCAGGGCTTCAGGAATTCAGCTAAGCCTCCTCATGAGGCGGGTTAGGTCGGTCGCTAGCTAGACAAGCAAAGACGAGGGTATTGGTCCATTCTCCTTTGCTATACCAGTCCTGGATATGGCGAGCCTCCAAGCGCATCTCAACCCGCTTGGCTAATGCCGCAGAGCCAGCATTACGATCATCCATCTGTGCAGTGATCCGATGCAGGTGATAGTGATGGAACCCTAGGTTGAGAACTCCTTGGACGGCTTCTGTTGCGAACCCTCGCCCGCCATATTCTGGATCCAGTACCCAACCAATTTCTGCTTGTCCACGGGTTCGGTCAGTCAGCCATAATGCGACATCACCGATTGCACGGCCGTTGTATTCGACAACGAGAGCCAGTGCGCCACTGGAAGACCCGAGTCCGGTTTTCGCGATTCGATGGGTGAGATTCTTGCCCGTGTCCTCGGAAGTCCAAGGGACGTCAAGCAAGTATCTAGCGACCTCTGGACAAGAATAGAGAGCTTGCAGCCACACATGGTCTCCTGGTAGATGCAGCCTGAGCTGCAATCGTTCAGTGTGCAGCGGAAAAATTGGATCTGGATAGAGTTTGCGGTGGTAGTGAATCAGATCTTCCCGAATGCCGGCTGGCGTTGTGCCGGTCTTGCGAAACATTTCCACAAAACCGGCATTAACCAGACACTGTTGAGACGCTTCATTAGTAGTGACAGTACGAGCAGTCAGAGCCTTCAGTCCAGACTCCCGAGCGAGTTCAACCGCCAGTTCAATACCGCGAGAGGCATGGCCACAGCCTCGCCAATCAGGTGCAATCCAAAAACCCACTTCTGCCGATTCAGCACTGACGTCGAAGATCACAATGGAGCCAACAAACTCGTCCGATTCAACATCCGCGAGAGTGAGCACAGCCAAACTGCCATCGACTAATCCGGGTTCCACTACTTCTCGGATCATGGTCTGTACCGATGTAGGTGTGTATTTAGGCTCCGGAAGATGCCCGAACCTACGTACCGTCTCATCTTCCGTACCAGCGGCATACGCCGCCGCATCCGCATTCGTCATACGCCGTAAACAGGTGTCGC
This sequence comes from Corynebacterium sp. LK28, assembly GCF_014335105.1. Classification (NCBI taxonomy): domain Bacteria; kingdom Bacillati; phylum Actinomycetota; class Actinomycetes; order Mycobacteriales; family Corynebacteriaceae; genus Corynebacterium; species Corynebacterium sp. LK28. The sequence goes on along the minus strand of NZ_PDGZ01000001.1, from coordinate 287,989 downwards.
CTGATGAAAGGGGAAGTATCGAAGGCTTCAACATGTCACTAACCTAACATAGATCGCATAGCTAACTGAAGGATGTTCGGATAGTCTGGAGCAGTGAGCTATTGGGACCACCGCAAGCCTGTGCAACGCAATCGAGCAGTAGATGTCGCCGAAATCGCTCGCGCATCGGTCACACTGCTGGATAACGGAGGCCTCCGCGCATTGACACTGCGCGCGGCGGCGCAGTCCATACACGTGGCTCCCGCAAGTTTGTACTCGCGGGTCCGCTCGGTAGACGATCTCTACGACCTTGCCTTAGATATCGCCTTGGCAGAAGATTCGACCATGCAAGAGGCGATCAACGAAGCAAGTCTCACTGATCTCATGATGGAGTTTTTTCGTCACCTAACTTCTCACCACTGGGCAGGTCATGTGATCGCAATGCGCGCCCCACGCGGCCCTGCCTACATGAGTCTTTCTGAGCGCATGTGTGTTCTACTCGAGCAGGCCGGTGTAGAAGATCCGTTGGGTTCGGCATACCGCCTATCGAACCTAGTGATAGGAAGTGCACTCACCGCCCCCATGGCTTCTAATGAGAGACACTCTCCGATTGACGCTGACCAAGCCCCGACATACGCTCGCCTACATTCCGACCACCACATTAGCCCGGAGGCAATCCTCACAGACGGCATCAACGGCATTCTCGCTCACACGAACAGCGGTATAGCGTCGATGTGATGATCTACTGAGTGTGGGCGAGCAAAGACGGTCAGGCACGTACTTTCGATACGTTGAACCGCCGCCAATGTCACAAAGTAATGGCGTCGATTCTCGGGCTGCGTCAGCTAAAGCCACCTCAAACGCGCCTTTGCCCCATTACGTAATTAGGTGCTCCATCCGAGGGGTCCGAAGATTCATAGCCTGTTCCCTCGTATTGGGGCGGGCTATGTTTGTTTCCGTTCCTTCATTTGGAGGAACAAACGTCGCTGGCTTCGGTATGGCTAATTCCTGTCCCTGTCTGGAAATAATCCAGGGAGATGCCACCGAAGGCAGGGACATACTCCAACTGCTTATAGGAACCCGACCACGCGACATAACAGCGTGAAGTCTCAAAGTAATCTGGATACCAGTGCACGGTATGGATGACCACCCCCAACTATGTCTTTGGGATCCTGAAGCGCTTCCCTACTTCGTGAAAAGACTCAGCAGCATGAACCTTCGGAAATCACTTGTAGCTACCCTCGCAATCCCTCTACTCGGTCTAGCCGCCTGCTCCCAGCATGAGGACGCTCCCAACTCGGGTAACTCTTCCTCCACGAACAATTCATCTTCCGAGACAACGAAGGAAACTAAAACTACCCCTGCGAAGGAAGCTTCACCATCGTCTTCTTCACAGGCAGCTTCCACCACGACCGCGTCCCAACCAACCGCTGCAGGAACCTACGTCGTTGAATGTTTGCCCGGCACCCCTGGGCCTTCCCGCATGTCGGACGGCACGGTCCGGAACACGGAGTATTGCGGCAACCAACCCGGAGCTGCCGAGATTCTTGAAGCGGAGCGCAATGCAGGTCTCAACCCTTCTGAAATCCCCTATGCAAACGGTGGAACCTGCCCTGCTTACAAGTGCGGATACGGAATTGCACCCGACGGAACCCCGAACCGCAGCAGTGGCGAAATCCAATTCGAATATGGCTGCCGTGAGGGGTACATCGATCCTCAGCAGTGCGCGGAGGCCGGAAACTAAGAGCCATCTCGCCCTGATCGGATAGGTCACCGTTCGCGTCGTTGAGGTGAGGGCGTCAAAAAGAAACAACATTTCACCCCCGACATGCCATAGGTCACAGCTTACCCGCCGGAAGAACGTGATCTCCGTTAGTATGAGTCGCGGAGAATACCCGCAGTCCTTTCTTAAGGGCTGTTAAGTTACATACTCGCGACATTAGGAGAACCATGACGGAAGAGAACTTCGGTTCCAACGATCCCGTGAACCCCGCCAACAACGGCGCACCGCAGCAGCCCGAACAGCCGCAGGCTCAGGCCCAGGGCAACTGGGGACAGAACCCCTACGCACAGCCGAACCAGCAGCCCCAGCAGGACTGGAACCAGCAGGCCGCGCCGCAGCAGCAGGGACAGAACGCCTACGGTGCTCCACAGAACGTGCAGAACGGCTACCAGAACCAGCAGGGCTTCAACGGACAGAACGGCCAGGCCGGACAGTTCGACATTAAGCAGTACCTCGACTTCTCGAACAAGTCCGTGCTGTGGCTGGTACTTGCGGCGGCTTCCGCGCTGATCAGCTTTATCGGCAGCTTCATGACCTGGGGCAAGTTTTCCGGAACATACTTCGGAGCTGGAACCGTCACTGCCACCAGGTCGGGTACTGATGACAATGGCACGCTGACTCTGATCCTGTCGCTGATTCTCCTCGGCGGTATTGCAGCGATGCTGTTCGTTGAGCAGATGATCAAGCAGTGGTGGCGTGCCATTCCGGTGATCGCCATCGGCGCCGTTATGCTCCTTACCGCAATCTTCTCTTGGTCGGATCTCGATTCCGACTTTAATACTTCAGAGATCGAAGTCAGCGTTGGCGCTGGCCTAATCCTGGTCCTCATTGCATCCATCGCAATCATCGTCTTCGGCGTGCTTGCCCTCCTGAACGACAAGAAGCTGGCTCCGTCCGCTCCGCAGGCAGCATTCGGCCAGCAGGGTTACGGTCAGCAGCCGCAGCAGGGTTACGGTCAGCCGAACCAGCAGCAGGGCAACTTTGGCCAGAACAGCTACGGCCAGCAGCCACAGCAGAACGGCTTTGACCAGAACAATTACGGTCAGCAGCCACAGCAGGGCAACTTTGGCCAGAACAATTACGGTCAGAACGACTACGGCCAGCCGAACCAGCAGTAAGGTTTAGCTTTAGCCGGAAAGCTCCCGCTCCTCCCTTCAGAGGATGCAGCGGGAGCTTTTTCATTCTTTACCCCCACTCCACCCGCAACTAAAGCAAACGGGAACCGATTCCGCCAAGCATGCGACTAATGAAGCATGTCTCGCAGAATTATTCGCAGAGTCCATACTCTTGCAGGACTCTTCATCGCACCCCTCATCCTCGTAGCCACCCTGTCTGGCTTCTTCTACGCCCTCGCGCCCACCATCGAAAGTTGGGTGTACGACGGAGAACTCACGGCAACATCCTCCAGCCCCGCGCAACCCGTAGCCAAGCAAATCGAAGCTGCCAAGCGCATCCACCCCGACCTAGAGGTCGCTAAGGTGCAGATCCCTGACGAAGAGGGCAAGACCACTCGCGTACTCTTTGCCGACCCGTCACTGCCCTCGGAAAGCTACAGCCGAGCAGTTTTCGTCGATCCGGGTGACCTGCACATCACCGGCGAACTGACTCAGTACGGCAGCGCCGCCTCCCTACCGTTCCGTGCATGGCTATCCGAAGGCCACCGCAACCTGTGGCTCGACACGCCCGGCCGAATCTACTCCGAAACCGCCGCCACCTGGCTTGGCCCCATGGCCGTCACCGGCGTGGCCATGTGGTGGTTAATGCGCAAGCAGAAGAACCAACGCGCACCCAAGAAGAAGTCACGACGCCAGGCGATGAAGCGCCACACCATCATCGGACTGATAGCCGCACCGGGGCTGATCTTCCTGTGCATCTCCGGTCTGACGTGGTCCCACTTCGCCGGTGACAACATTGCACTAGTCCGCGAAGAGCTGAACTGGATCGCACCCAAGCCGAACACGAACATCAACGGCGAACGGTCTGCGCAGGACAGCGGTTCTGGCCACGGCGAGCACGCAGGTCACGCAGGGCATGCGGAGCACGCGGGTCACGGCGGCGCAGCAGCGTCCGAAGTGGACTTCGGTCAGGCCGATACCGTCCTGCAGGTTGGCCGTGACGAAGGGCTGACCGGCACGCTGCAGCTGGTTCCCCCGAGCAAACCTGGCCAGGCATGGACAGTCAGTGAGCCCCGACAGGCTTACAAGATGTACAACGACGCAATCACCGTAAATGGCGAAAACGGCGACGTTGTCGACCGCCTCCCCTTCAAGTCGTGGCCGATCGCAGCCCAACTGACCAGTTGGATTATCCAGCTACACATGGGCACCCTGTTCGGCCTGACCAGCCAGATCGCGCTGGCGCTGCTGGCGCTGGGCATCGGTGCGCTGATTGTTTACGGCTACATCATGTGGTGGCGCCGACGTGGCGGAAAGAACACCGGCGCCCGCGTGGATTTGAGCGCACTGACCTGGAAGCACTGGCTGGCACTGGCCGTCCTGCTCGGCGGATACAGCGTGTTGGCTCCGCTCTTTGCCGTAAGCGGTGCGATCCTGTTCGTCATCGCTTGGGCCCTGGACTTCCGCTCTAAGAACACGCAGAAGAGCCCCAAGGTCATTCTTAAGGAGCCCAACGACGAGGAGAAAGAGCCGGTGACTGTCGACAGTCACTAACCATTCAGGAATATTCACATATTCCGATATAATCCACTCTATGAGAATAAGCCGCCCTCGCTCGCTGGTCCGTTCCGTGGCCGGCGGCACCCTCGCGATCCTTCTTTCAGCATCGCTGGCGGGATGTGTGACCAACGAAGAACTCGGCAATCCGGAAGGCTGGGAGGAAATCCTCCCAGCGAAGAATCCCCAGCTAGCCGCCCTAGTGCCCCCGGACGTCCAGGCCAAGGGAAAAATCACCGTCGGCACCAACCCGCCCTACGCGCCCAACGAGTTTAAAGACTCCGACGGAAACATCATCGGCTTCGAAATGGACCTCATCCGCGCCGCCGGTGCCATGATGGGCCTTGGCGTCGAAGTGAATCAAATGGACTTCAACCTGATTCTGCCCGCCCTCAGCGCAGGATCAGTCGACGTCGGAGCTACCGCCTTCACCGACACCGAAGAACGACAAAAGAACTACGACTTCGTCGACTTCTACAGCGCCGGTATCTCCTGGGCCACCCAACCGGGCAACGAAAACACCATCGACCCCGACAACGCCTGTGGTCTGAAGGTCGCCGTGCAAAAGGGCACTTACTCCGACACGGACGAAGTACAGGGGCGCTCCGAAGAATGCGAGGCCCAGGGCAAACCTCCGATTGAAAAGCTCGTCTACGAAAAGGCCGACGCCGCCGCCACCGCAACCATCCTGAAAAAAGCGCAGGCGTACAGCTCTGACTCGCCGGTGATCGACTTCGCCATCGCCCGTTCTGAAGGCAAATTGGTGCGGGTTGGCGAACCTTTCGATACCGCCCCGTTCGGTATGGGCGTCAAAAAGAACGACCCGCTAGGAAAAGCGCTGGCCGCAACGTTGCAGACCATGATGAACGACGGCACCTACGAAGCGATCCTGAAGCAGTGGGGGCTAGAAGACGGTGGGCTTGACGCCGTGACGTTCAACCTCAAGCCGTACCAGCTGCCCCGCACGCTCCAAACGAAAGAAGGCACCAAGTGAGCACCCCAAACGCCTCTACAGCCTCTGACGCCACACAGCGCAGGCGCCCCACCGAAAACAAAGCGATCCCACTGCGCCACCCCGGTCGCTGGATCGCGGCGGTGATCCTCGCGGGGCTCGTGGTGTGGTTCATCATCTCCGCAGCCCAGAACGAGGCCTACCACTGGGATACCTACTTCCAATACCTGCTGGATACGCGCATCGCGAAGGCGGCAATGCACACCATCGCGCTGACAATCCTGGCGATGATCATCGGCGTAGTACTTGGCGCCATCGTCGCGGTGCTGCGCATGTCGCCGAACCCGGTGCTGCAGGGCGTGGCCTGGCTATTCCTGTGGATCTTCCGCGGCACACCCGTGTATGTGCAGCTGGTGTTCTGGGGTCTGCTGAGCTCCCTGTACCAATCCATCAACGTCGGTTTCGCCGAAATCAATCTTGAACAGGTACTACAGAACGCTTTCATGCTGGCAGTGCTGGGCCTGGGTCTGAACGAGGCCGCCTACATGGCCGAAATCGTCCGCGCCGGCATCCAAGCCGTGCCGGAGGGACAATCCGAGGCGTCAAAGGCGCTGGGCATGACCTGGGGCCAGAACATGCGCCGCACCGTTATGCCGCAGGCCATGCGCATCATTATCCCGCCGACGGGCAACGAATTTATCTCGCTGCTGAAGACCACCTCTTTGGTCATCGCCGTTCCCTACGCCGCCGAGCTCTACGGCCGTGCGACCGACATCTCGAACTCACTGTTCCAGCCCGTTCCCCTGCTGCTGGTCGCCGCCACGTGGTACCTGGTGATCACCAGCATTCTGATGGTTGCCCAGTTCTACGTCGAGCGCTACTTCTCTCGCGGATCATCGCGCCAGCTCACGCAACGCCAGCTCGCCGCCCTTGCCGACGCCGAAGGCGTGCCCCCGCGCAACATCACCGTCGGGCCGAACGAAAAGAAGGACTAGTAACCACCATGTCTGACAACAACGCACCGATGATTGCCATCAAGAACGTGTGGAAGCGCTACGGCCGACTAGACGTTCTAAAAGGCATCGACCTGGAAGTCCCCCGCGGTGGCGTGACCTGCCTGATTGGCCCATCCGGTTCCGGCAAATCCACCCTACTACGCTGCGTGAACCACCTGGAGAAAGTAACCTCCGGGCGGATCGAAGTCGACGGCGAACTGATTGGCTACCGCGAAAAGAACGGCAACCTCTACGAGCTGACGCCGAAGCAAGCAGCGGCCCAGCGCGTGGACATCGGAATGGTGTTCCAACACTTCAACCTGTTCACCCACCGCACCGTGCTGGAGAACATCATCGAAGCACCCGTACAGGTGCGCGGCGAAAACAAGGACGACGCGATCGCACACGCCCGCAAGCTGCTGGACCAGGTGGGGCTCGCCCACAAGGCAGACGCCTACCCCGTGCAACTATCCGGCGGACAGCAGCAACGCGTGGCCATCGCCCGCGCACTGGCAATGCGGCCGAAGCTGATGCTCTTCGACGAGCCAACCTCCGCCCTGGACCCGGAACTGGTCGGCGAAGTGCTCAACGTCATGCGCCGCCTGGCCGACGACGGCATGACGATGCTGGTGGTGACCCACGAGATGGGATTCGCCCGCGAAGTCGCCGACGAAGTTGCGTTCATGGACGGCGGTGTGATCGTGGAGCATGGCCCGTCCCAGGAAGTCATTGGAAATCCGCAGCACGAACGCACCCAAGAATTCCTATCGAGCCTGCTCTAGGGGTGAAAATGAGGGGGCGTCGATAAGAAGGGGAAGGGGTTGTCCGGGGCCGTGTGTAAGGTAAGCGGCACTCGGACAAGAAGGGGGCAAAAATGGATGCCGACGAGATGCGGCGGATGTGTAATAGGGTCGACGCGGCGTATGCATACAGCGTGATCGACGACCCGACCGTGGCGCGGATACAAGCGCTGCGGAAGGCGGGGACGGCGGATGCGATAGTGTTCTCGCACGCGGCACAGATACTCGCAGTAATGAACATGCTCGGGCTGGCAGCGCTCAAAGCCGGAATGATCGGCGTGCGGCACCTAGAACAAGTGTGGCGGGTGCGGAAAACCTACGCAGCACAGCTGACAGAGCCCGACGATGCAGGGCACGCGATCATGGACATGGAACAGTTCAACCGCTACCTAGAAAAACACGCGGTGGACTGCATCAGCGCACGCGAAGACGGACCGACGGCGAAGGAGCTAGGCGAATACCTGTGCGAAGTGATCGCGCGAGACTTCCCTACCCCCTTTGCCGAAGGAGAGAAGGCAGCGGCGGAGGAACGATCCGCGACGCGGGGATCCGTGACGACGCTGGGCGGAACCGCCGAGCTTTCCCGGTGGACGCTGAACATGCCTAAAGACCAATCGCAGCGCATGTGGGAAGCGGTAACGAAGAAGGCGAAGGCCCTGGCCGACGAGACGGACTGCGATCTGGCGCAAGCGCGGCTAGACGTAATCGCAGGGCTGATCAGCGGCGAAGAACCCAACACGGTGGTGCACGTGCACGTATTCCGGTGGGAAAACGGGCCAGGGTTCATCCCGGGAGTCGGCGCAATCAGCACTAAACAGGCCGATTACTACGAAGGGTTCGCCACGAAAGTCGATAGCGTGACAGTGCCGCCGGCCGTGGAACAGTACACACCAAGCAGGGAAATGAAGGAATTCATAGTCGGACGGGACGGGACATGCCGATTCCCCGGTTGCGAACACCCCGCACCAATGTGCGACAAAGACCACATCGTTCCGTACAACCACAAAGCGCCCGCGGACGGCGGACCGACGGATGTGCGGAACATGCAGTGCTTATGCCGCACCCACCACAACCTGAAAACCAACGGTCAGTGGCGGGCAAGCACCGACGACGGGGGCTGGACGATCAAGTGGGTGAACCACCACGGGGAGGAATTCACCACACACGCAAGGGGGGTTATACCGAAGCCACAGTGACGTGCCACGGCACGCGGGGTGTGCCAGGATCATCCTGAACCTGGCGCAGAATCGGCTCGGCAGGTTCCTTCTCGCGAGTCGTGAGGAGCTCGGCGAAGTGCATCGCTAGGCCGGATACGGAACCGATGTCATAGCGGATAACGTCGACAGTTAGCTCGGCGCCGGTGGCGGGGTCGGATCCCTCATCGGGGCTTTCGCCGAAGAGCTCCACCCAGGTAGCGACCAGTTCGGGGTCTGCAGGGAGCCCGGACTGGAGATTCAGCGTGCCCTCAAACGCCTCGCCGAGGGCGGAGATCATGGAGCGGAAGTCCTGCACGATGGCAGCCAGCTGCTCTTTGTTGGCCAGCAGCCGGAAAATAATCTTTGGCATTCCCCTAGTGTGGCAGCACGCGGTGGCGAACAGCAAGCACGGTCAAGCCCCGACAGTGTGATCGGCGGAATAGGAAAACGACTAAACTGTGTGCCGTGATTGGTTCCCATGCTTCGCACCCAGCGCCCGTGCCACCCCTAACCACCCTGCCGGACGGGACGATCAAACAGGTCAATCCGTTTTCCGGCACCGAAGTGTGGACAGTCCCCGGCCGCGGCAACCGCCCCATCGCCGAGCACCGGCCGGAGGTCCGCACCGTAGGCGACCGCGACTCCGCCACCGCATTTGGGCTGAATCGCAAGCTGGATACCCCACCGGAGAAAGCCCGCCTGGTGCTGGACGAAGACGGCAAGGCCCACATCCTGCGAGGTCTGCCCGTCAGCAAGCTGGAAGACACCGAGCCGCTATTCCGCCGCGTGGCCAACCTCTTCGAGATCCTGACCTACGACTACTGGCTCATGAACTACGGCTACCGCATGAACCCCGCGGCGGCGAAGCACATGACCGACTACCTTGCCGAAGAAGCCGGCCAAGACCACGTAGAGCAGATACTGCGTGCCAAGTGGTCTGCCAGTGGCATGACTCGGGAAGAACTCGACGAGCTCTTCTCCCCCGACAACCGCCTACAGACCCTCTACGAAAAAAGCACCGGCCTCTTCGCTGGCGGCCACGATGTGATCATCGCCCGCGACCACTACGTCCCCGGCGCCGACACCACCGACCAGCTGGCCTCCAGTGGCACGCTCGGCTGGGAAAACCACCGGCACTTCATCGCCTTCACTGTCGACGGCATGGATCACCTCTACCGCGCCAACCGCTACGTGCGCTACGTTGCCGCCTTCCAGAACTGGCTAGCCCCCGCGGGCGCCAGCTTCGAGCACCTCCACAAGCAACTCGTCGCCATCGACGAGCACGGCCTGCAGAACGAACTCGAAATCGCCCAGGTCCGCGCTAACCCGAACATGTACAACGAATGGGCTGTGGACTACGCTGCCCGCCACAACCTCGTCTTCGCCGAGAACGACCACGCCATCGCCTTCGCAGGCTTCGGGCACCGTTGGCCGACCCTCGAGGTTTTCTCCAAGTCCGCCACGACCGAACCTTGGCTGATGTCGGACGCCGAACGCGACGCCGTCTCGGATTTGGTTCACGCCTGCCACGTCGCCGCCGGGCCACACGTCTCCTGCAACGAAGAGTGGCTGCACCGTCCCCTCGACGTTGACGTGCCCATGCCCTGGCGCATCGTGATTAAGTGGCGCGTGTCCACCATGGCTGGATTCGAAGGCGGCACGAAAATCTACATCAACACCATCTCCCCCGCCGACCTGCGCGACCGGGTTCTCAATGCCCTGTACACCGCCCAGGAGGAAGGCCTGCTCGCCCCAGGGATCCGTCTCGGCGACGACTGCGCCACTCGCCCCAACATGCTGAAGTACAACCCAGCGATCCGTTAAGCGGAGACGTAGGCGTCAATAGGAAAGAAAGAGAGCACCGCAATGAGCAACGAAGCGGCAACAGCGAACATCGCCGAGTTCATTTCGAACCACGGTGTCGACCTCAGCTGGCAGGACAGCTTTTACCAGTGGATGCACGAAAACCCCGAACTGTCGCTGCAGGAAGAGCAGACGGCGAAGCACATCACCGCGCGACTGGCGCAGATGGACTGCGAGGTCACGACGGGCATCGGCGGCCACGGCATCACGGCGGTGTTCCGCAATCCGGGGAGCGCCGAAACCAACGCAGACGAGCCGACCGTGCTGATGCGCGCCGACTTTGATGCCCTGCCCGTGCAGGAAATCACGGGCCTGCCCTATGCGTCCAAGAACGACGGCGTAATGCACGCCTGTGGCCACGATATGCACGCCACGGCGCTGATGGGGCTGTGCGCCGTCCTGGACGAACGTCGCGACGCATGGCACGGCACCTTCATTGCGCTGTTCCAGCCCGCGGAGGAAGTAACCGCCGGCGCCAGCAACATGATCAACGATGGCCTGGCTGACAAGATCCCCACCCCCGATGTGTGTTTGGGCCAGCACATTCTGCCTGGTCGGCTCGGCACTGTGATGTCGGCGCCCGGCCCGGTTTTGGCGGCGTGCGACACGATCACCATCACTCTGCACGGCAAGTCTTCCCACGGTTCGAGCCCGCAGGATTCCATCGATCCGACGTTCCTCGCCGCGATGATTGTGGTGCGCCTGCAGGGCATCGTTGGCCGCGAGGTTGCGCCGTCCGATTTCGCCGTCATCACCGTCGGCACGCTATCGGCCGGGCACACGAACAACACGATCCCCGACACGGCAACTTTGGTTCTGAACTGCCGTTTCTACGACACGGGCGTGCGCGACAAGACCTACGCCGCGATCGAGCGGGTCGTCCGCGCCGAGTGCGATGCCTCTGGCTGTGAGGTCCCGCCCGAGTTTGTTTACTCCGCCCACGGTGAGTTGACCGACAACTCGCCCAGCACGTTCGAGCATGTTCGCCCCGTGTTCGATGCGGTTTTCGGGGAAGATTCTATTGACGCCGAACCGTGGACCGCTTCCGAGGATTTCTCAGAGATCCCGCGTCATTTCAAGGTGCCGTACTTGTTCTGGACGATTGGCACCACGGATCCTGAACTGTGGAATTCCGGCGAGCCGGTGCCCGGCAACCACCATGGTGCTTTCGCGCCGAGCATTGAGGCGCTGGGCACTTCCACGGACGCGGCGTTGGCCGCGACCTTGAGTTACCTCTTCCGCTCCTGACCCAGCAGGTGCACCTGGATCATGTTGGTGTTGCCGGAGATCCCGGGCGGGGAGCCGGCGACGACGACCATCATGTCGTCGTACTTGTACTCCGGCATGGCCAACAGGTGGTGGTCGACTGTGTCCATCATTTCGTCGGTGGACTTCACGTCTTCGATGAGGAATGTTTCCACGCCCCACGTCAGCGCCAGCTGCGAGCGCACCGCCTGGGAGGGCGTGAAAACCAGCAGCGGCAAGTGCGAACGTAGGCGCGCCACGCGTTTGGCAGTATCGCCGGAGGACGTGAAGGCCACGAGTGCCTTCGCGTTGAGGCGCTCGCCGATATCCTTGGCTGCGTAGGAGATCACGCCGCGGCGGGTGCGCGGGCGGTGCGTCAGCGGCGGTACTTCACCGTCGATCTCTGCGGCGCGCACGATGCGGGCCATGGTCTCTACTGTGGTAATCGGATGCTTGCCCACGGAGGTTTCGCCGGAGAGCATCACCGCATCCGCACCGTCGAGCACGGCGTTGGCCACGTCGGAGGCCTCGGCGCGCGTCGGGCGGGAGTTCTCGATCATGGAGTCCAGCATCTGCGTCGCCACGATCACCGGCTTGGCGTTCTCGCGGGCGATCTGGATGGCGCGCTTTTGTACCAGTGGCACGTCCTCCAACGGTACTTCTACGCCCAGGTCACCACGGGCAACCATGATGGCATCGAAGGCCAGGATGACGGGCTCCAGCGCGTCGACGGCTTCCGGCTTCTCTAGCTTGGCGATCACCGGCACGCGGCGGCCAACTTCGTCCATGATGTCGCGCACCAGCTCCACGTCGGAGGGGCTGCGCACGAAGGACAGGGCAATGAAGTCCACGCCCAGCTGCAAGGCGAAGCGCAGATCCTCGGTGTCCTTCTCGCTCAGCGCCGGCACGGAGATATTCATGCCCGGCAGGGACACACCCTTGTTGTTGGAAACCGGGCCACCCTCGGTGACCTCGCACACGACGTCGTTGCCGTCGACTTCCTTACACACCAGCGCGATCTTGCCATCGTCGACCAGCAGCCGGTCGCCGGGGCGTGCGTCGCGAGCCAGACCCTTGTAGGTCGTGGACACGCGATCGTGCGTGCCCTGCACGTCGTCGACGGTAATACGCACGGTTTCGCCGGTTGCCCACACGGTTGCGCCCTCGGCGAAGCGTCCCAGGCGGATCTTCGGCCCTTGCAGGTCGGCCAGCACACCGACGGCCTTGCCGGACTCGTCGGTCGCCTCTCGAACCCAGTTGTAGTTCTGCTCGTGATCAGCGTGCTCGCCGTGGGAGAAGTTCAGGCGCGCAACGTTCATTCCTGCGTCTACGAGCCCGCGGATCTGCTCTTTCGAGGCGACCGCGGGACCCAGGGTGCATACAATCTTGGTTCTTCTATTCACGAGTTCGAGGATAGCCCTGCGCCGTTGTCCTCGCTACTTCTTAGGTAGTGACGCCCTCTCGCTTGCGTTCCTTGATTGTCCACCAGACGAACAGCGCTGTCGCAGCGAGGAACACCACTGCCGAAACCACGACGTTGATGCGTATATCCCCGAAGACAGTGGTGGCTGCATCGGTGCGGATGTTTTCGATGAAGAAGCGCCCGAAGGTGTACCCCATGACGTAGAGGGTGAACAGCCTGCCCCCGCTGACCCGCCAGTGGCGCTCGGCGATGAGCACCAGCGCAACGACGAGCAGGTTCCACAGCAGTTCGTAAAGGAACGTCGGCTGTACCGTGGCCAGCACTTCGCCGGTGGAGTGTCCGGTGACTGGTGCGGAATAGCCGTTTTCATCCACGCGACGGTAGATTTCCAGGGCCCAGGGGGAATCGCTTGGCCCTCCGTAGAGCTCTTGGTTGAACCAGTTGCCCAGGCGCCCGATGGCCTGCGCCAGCGGGATCGTGGGAGCCGCGGCGGCGGCGAAGGTGCCTAGTGGCAGCTTCTTCGCCTTGAAGAGCAACCACACGGCCAGGGAGCCGAGCACGATTCCGCCCCAGATTCCCAATCCTCCGTTGGTGATGTTGAAGACCTGCGTTGGGTCTTTCCCCTCGCCGAAGTACTTATCGTGGTCGGTGATCACGTGGTAGAGCCGGGCGCCGATAATGCCCGCGGGCACGGCAACCAGCAGCGCGTCGACGGCCACTTCCGGGTCGCCGCCGAGCTTGGCGTAGCGCCGGCGCGTCCAGAAGTAGGCCACGATCACGCCGGTGAGGATGCACAGCGCGTAAGCGCGGAGGGGGATGGGGCCTAGCTCCCACACCCCTTGGGGCGGCGATGGAATGGCCGCCGCGATCATGCGCGAACACCTCGTGCCAGCTCGGCGGCCAGCTCGCCCAGCTTGCCTTCGGCAGCGGCCTGGATGAGGGCGGAGCCGACGATCACGCCGTCAGCGTAGGAGGCGATGTTCGCCGCATGTTCCCCTGACTTCACGCCCAGCCCCACTGCCACCGGCAGATCCGTGGCTTCGCGGACGCGGGCAACGAGTTCCTCGGCGGAGTGCGAGACTTCATCCTGTGCCCCCGTTACTCCCATGTGGGACGCAGCGTAGATGAAGCCGTCGGCGGCGTCCACAGTTAGGGCCATACGCTCGGGCGTGGTAGACGGCGCGACAAGATAGACCGGCGATAGGTCGTTGGCCTTGCAGGCCTCCGCCCAGCGCTCGGCTTCCTCCGGCAGCAGATCCGGGATGATGGATCCCAGTCCCCCGGCGGCGGCCAGGTCGGCGGCGAACTTTTCCGGGCCGTACTGCAGCACGGGGTTCCAATAGGACATGATGACGGCCTGGCCGCCGGCCTCGGTGACGGCCCGGACCACGTCGAGAGCGTCTCTCACGCGGAAGCCATTAGCCAGCGCCTCGTCGGCGGCGGCCTGGATGGTGGGGCCGTCCATCATCGGATCGGTGAATGGAATTCCCACCTCAATCAAGTCGGCGTGCTGCGCCAACTCCTCGACCAGTTCCTTGGACTTAGCCACCGTAGGGTAGCCGGCCGGGAAGTAGGCCACGAGTGCGGCCCGCCCATCGGCGCGCGCGTCGGTGAAAACCTGTGAAAGTCGGGAGGTCATGGGTTAGCTGTCCTTCTTGCTCGTTTGGCCCAGCATGTCGAACCACTTCGCAGCCGTCGTTACGTCCTTGTCGCCGCGGCCGGAGACGTTGACGATCAGCGTCGCGCCCGGCTTCTCGGCGGCAACCTTGACTGCGGCGGCCACGGCGTGGGAAGACTCGATGGCGGGGATGATGCCCTCCAGGCGGGTCAGCTGTTGGAAACCGTCCATGGCCTCCGCGTCGGTGATAGGCAGGTAGCGGGCGCGCCCCTCGGCGTGCAGCTTGGAGTGCTCCGGCCCCACGCCCGGGTAGTCCAGGCCAGCAGAAATGGAGTGCGATTCGATGATCTGCCCGTCCTCGTCCTGCATCAGGTCTGCGTATGCGCCTTGGAACACGCCCTGCATTCCCAGGGTGATCGGCGCAGCGTGGCGGCCGGTCTCCATACCGTCGCCGGCGGCCTCGGCACCGATGATTTCCACGCCCTCGTCCTCGATGAACGGGTGGAAAAGACCAATTGCGTTGGAGCCACCGCCCACGCAGGCGATGACTGCGTCGGGCAACTTGCCGGTCTCGGCCAGCAGCTGCTGGCGCGCCTCCACGCCGATGACGCGCTGCAGATCGCGCACCATCTGTGGAAATGGGTGCGGGCCGGCGGCGGTACCGAAGCAGTAGTAGGTGTCATCAGCGTTGGATACCCAGTAGCGCATGGCCTCGTTGATGGCGTCCTTGAGGGTGCGGGAGCCGATCTGCACCACTTCCACGTGGGCACCCAGCAGGCGCATGCGGGCGATGTTCAGGGCCTGGCGTTCGGCGTCCACAGCCCCCATGTAGATCCGGCACTCAATACCAAGCAGAGCGCAAGCCGTCGCCGTGGCCACGCCGTGTTGTCCCGCGCCGGTCTCCGCGATCACGCGGGTCTTGCCCATGCGCTTAGCCAGCAACACCTGGCCCAGCACGTTGTTGATCTTGTGGGAGCCGGTGTGGTTCAGGTCCTCGCGCTTCAGCCACACGTGCGCACCCACAGCCTCGGAGAAGCGCGCGGCGTAGTACAGCGGCGACGGGCGCCCCGTGTAGGTGCGATGCAGCTCGTCGAGTTGATCCAGGTAAGCCTGGTCAGAGCGCGCCTTCGCCCAAGCATCGGTGATCTCCTCGATCACGGCCATGAGGGCTTCCGGGACGTAGCGGCCACCGAATTCCCCCCAATGTCCGCGCTCGTCGGGTTCGTGGTGGGTGGCGGTGCCCAGAATCTCGCCTACCGTCGGCAGGCGCTTGCCCTGCGCGTCGGCGTTCTTGGAGGTCTTTTCGGTAGTCACAGTGTCACATGCTATCGGTTAGGAACTCTTCTGTGGGCAAGCGGGGTGTTTCCCGGCTGCTGCGAGGTCCCGGCACGCCTGTGCGGGGTTACCTGCGGTGACCAGCCCCTCGCCGACAAGCACTGCGTCCGCGCCCGCTGCGGCATACGCGTTGAGGTCGTTTTTATTCTTGACGCCTGATTCTGCGATCTTCACGACGCCGTCCGGAAGCAGCGGGGCGATCTTGCCGAACACTTCCGGGTCAACGTCCAGGGTCTTGAGGTTTCGGGCGTTAACGCCGATCACCTTCGAACCGGCCGCGACGGCGCGTTCTGCTTCCTCTGCGGTGTGTACTTCGACGAGGGCGGTCATGCCCAGGGTCTCGATGCGATCCAGCAGGGATTCCAACCGCTGCTGTTCGAGGGCGGCGACGATCAGCAGCACAATGTCAGCGCCGTGGGCGCGGGCTTCGTGGATTTGGTAGGGGTTGACGATGAAGTCCTTGCGCAGCAGTGGAATATTCACGGCGCTGCGCACTGCGTCGAAGTCGGCGAGTGAGCCTTTGAACCGGCGCTCTTCGGTGAGGCAGCTGATCGCCGTCGCGCCGTTATCCTCGTAGGCCTTGGCGAGAACTTCAGGCTCGGCGATGTCGGCGAGGTGGCCCTTGGAGGGGCTGGCACGCTTCACTTCAGCAATGAGGCTGACCCCTGGGGCGGCCAGCGCAGCGTGGGCATCCATTGCCGGAGGGGCGTCCAGCGACATGGCCTTGATTTCCTTATAGGGAATCTTGGCTTCGCGCTCGGCCTGGTCTTCGAGTACTCCGGCGATGATCTGGTCGAGAACAGTCATGTGTGTCACATTTCAAAGCTTATCGCCCGCGCTTGGTGCGGGAGAAATCGGATTCTTCGGTCGGATCCACCCCCGCATCCAGGGCATCCCACAGCACGCGGGTGGAGTCCGGATTCTCTGCGAGGTCTTCCTCTGCGTCCGCGCGGCGCACCTCCGGGGTTTCGTAGCGGCTGTGTCCCTTGGACTGCTCGCCCGGGCGCAGAATAAGGATCGCACCGCCGACCACGCCGAGGGCGGCGGCGAGGAGCACTAGCACGATTCCCATCGTGTGCACTTCGCCGCTGACCACCTGTGCCCACTCGGAGATCTGCACCGGGTCGGATTCCTTCTGCGTGGCCGCCCCGCTGGATAGCAGGCTCTTGGCTCGCGCGAGGTCTACGTCGTTGCCCAGCAGCTGCACGGCACGGAAGCTGGCGGTGGCCGCCAGCGCTGCGATCACTACGCCCAGGATGCGTCGAACCATCGGCTGCACCGCGATCGACAGGATCAGCGAGGCCACCATCGCCAGCGCCAAGGGCACCAACGCGGGATCCCACACGGAGCCCACGAGCTCCTTGGTCGAGGCTCCGGCCTTGTCGTCGTCGACGGCCACGGTCACGAACTTCAGGCGACTTGCGCCCCACAGCCCCGCGGCGCTCAGCACCACGCACAGCAGAGCGATCTGTCGGATGCGCTTGGCTTTCTGTGTTACGTCCTCTACCTTGCTCACTGCTTCTCCCCTGCGTTCTTCATGGTCTCCGCCGCCGCTACTGCTCGCAGCACTGCCGCGGCCTTGTTGCGGGTTTCCAAGTCCTCAGCCTCGGGGTCCGAATCGGCAACGATTCCCCCGCCAGCCTGGACGTACACCGTGCCGTCCTTGTACAGCCCGGTGCGGATGGCGATGGACTGATCGGTGTTGCCGGAAAAATCGAAGTAACCGACCGTGCCGCCGTAGACCCCGCGGCGCGTGTCCTCCAGCTCGTCGATGATCTTGAGCGCCGAGGGCTTCGGCGCTCCCGACAGCGTGCCAGCCGGGAAAGTCGCGGTGAACGCATCCACCGCTGTCTTGCCCGCGGCCAGCTTGCCCGTCACACCGGAGACCAGGTGCATCACTGCGGAATAGCGCTCCACGTGCCTAAAGTCGTGCACCTCCACCGTGCCGGGTTTACTCACGCGCCCGAGGTCGTTGCGCCCCAGATCCACCAGCATCAGGTGCTCCGAGTTCTCCTTCTCGTCATTGACCAGCTCGCGCTCGAAGGCGAAGTCCTGCTCCACCGTCTCGCCGCGCGGTCTGGATCCGGCGATCGGGAATGTCGTGACATCGCCATCCCGGACCTGCACCAGCGATTCCGGGGAGGAGCCGATGATGTGGAACGCTGTGGCGTCAAAACCCTCGGTAGGAACATTGACCAAGTACATGTAGGGCGAAGGGTTCGATACCCGCAGCATGCGATAGATATCGATCGGGTCAACGTCGGTATCCATCTCGAAGCGCTGCGACAGCACCACCTGGAAGGCATCGCCAGCCTTGATGTGCTCCTTGACCTTGCCGATGCGCTCGCGGTGGTCGTCGTAGGTGCGCTGTCTGCGGTAGTCGGGCGCAGGGTTGTCGTAGGTAGTGACGCCCCCCGCGTCGCCCGTGGCCAGCCGTTCCACCATGGTGCCTAGCCGCTCCACTGCCTCGTCGTAGGCCTCGTCCACGCGCTCGTCGGAGTTATCCCAGTTGATCACGCTGGCGATCAGCCAGATCGTTCCCTCGTGGTGATCGACGACGGCCATGTCCTCGACCAGCAGCTGCACCATGTCGGGAATATCCAGGTCGTCGGTGCAGGTGTCCGGCACGGATTCGATGTAGCGGATCATGTCGTAGCCCATGTATCCCACAAGGCCGCTGGTCAGCGGTGGCAGGCCCGGCATCGGAGCGGTCTGCAGGTGGGTCAGGGTGTTGCGGATCGCGTCCAGCGGATCGGTGCCCGCGGGGATGTCGACGGGCGGCTGGCCAATCCAGCGCGCAGCGCCGCCGTCCACGCTGCCCTTAGCGGTCAGCGCGCAGCGGGCGCCAGTGCCGATGAAGGAGTACCGATCCCACGACTGGCCGTGCGCTGCCGATTCCAACAGGAACGTGCCGGGGCGGCCGTCTGCGAGCTTGCGGTAGGCCGACAGTGCGGTCTCTCCATCGGCGAGGACTTTGCGCACGACGGGCACCACGCGGTGCTTCGCCGCGAGCTCGCGGAAAGTGTCGCGGCTTGTCAGTTCACCGACGGAATGGCTCGAAGTATTGTCACCCATGGCTAACATGCTAGGCCAAGCGGTCGGCGTCGAAACAAGTGCGGTCGCCGGTGTGGCACGCAGCACCGGTCTGCTCGATCTTCAGCAGCACCGTGTCGCCGTCACAGTCCAGGCGCACCTCTTCGACGCGCTGGGTGTGGCCGCTAGTTTCGCCCTTGATCCAATAGGACTGGCGGGATCGGGACCAGTAGGTGCCCTTCTTGGTGGCCAGGGTATGGGCCAGGGCGTGGTCGTTCATCCACGCCATCATCAGCACATCGCCATTGTCGACGTCCTGGACGATAGCGGGCACGAGGCCGTCTGCGTTGAAGCGGACGCGCTCGGCGATGACTGGGTCTAGGTCGTAGGTTGCCGGATCTGTGTTGGGGTCTGGGCTGCTCACAAGCGCACCTCGTAGCCCGCGTCGGCCAGGGCCTGCTTGACTTCGCTGATCTCCACTTCTTGGAAGTGGAAGATAGAGGCAGCTAGTACCGCATCTGCGCCGGCTTCCACGGCGGGCGGGAAGTGCTCCGGGGCGCCTGCGCCACCGGAGGCGATGACCGGGATGGAGACGGCCTTGCGTACGGACTGCAGCATCTCGATATCGAAGCCGGCCTTGGTTCCGTCGCCATCCATGGAGTTCAGCAGGATCTCCCCCACGCCCAGTTCCTCGCCCTTGCGGGCCCAGTCGATGGCGTCCAGCCCAGCGGACTTGGTACCGCCGTGGGTGGTGACCTCGAAACCGGAGGGGTACTTGTCCGCCTCGGAGGGATCCTTCACGCGGCGGGCGTCCACCGATAGCACGATGCACTGCGCGCCGAAGCGCTGCGAAAGCTCCCGCAACAGCTCGGGGCGGGCGACGGCGGAAGAGTTGACGGAGACCTTGTCGGCTCCGGCGCGCAGCAAGGCGTCCACGTCTTCCTCGCTGCGTACTCCCCCGCCGACGGTCAGCGGGATAAATACCTGGTCTGCGGTGCGGCGGACGACGTCCAGCATGGTGCCACGGCCGTCCTTGGAGGCGGAAACGTCCAGGAAGGTCAACTCGTCAGCGCCGAGCGCGTCGTAGCGCTTCGCCAGCTCCACGGGATCACCCGCGTCGCGCAGACCCTCGAAGTTCACGCCCTTGACTACGCGGCCGTTGTCCACGTCCAAACAAGGGATGACGCGCACGGTAACGCTCATCGGATGCCTCCTCGATCGCGGATCTCCTGGGCGTTGCGGGCGGCTGTGCCGATCGGCACAGCCTGGATGTGCTGCAGGATGGTGGCGTGTACCTCTGGCTCGCCGGCGACCAGGCCGGACACGCCCGGGCGCCAGGGATTGCCCGCGAAGTCGGTGGCAATGCCGCCGTTTTCTTCCACCGCGAGGATGCCCGCAGCGTTGTCCCACAGGTTCGGGCTGAATGTCACCGTCCCGCCGAACACGCCGGCGGCGGTGAAGGCCAGGTCGATGCCCACCGAGCCGGTGACGCGCATGCGTGGGTAGGACTTGCCGATCTCGTTCAGCATGTCCTGGCGGTAGGAAATCGGCAGGTTACCGCGGCGCTGCGACAGGATAGAGCCGAAGCTGATCTGGGTCACGCCCGGGTCCGATGGCGGCATGGCCCGAGCCGGGTGCCCATCCACCAGCAGTCCCTCGCCACGTCGCGCGGTGATGCGCTTGCCCAGCAGCGGCATCTCGGTCACAGAAACCATGGTCTGCCCCTGGTGCACCAAGGAAACCAGGATGCAGGCAAAGGGGTTGCCCACCGCGTAGTTGGCCGTGCCGTCGATGGGGTCGACGACCCAGAAGGTCTCCGGCAGCTCTTGGTCCCCGGCTTCCAGGGATTTCCGTCGCGGGCCGTCCAGGCCGTCGGCCATCGCGTCGCTGGGGTTCGGCTCGGTGATATTCTCCCCCGGAACCTCACCGGGGCGGACCGTGCCGAACTCCTCGCCGTGCACGGGCAGGCCAGTGTATTGGGTCAACAGAGTGCGTAGCTGGCGCTCGACGGTCAGATCCGCCTCAGTGGCGAAATCACCGGGGGACTTGATGACCTCGGGCTCCGCGCCGACGGCTGCGGTGAAAGTCGTTTCCGCTTCGTCCACTGCGGCCTCGGCAATGGCCAGCAGCGAGCGGGTATCCAGCTCTTCTGGGGGGACTCCGTGGAAGGCTGTCATTAGTTATCGACCCCGCTCGCGACTTCCAAGGCCTGCTCCAGGGTGAACTTGCCGGCGTACAGGGCCTTGCCCACAATCGCAGAATCCACGCCCTCGTTCACCACGGCGGTCAGCGCACGGATGTCATCCAGGCTGGAGATACCACCAGAGGCCACGACCGGCGCATCGGTGGCAGCCGCCACGTCGCGCAGCAGATCGATGTTCGGGCCGTTCAGCATGCCATCACGGCTGACGTCGGTGACCACGAGTCGGGACACTCCCTGGGAGTCCAGGCGCTCCAGCACCTCCCACAGCTCACCGCCGTCGGAGGTCCAGCCGCGACCGCGCAGGCGCCACTCGCCGTCAATCTCGCGGGTATCCAGGCCGATGGCGACCTTGTCGCCGTAGCGGGCGATAACAGACTCGCACCAGTCGGGGTCTTCCAGTGCGGCGGTGCCGATGTTCACCCGGCGGCAGCCGGTGGATAGGGCGCGCTCCAGCGACTCATCGTCGCGGATGCCGCCGCTCAGCTCAACGTTGACGTCCAGCTGGCCGGTGACTTCCTTGAGAAGCTCAAAGTTGCTGCCCCTACCGAACGCGGCGTCCAGATCCACCAGATGGATCCACTCCGCCCCCGCGTTCTGCCAGGCCAGGGCTGCCTCGATCGGCGCTCCGTAGCTGGTTTCCGTGCCCGCTGCGCCCTGTACTAGGCGGACGGCTTGGCCGTCGGCAACGTCGACGGCAGGAAGCAAGGTCAGGGCACTGGAGTTATCTGTAGAAGCCATAGGGAGAATCCTAACGCGTATAAACTTCGGCGACGTTTGAAACAGGGAAACTAGTGCTAGTTCTAGAGCTAAAGTGTCTCCACCCAGTTGCGCAGAAGGCGAATGCCCGCCTCCCCCGACTTCTCCGGGTGAAACTGCGTGGCCCACAGCGGGCCGTTTTCCACGGCCGCCACGAAGCGGCTGCGTCCGTGAGCTGCCCAGTGCACCAGCGGGGGCTCCGTGCGTCCGTCGGTCATTAGCTCCCACTCCCGCACGCCGTAGGAGTGCACAAAGTAGAACCGCTCAGAATCCTCGATCCCGGCGAACATCTTCGACGGCTCGCTCGCCGCCGCGCCCAGAGCGCTGGCGGAGGATCCGTCGCCACGCTCTACCGTGTTCCACCCCATGTGCGGCAGCACGTCGGCATCCAGCTTTTCCACGGTGCCCGGCCATTCGCCCATTCCTTCAGTAAAAGCACTTTCCCCATCCCCAGTACCAGTGCCGTCCCCAGCGCCGTCCCCAGCGCCTTCCGCGAACTCCACTCCCCGATCGAAAAGGATCTGCATGCCCACGCAGATGCCCAACACCGGGCGTCCTCCCGCCAAGCGCTGGCCGATCAGGCGATCACCGTACACACTGTGCAGCTGCTTCATGCACGCGCTGTATGCCCCCACACCCGGCACCAGCAAGCCGTCGGCCCGCTGTACCACTTCCGGGTCCTTCGTCACTTCTACCTCGGCGCCGGCTTTTTCTACGGCTCGCTGGGCAGAACGTACATTTCCGCTGCCGTAGTCCAGCAGGGCGACGTGTGGGCGTCGAGAAGAAAGAGAAGTCGAAGGAGTCATAACCAGTTAGTCTAGCCGGACTTACCCGGGCGCAATTCACGTCGGCGTACTCTACGCAGGGTCTCGCGGACATTGCCGTAGTCGGTTACGCGGTGACGCCCCACGATTCGGTCGAGGACAGCCACCACACAACCGAACGCGGCAACCGCCCCGGCCGCCACGAACGCACCCTGGTACGTCAGCGCTCCAGCAACGAAGCCCAGCAGGATCGCACCCGCTCCCGTGCCACCGTCGAAGGTCATGTTCCACAATGCGGAAGCCTTGGCGGATTCCTCCCTGGGAAGGCGATCGAACAGCATCAACAGCGCCTCGGTCTGGTTAATGCCGAAGCCCGCACCGAACAGCGCAGCCGACAGCAACGACCATCCCAGTAGCAGCCCGCCACTGGGATGCACACCCAGCATCACCGCGGCGGATCCGAGGCCCACCACGCACAGAACCAAGCCCAGCGCGTTGAGGCGCCCCGGCTCGCCCACCCGGTCGGCGTACCAACCGCTGAACAATCGCGAACCGATCTGCATCAGCCCCACCACGCTCAGCGCCAGGCCAGAGATCGTGGCGGCCACGCCAGCGTCGATCTCGCCCGCGGCAGGCGCCAGGAACGTGCTGAAAGAGGCAAAACCCACGGCCGCCGCACCGATGGACAGACCCGGCACGGTGGCCAGCTTCCACGTCGCCACGCGCGGGGCTGCCGGGGTGAAGTCCGCCTGTGCGGTCGCGTTAGCGGGAATGTCGGCCGCCACGCCGGGCGAATTCTCGCGCTCCACCTTCGGCAGGCGCAGCGCCGCCAGCGCGCCGACGATCGAGTACACCGCAGCCGCGGCACACGCCCAGGCCAGGCCGTAGCTGTCGTATAGCCACATGCCCAGCGGGAAGCTGATCAGCTGTGTCACACCCACCGTCGCGCCGAACACGCCAGACGACCGGCCCACCAGCCTGGGCGGCACCAGCTCTGCGATCAGCGCAGCCTCCGTCACCGTCACCGCGCCGAAGCCCACGCCACGCACCGCGGCGATCGCCAGCACCGTCACCGCCGACATGTCCGCAACATAAACCAGAGCCGGTAGTCCCAGCAGCAGACCCGCGCCGAACATCACCGGGGTGTAGCCCACTCCGCGCAGCAAGCGCGGAGTAAAGGCCTGCGTAAGAACAGTCGCGGCCATGAACACGCCCGTGGACAGGCCGGCCACGCTATCGGTTCCGCCCCCAGCGATCACGGCCATGGGGATGACCGGCAGAAGTAGCGCCCAACCACCGAAAGCACAGAAGACCGAGACCAGCGTGGCCTTCAGCCCGGGGGCCTGCCACACGGAATCGATCTTTTCTAGTTCTTCAATGCTCAGCGCCTTCGGGCGCGCCATTACAGCGTTCCCTTGGTCGATGGCACCCCACCTACGCGCGGGTCGTCCTCCACTGCGGCGCGTAGCGCGCGGGCCACGGCTTTAAACTCCGCTTCGGTGATGTGGTGCGGGTCGCGGCCGTACAGGCAGCGCACGTGCAGCGCGATGCGTGCGTTCAGCGCCAGCGTCTCGAAGAAGTGCTGGTTAATCACCGTGGCGTAGTGTCCACCGATCACGGCGCTCAGCATCTGCTCCGGCTCCCCCACGCCCACGTAGTACGGACGACCGGATACGTCCACTGCCGCGTGCGCCAGAGTTTCGTCCATGGGGATGAAGGCATCACCGAAGCGACGGATGCCCGCCTTGTCTCCCAGGGCCTGCGCCAGCGCCTGGCCCATGACGATGCCGGTGTCTTCCACGGTGTGGTGGGCGTCGATCTCCACGTCGCCACGGGCGTGCACGGTCAGGTCAAAAGAGCCGTGTGCGCCGAGGGCAGTCAGCATATGGTCAAAGAACGGCAGACCCGTATCGATGTCGGTCTTGCCGGTGCCGTCCAGGTTCCACTCAACCTGAATGTCCGATTCTTTGGTGGCGCGCTGGGCCTTCCCGATGCGCGGGGTGGGGTTCGTTGCCACGGTGTCTCTGTACCTACCTCTCCGTCTTTTGCTGTCTTTTCCTCTTGAAACGTCAGCCTAATCGTCCATCATCTGCGCCGCGGCGGCAAGAAAAGCGTCGTTTTCCTCCGGCAGTCCGACGGTCGCGCGCAGCCAGCCCGGCACGCCGACGTCGCGGATCAGCACTTCGCGGTCGAGGAAGCGCTGCCACACCGTGGGCGCGTCGCCTAGCTTGTCGAAGTTGCCGAAGAACACAAAGTTGGAATGCGAATCAATGACGTCGAAGCCCAGCTCGCGCAGCTCGGCGACAACCCGGTCGCGTTCCTCGCGCAGCTTCGCCACCGTCTGCAGCGTTGCCGCGGAGTGTTCCAGTGCCACCTCCGCCGCCGCCTGCGACAGGGTGGCCAGGTGGTATGGCAGGCGCACCAGCATCACAGCTTCGATGAAAGCCGGGTCGGCCACGAAGTACCCCAGCCGTCCGCCGGCAAAGTCGAAGGCCTTGGACATGGTGCGGGAAACCACCAGCTTCGTCGGGTAGTCCTCTAGCAGTCCCACCGCTGAAGGCTCGTCGGAAAACTCCGCGTAGGCCTCGTCCACGATCACGATTCCGGGGGCTGCCTGTAGGATCCGCTCGATGTCGGCCAGGGGCGTGATGTTGCCGGTGGGATTGTTGGGGGTGGTGATAAACACCACGTCAGGGGCGTGTTCCGCGATGGCCGCGAGCGCCTCTTCAACATTAATCGCGAAGCGGTTCTCGGCGCGACGCTCGACCGAAATGAACTCGGTCTGCGTACCTGCCGCCAGGATCGGGTGCATGGAGTAGCTCGGCACGAAACCCATCGCACTACGCCCGGGCCCACCAAATGCCTGCAGGAGTTGCTGCAGTACTTCGTTGGAACCGTTGGCCGCCCATACCTGTTCTTTTGTGACGCCCACACCCGTCTGCTCGCTCACATAAGCCGCTAGGGCCGCACGTAGCCCCACTGCGTCGCGGTCGGGATAGCGGTTCAGCTGCTGGCCCAGCTCCGCCACGCGCCGGGCGATGCCCTCGACGATCTCCTGCGACGGCGGATATGGGTTCTCGTTGGTGTTGAGTTGATTGGCAACATGCAGCTGCGGGGCGCCGTAGGCGGACTTGCCGCGCAGCTCCTCGCGCAGCGGCAGGTCGGATAGCGAAATCTTCTGCTCGGTCATGGTTCTTAACCCTCCGTCGCGTTGATACGTGCGCTGATGGCCTCGCCGTGCGCGGGCAGCCCCTCGGACTTCGACAGGGTAATCACCGTGTCGGCCACGCCCCGCAGGCCTTCTTCGTTGTAGTCGATGACGTGCACGGACTTCAGGAATGTCAGGGTGGACAGACCGGAGGAATGCCGGGCCGCGCCGGAGGTCGGCAGCACGTGGTTGGAGCCCGCTGCGTAGTCGCCCAGCGGCACCGGGCTGAAGCGGCCGATGAAGATCGCACCAGCGTTAGTGATCTGTGCGGCTACCTCGTGGGAGTCCTTGGTGTGAATCTCCAGGTGCTCCGCCCCATAAGCGTTGGCCGCACGGATGCCCGCGGCGATGTCGTCGACCAGCACCACACCGGACTGCTGGCCGTTCAGTGCCTCTGCCACGCGCTCCGAGTTCTGGGTGATGTGGTAGCGCTCGTTCATCTCGGCCACCACTGCGTCGGCCAGCTTCTCGCTATCGGTGATTAACACGGAGGCCGCCATCGTGTCGTGCTCTGCCTGGCTAATCAGGTCGTAGGCGATCTCCACCGCATCGGCACTGTCGTCTGCGAGCACGGCGATCTCGGTCGGCCCTGCCTCGGAGTCGATGCCCACCACGGAACGGCACAGTCGCTTGGCCGCGGTGACGAAGATGTTGCCCGGGCCGGTCACCATATCCACCGGCTCCAGCTCCTCCCCACCGTCGGCAGTGGAACCGTGAGCCAGCAGTGCGACCGCCTGCGCGCCACCGACAGCCCAGACCTCTTCCACCCCCAGCAGTTTGCAGGCCGCCAGCACGGTCGGGTGTGGCCAGCCGCCCCCCTGGGGCGGGGAGGCCACCACGAGCGATTCCACTCCGGCCTCCTGGGCTGGCACGACGTTCATAATCACGCTCGACGGGTACACCGCGTTGCCGCCCGGCGCGTATAGGCCCACGCGCTGAACGGGGATGAAGCGCTCGGTCACAGTGCCACCCGGCGCGACCTCCACCTGCTTGTCGGCGGGGCGAATGGCGGAGTGGAATGCACGCACGCGCTCAATGGCATCCTCGAGTGCAGCGATGACGCCGTCGGCCAACGTGCCCACGGCGGCGTCAATAACCTCGGCAGGAACCCGCACCGAATCCGGGGTCACGCCATCGAAACGCTGCCCGATCTCCAGCGCCGCGCGCGCACCACCCGTACGCACCTGGTCGACAATGGGAGCGACGGTGGGAATCACCGCGTCTACGTCTGTCCCTCCACGGGGAAGTCGGCGGCGCAGCTCGGCGGTCGTTGGGGCCTGCCCACGCAGGTCGATCCGGCTAAAGTCCAGCTGGGCGAGGGTCATGGTGTACGCAGCTTCCTTCCGAGTGCTTCATTTAATGCTGGGCTAGAGTTTACGCCATGGCCCAGACACTCCTTTCACTGCTCCGCGACAGTCGCTCGGCCGCCGCTTCGGGGGCGCACGCTGCGACGAGTTGGCGCCTAGCCAGCGACTTCGCCCGGCAGTACTGGCTGGCCACCCCGGACGAGGTTCCGGACGAGCTGCGCGGCGAGTTCTACAGCATGCGGGCCAGCGCCGCGGACCACTTGGGCTTCGCCGACGAGGCGGTCGGCGCGCTACGCGACCTGCGGCATTGGGCGCGCAGCCACGACGATCACGCGCTGGCGCTGGAGGCCTTTGCTCTGCTGGCCCACCAGGCTCTCGCCCAGGAGGAAGACCCCACCGCCTTCGCCGAGCTGCACTCGCCGAGCGAAATGCTGGCACAGCTGGCGCAGGGGTTCGACGACTTTCGCCCGCACCCGGATTCCCCCACCCTCGGCGAGGCTCCGCACATCACGCACCGCGACCTCGACCCAACTGTTGCCGATCGGCTGACTTCGGCGGCCACGACGGGCTTTGCGGTGGCTACGAACCTTTCTGGTTCTTTGGAGGATGACGCCACCGCGTGCGACTTCGCCGATACCTTCGCCAAACTTGTGCGCCGGTTCGGCCGGAAACCCCCGAGCGCGGCCGACCGGCAGCTGTGGTTCGCCCAAGAGGCCTGGTTCCGCGGGCGCCGCGAAGAGGCTTTCGAGCTGGTCACGGCACTGGTCGAGAGGCTGGAAGAAGGCGAGGAAGACTCTGTGTCGAGCGGTGGCGGCTCCGGCGCGCAAACAGTTTCGCTGTACGAGGCGCACGACATGCTGGCGCATTTCGAGATGTTCCGGGCGGCAGAGAGCGAAGCGAGTTCCCTTTTGTCCGTCGCCGATCACTGGAGAACCTGCATGGCGCTGGCAGGTGAACTCGACGCGGGAGTGATTGCGTTGCGCTGCGCGGGGTTGGCGGCGATGGCTCTGCTGGGCGAGGGATACCCCGGCGAGGCCTGGGAACTGGCCAACGCCGAGCTGGACGCCACCGCGGGCTGTCCCCTATCCCCCGCGGTGCTAAACCTGCGCTACACACTGGCGGAGGCCGCACTGAACTGCGGACTGTTTGAGGAAGCCCTGGCGAATGCGCGCCTGGTGGCGGAGTGGTCCGAGTTCAGCGCCGACGACGAGCGCACCATCGGCAGCTACACGATGGCACTGGTGGCGGCCACAGAATTGGGCCACGAAGCGATCGCCGCGGAGATCGACGAACGCCGCCTGGCCGCGCTGGAGCGGTGGGAATCTTGATAGGGTACGTGGCTTAATCCAGCCCGATGTCCAGCGCCTGCACGCTGTGGGTCAGGCCCCCAACGGCCACGGACTCCACGCCGGCAGCGGCGTAGTCCCCGGCGACGTCGAGCGTCAGCCCGCCGGAAGATTCCAACAGCACCTGCGGGGCCAGCTGGTTGCGCAGCTCCACTGCCTTGCGGGTAACTTCCACGCTGAAGTTATCCAGCAGCACCTGGGGCGGGTGGGGCCGATCAGTGGCCAGCAGCTCCGCGAGCTGGTTAAGGTTATCCACTTCGACCTCTACCCACGTGGTGGCGTCCTCCCCCAAGAAATCCCGCACCCGCGCATAGGCTTCGGCGGCACTCGACAGTTCGACGTGATTGTCCTTGACCATCACCTGGTCGCCCAGGTTGTAGCGGTGCGGGTAGCCACCGCCGTGCACGATCGCGCGCTTTTCCAGCATGCGCATGCCCG
The DNA here is from genome assembly GCF_014335105.1 of Corynebacterium sp. LK28. Taxonomy (NCBI): domain Bacteria; kingdom Bacillati; phylum Actinomycetota; class Actinomycetes; order Mycobacteriales; family Corynebacteriaceae; genus Corynebacterium; species Corynebacterium sp. LK28. The sequence continues at coordinate 259,073 of NZ_PDGZ01000001.1, read as the reverse complement.
GCAAGGTCTTGCGGGAATCGCGCACCCGGCATCCGCGCGGGCTAGTGGCCGCAGCTTCCACCACGTCGACCCAGGCGCGGGTCTGCGTGGCGATGCCGGAGGCGTGGCTCAGAATGTTCAGCAGCGTGCGCTCCAGCATTAAGATGTGCTGGATCTTGCCTTCGACGCGGGCGACCTCGTCCCCCGCTTCCACCCGGTCTCCATCGGCCACCACCGCGGTGACGTCCACGTGCCGATCTGCGGCGACCTCCGCGACAATGTCCACTGCATCCAGACCACTAATAACACCCGACTGTCGAGCGCGCATGACCTTCACACCGGTCGCCTCGGCGGGCACGGTGGCCAAGGTGCTGACATCCGCACCATCACCGAAGTCCTCTTCCAGCGCTACCTTCGCCATGCGCAGGTACGCAGCCCTTATACGGGAGGGATCTGTGAGTTGGTTCGGGTAAGGCAGTTCCGTTTCGCTGTGTTCGATGTCTCCGTGTTCGACTTCTCCGTGGTCGACTTCTCCGTGGTCCACTATTCCCCACTTCCCGGGTTGCCGATAGCGATCATGCGTTCCACGGACCGGCGCGCCGCCGCCGCGGTCTCCTCATCCACCGTCACCTCGTCCTCGCCGAGTGCCAGGCAGCGCAGCAGCGCCGCCGGGGTGATCATCTTCATGTACGTGCAGGCTGCCCGGTCGTTGACGGCACGGAAGTCCACGCCCGGGGCTGCTTGCCGTAGCTGGTGCAGCATGCCGACCTCGGTAGCCACCAGAACGGTGGACTGGCTGGTTGCCTTCGCTTGCGTGATCATGTCGCCGGTAGACAGCATCTTCACCCGCTCGGGTTCCACAATGCCCTCCCCGGCCAAGTAGATCGCGGAGTTCGCGCAGCCACACTCCGGGTGGATAAACAGGTCGGCCGTCGGGTTGTCGTGCGCCTGCTGGCTTAACTCTTGCCCAGAGATCCCCGCATGCACGTGGCACTCGCCCGCCCAGACGTGGATGTTGTCCCTCCCGGTTTCGCGGCGCACGTGCGCGCCGAGGAACTGATCGGGCCCGAACAGCACCTCCTGATCCTCCGGCAGGCTGGCCACCACATCGACAGCATTGGAGCTGGTGCAGCAGATATCCGTCAATGCCTTCACGTCGGCGGTAGTGTTCACGTAGCTGACCACCACGGCCTCCGGGTGCTCGGCCTTCCACTCGCGCAGCTCGTCGGCCGTAAGGGAATCAGCCAGCGAACACCCCGCGGCGGCGTCCGGAATAAGAACGGTTTTCTCCGGCGACAGAATCTTCGCGGTCTCCGCCATAAAGTGCACACCGCAGAAGACGATCACGTCGGCGTCCGTCTCCGCGGCAATGCGCGACAGCGCCAGAGAATCGCCGGTGTAGTCGGCAATGTCCTGGATCTCCGGCAGCTGATAATTGTGCGCCAGAATCAGCGCATTCTTCTCTTCCTTGAGGCGACGAACCTCCGTGGCCCACTCGTCGAGGGAGACTGTGTCCGGCATGTCCCACCGGCCATCCACGCGAGTGATGCTCTCTAACATGTTGCTCAGCATTCCATCCACGCTAGTACGAATGCTGAGCTAAAGGGGCTACTTCCCCTTTTCCCCTTTCCCTTCACCTTCAAAGTCCTCCGGGTCGGCGAACGTTGCGCCCAGCCAGTACACAATCAGCGCCAACGCCGGGGCCACCACCAGCCCCACCGAGGGGTTAGCTACCTCCAGAAGCTGGATCACGTCCCCCGGCTGCGGGTCGGCAGGCACCGGGTCGGAGTGCAGCTTATCGGCCACCCACGCCCCCAGCGACCAGGTCGCCGTCGTGCCCCAGAGCACCGCCAGTGTGGTCCACAGCATCATCAGCAGACCACGGATGCGAGTGCGATAAGCCCAGATGGTAATCGCAACGCCGCCCACAGTGGTCAGGCCAAGGTAGTAAACATAAGCCCGGAACGAGGCATCCTCCGTCCCCGGCACTGTGTCAGCGCTCCCGTGGGCCGTGACCTTCAGCTCTGATGTGGGGTGAATCGCGCCCCACACCACGCCCAGCAACAAAAACGTGACCAGCGTGACGAATAAGACCAGCGCTGCTTCCCCGATCGGGCGGGGGATTAACTGGCGCTGGTTCTTCTGGTCCAGCGCACCGTCACGAAACTTCATGTGGCTCACCCTACGGCAATCTAGTCCACTACTCTGGGACACTGTGCAGTTAAACCGCAAGAAAATCGTGAGCACCGCAGTCGACATCCTGCAGCAGTACGGCCTGGCCGACCTCACGATGCGGCGGCTCGCCCGCGCCCTCGACGTCGCGCCCGGCGCCTTGTACTGGCACTTCCCCAACAAGCAGGCCCTCCTCGGAGGCATTGCCGAGTCAATCCTCACCGCCGTGCCCGCCTGCCCCGGCAGTGCGGCCGATTATTGTTCTTTTCTTTTTGACGCCCTCACCTCCCTCCGCGATGGCGCCGAAATCACACTGGCAGCGGTGGCCAGCGACACGCTTGACAGAGAACTGGTGGCCGAGCTGGGCGCAGAACTGGCCACCGAGTTGAATGCCGGTGTAGTGGACGATGCCGTGGACGGTGCCGTGGACGTCACAGAGGCCGCTTCCAAGCTGCTCCTGCGTTTCGTATTCGGCTCCGCGCTGGAGCTGCAGGCGCGCCAGGGCGTGGCCTTGAGTCTGGGCACGGCAGAGGAAGATGCAGGAAGTTCCCACCGCCTAGCACGGGAGGATCTAGTGCTGGGAGTAGAAACAATATTGCGCGGTTTTAGCCGTTAGAATGGTGCACATGACTTTCGGACTGTCAGATAAAAGTGGATTGCGAGCGCCCGGCGAACCCCTGGTCGGGTGGCCTGGAAAGCCCTACCCTCTCGGCGCCACCTTTGACGGCAACGGCACCAACTTTGCCCTGTTCACCGAAGTAGCAGAAGCCGTGGAACTCTGCCTCTTCGATAGCCAGGGGGCGGAGACTCGGGTGAAGATGGAGGAAGTCGACGCGGACATCTGGCACTGCTACCTGCCCGGCATCGTCCCCGGCCAGCGCTACGGCTACCGAGTACACGGCCCGTGGGATCCGGCTCGTGGCTTGCGCTGCGACCCCTCGAAGCTGCTGATGGACCCCTATGGCAAGTCTTTCGACGGCGCCTACGACGGGCACCCTTCGCTGTTCAACTACGACATCAACGATCCTGATAATCCGGAGGCGCGCAACCAGGAGGATTCCGCGCCGCACTCGATGCGCTCGGTGGTTATCAACCCCTACTTCGACTGGCACAACGACCGTCGCCCGAACATCGAGATGCACAAGACCGTCATCTACGAAACCCATGTCAAGGGCCTGACGATGACGCACCCGGATGTCCCAGAGCACCTGCGTGGCACCTACGCCGGCCTGGGCCACCACTCGATCGTGGAGTACTTCAAGGATCTGGGCGTCACGGCCGTGGAGCTGATGCCGGTTCACCAGTTCATCCACGACGACCGCCTGCGGGAGCTGGGACTGCGCAACTACTGGGGCTACAACACCCTGGGCTTCTTCGCCCCGCACCGCGACTACGCGGCCTCCCCCAGCGCGGAGGGCGCGATTGCGGAATTCAAGCAGATGGTGCGCAGCTACCACGACGCGGGCATCGAGGTGATCCTGGATGTGGTCTACAACCACACCAGCGAGGGCAACCACATGGGCCCCACCCAAAACTTCCGTGGTATCGACAACGCCGCCTACTACCGCCTGGTCGATGGCGACGAGGCCCACTACATGGACTACACGGGTACGGGTAACTCCCTGAACGTCCGCCACCCGCACACCCTGCAGCTGATCATGGATTCCCTGCGCTACTGGGTCACGGAAATGCACATCGACGGTTTCCGCTTCGACTTGGCCTCCACACTGGCCCGCGAGTTCCATGACGTCGATCGCCTGTCCGCCTTCTTCGACCTGGTGCAGCAGGATCCCATCGTTAGCCAGGTCAAGCTCATCGCCGAGCCCTGGGACGTCGGGGAGGGTGGCTACCAGGTGGGTAACTTCCCGGCTCTGTGGAACGAGTGGAATGGTAAGTATCGCGATACGGTCCGCGATTTCTGGCGTGGCGAGCCCTCGACGTTGGGCGAGTTCGCCTCCCGCCTGACGGGCTCCTCCGACCTCTACACCGGTCGCCGCCCGACCGCGTCGATCAACTTCATCACCGCCCACGACGGATTCACACTCAACGACCTGGTCAGCTACAACGAGAAGCACAATTCCGACAATGGCGAGGACAACCGTGACGGTGAAAGCCACAACCGTTCCTGGAACTGTGGCGTGGAAGGCCCGACGGATGACGAGGAGATCCTGCAGCTGCGCGATAAGCAGCGCCGCAACTTCCTGACCACCCTCTTGCTCTCCCAGGGCACCCCGATGATTTCCCACGGCGATGAGATCGGCCGCACCCAGGGCGGCAACAACAACGTCTACTGTCAGGACAACGAAATCTCCTGGATGGACTGGGAAAACATGGACGAGGATCTGCACGCCTTCACGCGCTACCTCATCCACCTGCGCCAGGCGCACCCGGTGTTCCGCCGCCGTCGCTTCCTGGCCGGCGGCCCGCTGGGCCAGGACGTGGCGAAGCGCGACATCGCATGGCTCACCCCGGACGGCTCCCTGATGTCCGATTCCGATTGGAACGCGGACTTCGGAAAGTCGCTGATGGTTCACCTCAACGGCATGGCCATCGAGGAGCCGGATCCACAGGGTCGCCCGGTGGAGGACGATTCCTTCATCTTCTGCTTCAACGCCCACCACGAGCCGATCACCTTCACCCTGCCGCGTCGCCACAACGTGATGCACGTCGAGCCGAGTGAGGAGGAAAGCTGGACCGTCGTCGTCGATACGGCAGAGCCGACCGGTGTGCCAGAGGAAACCCGCCGTTTCTCCGGTGGCAATACTCTAGAGATCGCCGCGCGGAGCACGGTGGTTCTGCAGCGCCCGATCACCACGGAGGTCAAGCTCTAAGCATGGCTTCCGGATCGTCCCCCTCCCCTGCGTCTTTCCCCGCCCGGGGCGCGACCGTCACGCTCTCCGAGCAGGAAATCCGGGTGACTCGCTCGCCGCTGAATTCCTCGCTGTACCCCGATGTTTCTCGCCGACCCGACGAGCTTATCGGCTGGTACAAGCAGGCGCCCGATGGCTGTTCGCCGGGGTATATCCAATTACTTTTTGACGCCGAACGCCCCCGCGTGAACTTCTCTCCCTCGCACGCGGACGAGTTCGCCGCCCTTGATCTGCAGCTCACGAATTTGCAGGCTGGGTACCCTCTGGAGGCCGGCCAGGAAAGCGCTGGCTCGAACACGGAGAACAGCGGAAGCGTCTCCGCCGCGGAGTGGGTCAGTTCCGCTGAATCCGCCGGTGGCGGGGACGAGGGGGCGTCACCAAGAAAGAAACAGAAGCGCTCCCCCGCGCCGTGGGCGAAGGTCGCTACCCCGGACGAAGTGCCGGAGGCGAACGATGAAGCAGATATCGACGGCCCCATCTATGGGCAGACGGTGTGCGTGACCGGCGACGTGGAACCCTACGACAAGGGCGAAGTGTGGGACATGATTGCCTCCCGCGGTGGCGTGGTGGCGAAGAACGTCACCAAGAAGACGACGATGTTGATCGTTGGCGAATGGCCAAGCGTGACCTCGAAGGAAAAGCGTGCCCGCGAGCTGCAAAGCAAGGGCCAGGAGCTGCAGATCATAGGGTTTGAGGAGTTCCTGCAGCTAATCAAGTAGGCAAGTAGCCTAGGAGGCATGTCAGCGACCTATCGCCTTCAGCTCCGTGGCCCCGGATCCGACCCCGCCCAAGCCTTCACTTTCGCCGATGCGGAAAAGCACCTGCCGTACTTTTCGCGCCTGGGTGTCTCGCACCTCTACCTGTCCCCGGTGATGCAGTCGCCAAAAGCCTCCACGCACGGCTACGACGTGACAGACCCGTCGACCATCAACCCGGAACTCGGTGGCATCGAAGGCTTGCGGTCCCTGGCCGACAGAGCGCACGAGCTGGGCATCAAGCTGCTGCTGGACATCGTGCCGAACCACGTAGGTGTGGACGACCCGCAGCTAAACCCCTGGTGGTGGGATCTGCTGAAGAAGGGCAAGGAATCCGAGTACGCGGACTACTTCGACGTGGACTGGTCGCAGGACAACGGCGCTGGCGGACGGCTTGGGCTGCCGGTGCTGGGCAGCGAAGAAGACGTGGCGGAGCTGCGGATCGAAGAAGGCGCCGAGGCTGGGGCCGACGGCGAGGGCGCCGAACCGGTGCTGTGCTACTACGACAACCGCTTCCCCATCGCCGAGGGCACCCTCGGCGGCACCCCGCAGGAGGTGCACGACCGCCAGCACTACCGCCTGATGTACTGGCGCGACGGGGTGATTAACTACCGTCGCTTCTTCAGCATCAACGGTCTGGCGGGCTTGCGACAGGAAGACCCGGTGGTGTTCGAACATTCCCACCGCATTCTGAACCAGCTGATCGCGGCGAACATCATCGACGGCGTGCGCGTGGACCACCCGGATGGCCTGGCCGATCCTTTTAACTACCTGAAGCAGCTGCGCAAGCTGATCGGCGAGGATCGCTGGCTGCTGGTGGAGAAGATCCTGGGGGTCACCGAGCCGCTGGATCCCCGCCTGACGGTCGACGGCACCACCGGCTACGATGCGCTGCGTGAGCTCGACGGCGTGTTCGTGCACCGCCCGGCCGTGGGCACCATGGGTGAGCTGGCGCTGGACATGACGGGCTCTAAGTGGGACGCCGAAGCTTTCGACAACGCCGAGTACGAGCTGAAGTCCGAGGTGGCGGGCCAAGAACTCGCGGCGGAGGTGCGCCGCCTGGCCCGCGCGATCCGCAGTGATAACTGGTCGACATCCGGCGAGGCAGTGTCGGACGAAGAACTGCGCGACACCCTCATCGAACTCATCGCGGCAATGCCGGTCTACCGCGCGGACTACGAATCCCTGTCCCGCGTGACCAGCACCGTGATCGCCCAGATGATCATCCGCTACCCGGAACGCGCAGACGCGCTGGACCTGATCGCCACCGCCCTGATTTCCCGCGGCGAGGCAAACGTACGCTTCGCCCAGGTCTGCGGCGCGGTGATGGCCAAGGGCGTGGAGGATACCGCCTTCTACCGCGGTTCGCGCCTGGTGAGCTTGCAGGAAGTCGGCGGAGCTCCCGGCCGCTTCGGCGTTTCCCCCGCCGAGTTCCACCTGCTGCAGGCCGAGCGCGCCCGCCTGTGGCCGAAGGCGATGACGACCCTGACCACGCACGACACGAAGCGAGGCGAAGACGTGCGTAGCCGCATCAGCTGCATCACCGAATCCGCCGAGCGTTTCGCCGAACTCTGCGATGGCATCGAGTACACCGACGGCGGCACCTGCCACTTCCTACTGCAGAACATGATCGGCGTGTGGCCGGTGGACGGCAACGTCTCCAACGAACTGCGGGAGCGCCTGCACGCCTACGCCGAGAAGGCCATGCGCGAAGCTGGAGTACACACCACCTGGTTCGATGTGAACGAGGAATTCGAAACCTCCATCCACCAGTGGATCGATGCCACCATCGATAACCACGGGGAGGACATCACCACCTTTGTTGCGGAGATCGCACCTGCGGCGGAGATGGTCTCGCTATCCAAGAAGCTGCTGCACATCATGGGGCCGGGTATCCCGGACATCTACCAGGGCACGGAGTTCTTCACGGATTCGCTGGTCGACCCGGATAATCGCCGCCCGGTGGACTTCGCCCAGCGCCTGGAGGCCCTGGATCGCGTCTCCCGCGGCGATGTGCGCGACAAGGACGATGAGCGCCTCTACCTCATCGCCACCGCCCTGCAGATCCGCAACCAGTTCGAGCTGGACAATGCCAGCTACCTTCCCGTCATGGCCACCGGCACCATGGAGCGCCACGTGCTGGGCACCCTGCGCGGCGACGACGTGATCACCCTGGTCACCCGTCGCCCGCTGGATATTCTGCGCGACGGTTGGGCAGACACGACGGTGGCTCTGCCAGAGGGCGTGTGGGAGGATCGCCTCTCCGGCAGCATGTGGGAGGGCGAGGTCCCGCTGGCCAGCCTGTTCAGCGAGCGCGGCCAGGCGATCCTCACGCGCATGGGGGCCTGATGTCTGCGCTGCAGGATTACGACGCCTGGATCCACGCCCACCCCACCGTCGCCGCCGACCTGGAGGCGCACGTCATTGATGTTCTTGATGACGCCGGCCTGACGTTTGACCGCGTCAGCGTTCGCATCAAGGATCGAACGAGCTTCGCCCGCAAACTCTCCAACGAGGCGTACCCGGATTACGACTCGTTTACCGACGCGCACGACGTCATCGGCGTGCGGGTCATCACCTTCCACTCCTCGGAGATCCCCCAGCTCAAGGATGCACTATCCGACCTTTTCACCGTGGTGCGAGTCATCGACAAGGCCGCCGAGACCGCCCGCGAGGGGCGCTTCGGGTATGCCAGCCAGCACCTGATTGTGTCCGCAAAGGACGAGCCGTGGGCGGCTGACGAGGGGGCGTCACCAAAGTACATAGAGATACAACTGCGTACGGTGCTGCAGCACGCATGGGCCGAGTTCGAACACGACGTGCGCTACAAAAACCAGGAGCACCCAGACACCAGCGCCCCTGAGGTTCAACGCGCGTTTACGCTGGCCGCGGGGCTCATCGAGCTGGCGGATGAGCAGTTCGACAAGATCGCGAGCATCATCGGAACCCCCGGCGAGGACGTCGAGGGGGCTCTGGACGAAGCATCGCTACCACGCGTGCTTACGCGGATTGTGGGCGAGAAATACCCGACCTCGCGCGTGGATTACTACCGCTATGCCATCGACATGCTGGCGGCTCACGAGATCACGACGGTAGCGCAACTGCGGGAACTGCTGGCTCCGAAGCGACTGAAGGCGCTGCGTAAGGCCATGAATTACCCCTACTACCCCGGCCAGGTGCGCCTGGTGGACGACATGCTGCTGTTCGCCTATGGGCGCGAACACATCCGCAAGACGGTGCACATCGGCGACAATGCGCAGTCGCGCCCCGGCAGACTGGGCACCAGGTGGCAGCAATTGGGGCAAAAGACGGGCTAGAGCTCGCCGGGGAGTTTAGATCTCGCCGCGTTTGAAACGCTCCAGCTGGCGGCGCTCCCGCTTCGTCGGGCGGCCCGCTCCCCGATCCCGGCGCGGCATCGCGGGGATCACGGGCGGGGGTGGCGAATGGTCGATGTAGGCCTTGCGAGCCAGCTCCGCGCCGACGCGCTTGGACAGCAGCTGAGTGACCTCCACGATGTGCTCGCGGTGGTTGATCCACACGCGCACGGTATCGCCCACCACAACCGGCTGGGCGGGCTTCACCGACACGTCGTTGATTTTTACGTGCCCGGCGCGGCAGGCTTCCGCGGCCTGGGAGCGAGTCTTGCACAGGCGGACGGCCCACACCCATGCGTCGATGCGGACCTTGCTAGAAGGGCTAGAAGGGCTAGAAGTTGCAGGGCTGGCCAACGGGGTGCGTCACCACTGATCTTTGTGCTCGACGATCCCCTTGATCTGAAAGCCGCTGTAGGCGATGAACGCCACTGCCAGGAGGGGCACGATGATGGCGAAGAAGGTGGTGGGCAGGATCGTTAGGCCACCGACCAGGCTGACTGCACCCACGGCACCGGCGATCTGAATGTTCCGAGAGTGCTTGCGAACCTCGGCCTTGCGCTGGGCGATGGGGTCGTTGCCCGCACGGCGGGCGGGCAGGTTGCCGTAATTGCTCATGGTTCTCCAGTGTAGTTAATCGGCGTGTCGTTAATCGGCTACAGCGTGTCCTCGATCCAGCGCTGCCCCTCCAGGTGTGGCTCCGCTGCCCCGCTGGTGATGCTGGCCAGGAAGTCCGGCAGCGGCGCGCCGGGCTCACAGGCGATTGATAGCTCCGCCACGGCCTTGTATTCCACGCCCACCACGGTGTAACCGGCGGCGCGCACTTCGGCTTCCACACGCCCGGCATCTGCGTGCGGCACGTCGCAGGTGTATAGATCTAGCTGTCGGCGCAGCACCAACGGCACCTGTTGCAGAACCTCGCGGGTGGCCTCCTGGTAAGCGCGCACCAGTCCGCCGGTGCCCAACTTCACCCCGCCGAAGTAGCGCACCACGACGACCGCAACATCCTGCAGCGGTTCCGGGGTGTGCCAGCCCTTCAGCACTTCCAGCATGGGCTGACCCGCAGTGCCGGCGGGTTCGCCGTCATCGCTGGAACGTTCAATCGGCTGCGCGGAGTCCACGTGCACCACGAAGGCGCTGCAGTGGTGACGCGCATCCGGGTACTCGCGCCGTATGCTGCTTATAAACTCGCGCGCCTCGTCCTCGCTGGTGCAGCACTCGGCCAGCGCGATGAAGCGGGAGCGTTTAATCTCCACCTCCGCGGTGAACCGCCCCTGCTGCGGGCGGACGTAGGAAGGTTCGGGCCGGGAGGCGCTGAGTGGCGCTGTATCGTCGGGCATTCTCCCATTATCGCAGCTAGGGTGGAACCCATGTATTCCGTGTGGGCTCCTTTGGCCGAAAACGTAGAACTAGTCTTGCGACCTGCAACAACCGGTACCGAACAGCGCATCCCCATGACCCGCGAGGCCGATAGCTGGTTCCTCGCCGATGTGCCCGCCAATCCCGGCGACCGCTATGGATTTTCCGTCGACGGTTCGCCCGTATTCCCCGACCCGCGCTCCAAGCGCCAGCCCGACGGTATCCACGGCTTGTCGGAGGTCTGGCAGATCGACAAACCCCGCACGCAACTGAACCGCCCGCTGCAGGGCGAGGTTATCTACGAACTTCACGTCGGCACATTCACCGCGGCAGGCACCTTCGACGCCGCAATTGAGAAGCTCGACGAACTCAAAGCGGTGGGCGTCACCGCCATAGAGCTCATGCCCGTGCAACCCTTCGGCGGCAAGCGCAATTGGGGCTACGACGGCGTGATGTGGCAGGCAGTCACGGACGTTTACGGCGGTCCGGACGGTCTGTTGAGGTTTATCGACGCCGCCCACGACCGCGACCTGGCCGTGGTGTTGGACGTGGTGTACAACCACTTCGGCCCCGACGGTAACTACACCGGGGTGTTCGGCCCCTACACCGCCGGCGGCTCGACCGGTTGGGGTGATGTGGTGAATCTGCAGGGCCGGGATTCCGACGAGGTGCGCGCCTACATCCTGGAAGCGGTGCGCCAGTGGACCCAGGAGTTCGGCATTGACGGCCTGCGCCTGGACGCGGTGCATGCGCTGGATGATACGGGCGCGGTGAGCCTCATCGAGCAAATCCGCGACGCTGCGGAGCCGGCCTGGATTATCGCCGAGACGGACCAGAACGATCCCGTGTACACCGAGGGTTACAAGGTCGCGCAGTGGAACGATGACATCCACCACGCGATCCACACCGTCGTTTCCGGCGAGGATCACGCCTACTACTCCGATTTCGGGACGGTCGAGGTACTCGCCACGACGTTCCAGCGGGTGTTCTGGCACGACGGGCGCTTCAGCTCCTTCCGCGGGCGCACGCACGGCCGGCCGGTGACGGATCCGGAGCTGTGGCGTTTCGTGACGTACACGACCACCCACGACCAGACGGGCAACCGCGCGGCAGGCGATCGGCCGAGCATGAACCTGTCGGTGAAGCAGCAACTGGCCAAGGCCACCTTGGTACTAACCAGCCCGTTCACCCCGATGCTGTTTATGGGCGAGGAATGGGGTGCATCCACGCCATTCGCGTTCTTCGTCGACCACGAGAACGAGGAACTCAACCAAGCCACCCGCGAGGGTCGCATGCGCGAGTTCGCGCGCGCCGGGTGGGATCCAAAGGACGTGCCGAACCCGGCTGCCGAGGAGACCTTCCGGGACAGCGTGCTGAAGTGGGCGGAGCGCACGGAATCCCCGCACGCGGAAGTCCTGCGCGGCTATACGGACCTGCTGGAGTTCCGCCGCACCCACCGCCTGGCCGAGGCCGAGCTGCTGGACGTGAGCTGGTGGGCCGACGGCGAGGAACCAGTCAGCGAAGCCCTGGCGGGTGTGAACCCGACGGTGCCGCCGATCGACGCGGACGACGAGCTAGCGAGCGGCCGCTGGATCGAGCTGACCTACCAGGCCCCCGATTCCTTGGTGAAGGTCACCGTGAACTTGGCCGACACGCCCCACGATGGGCTGGGGCTCGGCCCGTGGGAGGCGCGCTACGGCACCGAATAGTTAGTTGGCCAGTAGCTGGCCGCGCAGCAGATCTAGGAGAAAATGCCCTCCCAGGTGGAGGCCTTCAAAGCGCCCATCAACGATGGAGACTTGTTCACACGCATCTCGGGGCCGAGCAGGAACTGAACTTCCTCCTCCCCGTCGATGAGGGTCAGGTAGACATCTGAGTCACCCTTGTTTTGGCTGAGCACGCGGCGCAGGTTGGCCATGTTGCCCGGCGTGGCCTGATCCACGCGGATGTTCAGCCGCAGTGGCACACCGGATCCAGCGCCAACCGTGAGCTCTGCGGACTTGAGATCCTGGCAGAACAGACGCATGTCGTCTTCTCGGTAGTTAATCTTCGCCTTCGCCAGCACGATGTTGTCCTCGACGATCTGCGGGGCCACCATCTGGTAGGTCTTCGGGAACACCAGCAGCTCTACCTGTGCACCATGCTGATCCTCCAGCGTAGCGATCGCCCAGGGGTTGCCGTTGCGGTCGATGCGGCGCTCGACGGCCGAGATGATGCCGCCGATCTTCAGATCCTTGTTGTTCGGCAGTTCGCCGGACAGCACGGTCGTCAGGGGCGTGTCGATCTGCGCGTCCAGGGCATCCTCAAAGCCGTCCAGGGGGTGGCCCGAAACGTAGAGGCCCAGCATGTCGCGTTCCAGCGCCAGCTGGTGCTTGCGCTCCCACTCTTGGTCGGGCACCTCCACGCGGAAGACATCGCCCGCGTCGTCGTCCCCGCCCAGGCCGGCGAACAGGTCGAATTGCCCCTTCGCTGCGGCCTTCTTGGTGGCAGTGACGGCGTCCACCGCGTCCTCGTGCACCAGCACCATGCCCTTGCGCGGGTGGCCCAGCGAGTCGAAGGCGCCGGCCTTAATCAGCGACTCTGTGACGCGCTTATTCGCCGCTACCAGGTCGATTTTGTCCAGGTAGTCAGAGAAGTCCTTGAACGCGCCCTTTTCCTCGCGGGAGGCGATGATGGAATTCACCACGTCCTCGCCCACGTTGCGCACCGCACCCAGGCCGAAGCGAATGTCCTTGCCAACGGATTGGAAGGTGTAGCGCGAATCGTTCACGTCCGGGGACAGCACGTGAATGCCCAGGTGGCGGCAGTCTGCCAGGTAGATCGCGGACTTGTCCTTCTTGTCCGCCACGGAAGTCAGCAGCGCAGCCATGTACTCCGGCGCGTAGTTCGCCTTCAGGTAGGCGGTCCAGAAGGAGACCAGGCCATAGCCCGCGGCGTGGGATTTGTTAAAGGCGTAGCCGGCGAACGGCAGGATCGTATCCCACAGCGTCTTGATGGCATCGGCGGAGTAGCCGTTGGACTTCATGCCCGATTCGAAGGTGACGAATTCCTTTTCCAGCACTTCCGGCTTCTTCTTACCCATCGCCTTGCGGAAGCCATCTGCTTGGCCCGCGGTGTAGTTCGCGACCTTTTGGGAGATCTTCATGATCTGCTCCTGGTACACGATTAGACCGTAGGTCTCCTCCAGGATTTCGTGCAGCGCCTCTTCCAGCTCCGGGTGGATCGGCACAATCGGCTTGCGGCCGTTCTTGCGGTCGGCATATTCCCAGTGCGCGTCCACACCCATGGGGCCCGGGCGATACAGCGCCAACGCGGCCACGATGTCGTTGAAGCCCGTCGGCTTCATGCGCTTTAGCAGCTTCTGCATGCCCGCGGAGTCCAGCTGGAACACGCCCAGCGTCTCACCGCGCGCCAACAACTCGTAGGTGGGATCATCCACCGTATCGAGGTTCTCCAGGTCCAACTCGAAGTCGCGGTTGGTCTTGATGTTATCGAGGGCGTCACCAATAACCGTAAGGTTTCTAAGGCCCAGGAAGTCCATCTTCAGCAACCCGATGGCCTCGCAGGCGGGGTACGGCCAGCCGGTGATCAGCGCGCCGTCCTGCTTGCGCTTCCACATGGGGATGCAATCCAGCAGCGGCACGCTGGACATAATGACGGCACAGGCGTGCACACCGGCCTGGCGGATCACGCCTTCCAGACCGAGTGCATCCTTGTAGATCTTCGCCACGTCCGGGTCGGTTTCGATCAGCTGGCGCACCTCGGCGGCCTCGGGGTAGCGCTCGTGCTCCGGGTCGGTGATGCCGTGCAGCGGAATGTCTTTAGCCATGATCGCCGGGGGCAGGGCCTTGGTGATCCGGTCGGCCATCTGGAATCCGGCCTGGCCGTAGTGGGCGCGGGCGGAGTCTTTAATGGCCTGCTTCGTCTTCACCGTACCGAAGGTGATCACCTGTGCGATCTTGTCCTCGCCCCAGCGGTCGGAGGCGTAGCGGATCATCTCACCGCGACGGCGATCGTCGAAGTCGATATCGATATCGGGTGCGGACGGGCGCTCGGGGTTCAGGAAGCGCTCGAACAGCAGGCCGTGTTCCATCGGGTCGATATTCGTGATCGTCAGCGCGTACGCGACCAGTGCACCGGCGGCCGAACCACGGCCGGGACCGACACGGATGCCCACGGAGCGGGCGTACTTGATCAGCTCGGCGACGATCAGGAAGTAGGACGGGTAGCCCTTCATGTCGATCACACTGATCTCGTACTTGGCGCGGTCGATGTACTCGGCAGGGACGTCCTTGCCCGGGAAGCGCTCCTCCAACCCCTTCATCACTTCGTGGGTCAGCCAGGTCGTCGGCGTGTGGCCTTCCGGCACGTCGGCGATGGGCATGCGGTCGTGCGGGTGCTCCTCCCAGATCTCGGAGTAGTCCTGCACGCGCTCGGCCACCCAGAGGGTGTTGTCGCAGCCCTTCGGTACTTCCTTATCCCATTGCGCGCGGATGTCCTCGGCGGTGCGCAGGTAGTAGCCGGTGCCGGAGAACGCAAAGCGCTTACCGCCCTGATCCAGGGTGGGTTCGTCCAGCGTGGAGCCGGTCTGCACGCACAGCATCACCTCGTGCGCCGGGGCCTGCTGCTCCAGTACGTAGTGGCAGTCGTTGGTCACCAGCGGCGGCAGTTCCAACTTGCGGCCGATCTCCAGCAGGTCGTCGCGCACCCGCTTTTCGATCTCCAGGCCGTGATCCATCAGCTCCAGGAAAAAATTTTCTTTGCCGTAGATGTCCTGCCACATGGCGGCGGCTTCCAGGGCCTTGTCGAACTGTCCCAAGCGCAGGCGAGTCTGCACGTCGCCGGACGGGCAACCGGTGGTGGCGATGATGCCCTCGGAGTGTTGGGCGATCAGTTCGGCATCCATGCGCGGCCACTTGCCCAGCTGACCTTCGTAGCTGGCCATCGAGGACAGATAGAAGAGGTTGCGCAGCCCCGTCGCGTTCTCTGCGATCATCGTCTGGTGCAGGTACGCACCGGAGGCTGAGACGTCGTCAGATTTCTGCTCCGGCTTACCCCACCGCACGCGCTGCTGGTTGAAGCGGGATTCGGGGGCGATGTAGGCCTCAATGCCGATGATGGGCTTGATGTCGGCGGCGGTCATCGCCCGGTAAAAAGCATCCGCACCGAACATGTTGCCGTGGTCCGTCATACCGACTGCGGGCATCCCCTGCCGCTTGGCTTCCGCGGCCAGCATATCGACTTTAGCCATGCCGTCGAGCATGGAGTATTCGGTGTGGTTATGCAGGTGGACGAAGGAGGAACCGCTCATGGTTGGCCATCTTAGCGTGTTGTAATAATCCCTTTTTTCGGCACATGGGATTCCTTATCGCTATACAGTTACTTTCCATGAAGAAAGATACCCGCCTCGCAGTGGCGCACCTGGACGCACCCTTCGCGGTGCTCGATCTGGATGCCGCCAGAGCCAACGCGCAAGACATGGCGCACCGTTCTCGCGGTACCCCGATTCGGGTGGCCAGCAAGTCGCTGCGTATCCGTTCGCTGATCTCGGAGGTCCTTACCCTCCCCGGTTATCGCGGCATCTTGGCCTACAACCTGAACGAAGCGCTATGGCTCTGCAAGGAGCAGGTCAGCGATGACATCCTCGTTGCCTACCCTTCTGCCCACCGCGAGGCGCTGCATCGTTTGATCCACGATGCGCGCGCCCGCGAGGCCATCACCCTCATGGTCGATTCGGTCGCTCACCTGGACTTTATCGACTCTGTGGTGCCGCCCCACGAGCGTGGAGACATTCGGGTTTGTATTGATATTGACGCCGCGTTGCGCGCCGGCCCCGTTCACATCGGAGCCTTACGTTCCCCTCTGTACACGGTGGCGGAGGTTCGCGACTTCGCCCGCCAGGTCCGCCAGCGCGAGGGATTCCGTTTGGTCGGCCTCATGGCCTACGAGGGTCAGGTCGCCGGCACCACGGACACCTCCCCTGCCATCGCGGCGATGAAGGCGCTGTCAGTGCGTGAGCTGGCTAGCCGTCGCGCAAAGATCGTCGCCGCCGTCGCCGAGGAACTGCGCGTGGCGGGTCTGCCTCCTCTGGAGTTCGTCAACGGTGGCGGCACCGGCTCGATCGAAACCACCAGCGCGGAGGCCGCCATCACCGAGATCGGCGCGGGCTCCGGCATCATCGGCCCCGGACTTTTCGACCACTACCGCCAGTTCCAGCCAACTCCGGCGGAATGGTTCGTCGTGCCAGTGGTGCGCCGCCCTGGGCCGGAGACAGTGACGGTCGCCGGCGGAGGACGTATCGCCTCTGGTCCCCCGGGCAAGGATCGCCTGCCGGTCGTCGACTGGCCAAGGGATCTAAAGATGGCCCCGCTGGAAGGCCCCGGCGAAGTGCAGACTCCGCTGAGCGGTTCCGCAGCCCGGAACTTGCGCCTCGGCGACCACGTGTGGATGCGCCACGCGAAAGCCGGCGAAGCAACTGAATACATCGATAGCGTGCTGGTCGTCTCGGCCGGTGAAATTGTCGCGGAATGGCCCACCTACCGCGGCGAAGGAAAGAGTTTTGTCTAATGAGCACCACTATTACCCGCAAGCCCGCCCATAACTCCCGCTGGTCCAACTGGTCCGGCGTGACCACCGGCCAGCCGCGCAAACAGGTGGCTCCGCGCGATGAGGCGGAACTAATCCAGCTGATCCAGCGCGCCGCCGCATCCGGGGAAAGGATCAAGCCCATCGGCGCCGGGCACTCCTTTACCTCCGTCGCCGCGACCGATGGCATCCAGGTCAGCCTGGACAACCTAGCGGGCTTGATCCACTTTGACCCGCAGAAGATGACCGCCCGCCTGCGCGCCGGAACCCGCCTGCGGGATGTGCCGGGCATCCTGGCTCCCCTGGGAGTGGCACTGGCCAACCAGGGGGATGTCGATCCGCAGTCGTTGGCTGGCGCGATCGGCACCAGCACCCACGGCACGGGTCTGGGATTCACCGGTTTTGCTGGCATGTTGCGAGCTTTCCGCATCATCACCCCGGACGGCCACGCCCACGAATGCTACGCCGGCGCAGAGGGCATCGCCGGAGAGCTCTACGACATCGCCCGAGTCTCGCTGGGCGCCTACGGCATCATTACCGAGGTAGAGCTCGACGTAGTGGATACTTTCGTTCTGCATGCGGTCGAGCGGGCGGAACCAAACGCACAGGTGGTGGATAACTTCGCCGAGCGCGTGCGGGGCGAGGACCACCTGGAGTTCTACTGGTTCCCCGGCACCGACGTGGCCCACGTGAAGACAAACACCCGACTGCCGGGCAATACTCCAACCAACCCAGTACCACGCTGGAAGGAGGTCTTCGACGACGAACTGCTCAACAATGGCGCCTACCGCGCGATGTGCGACCTGGCGCACTTCTTCCCCCGGCTGAGCAAGCCCTTTGCGAAGCTGAGCGCGAAGACCCTGGCGCAGCGCGAATACTCCAACGGCGCCCACGACGTGTTCGTCAGCTCCCGGCGCGTACGTTTCAACGAAATGGAGTACAGCGTTCCCCTGGCGGACGCCCGCGAGGTACTGCGAGAGGTCCAGCACACCATGAACACGTGCGGCGAGCAGGTGCTGTTCCCCATTGAGGTCCGCGCAACCGCGGCCGATGACGTGCCACTGTCCACGGCGAAGGGGCGTGAATCCTGCTACATCGCCATCCACCGCTACAACAAAGACAGCCACCAGGCTCTGTTCCGGCACATCGAGCCGATCTTCAAGTCCGTTGCTACGGGGCGCCCGCACTGGGGGAAGCTGCACACCCTCACCCACGAGGACCTCTTGGCGCGGCACGAGGATCTGGCGCGTGCCTGCGAGGTACGCGCAAAGGTGGATCCGCAGGGCATGATGCGCAATGCGATGGTGGATCGGGTTTTCGGCCTGGCCTAGCTCAGCTTCTTCACCCGCCGTACCCGCGGCGGGCGGTTGCTTACCAAGTCAACGATGAAGACAACCACCGCAAGCCAGATCAGCACGAAGCCGACCCAGCGGGCGGGTTCGATGTGCTCGCTGTTCACAAAGACCGCCCACAGCATCTGGATCACCGGCGTGATGTATTGAACCATGCCCAGGCTCGTCAAAGACATCTCCTGGGCGGCGCGGGCGAAGCACAGAAGCGGCAGCGCTGTCACCACGCCCGCCAGCATCAGCAGTGCGGCGTGGCCAGCGCCCAGCTGCACGTAAGTGTTGGCGCCCCGGGACTGCAAAAATCCCAGGTAAATCAGCCCTACCGGCGCCAGGACAAGGGTCTCGGCGGTGAGGGACTGAATGGGCGTCAAACTAACCTGCTTTTTGACGAGCCCGTAGAACCCGAAGCTAAAAGCCAACGCCAGGGAGATCACCGGCGGCGACCCCAGCGCGACGGTCAACACCACGACGGCGATGGTGGCGATGCCGACAGAGACAAACTGCAGACGGCGTAGCTTCTCCCCCAGCACGATCACACCCAGCAGCACGCTGACCAGGGGGTTAATAAAGTATCCAAGGGCGGCATCGGCAACGTGATTGTTGTTGACCGCATAGATGTACAGCCCCCAGTTCACACTGATCAGCAGCGCGGCGATGGCGACGGTCCGCCACTGCCGGGCTGTGATGGAGCGCAGCTGCTTAAACCCGCGTATGGCGGCGAGCACCAGCAGCATAAACACCAGCGTCCACACAAAGCGGTGCGCCAGGATCTCCATCGGCGTGGCCGGTTGCAGCAGGGGGAAGAAGGCGGGAAACAGCCCCCACATCAGGTAACACAGCAGGCCCCAGATCAACTATCTCGCTCCCATCGGTCGAATCCCAATGCGTCCGTACACCGCCCCCGGATCTGCAGGTTCCACGGCATAGGCGCGTTTCGCCAGCTCACGGAGCTGCTCCGGGGTTGCGTGGACTAGCACTCCGTCGATACGCAGCTTATCCGGTTGTGTGTGCGCACTCCGCGCCATGCGCCCCACGGCGCGGTTGATAACGTCGGCGCGGGTATGCCCCACCGCAGGTTCCGGCAGCGTCGCATAGGCCGTCGCGCCGAAGTAGAGGGTGCTCACGCGCGCATCGATGCCCTTGAGCAGCTCGATCACCTCGCTGGAATTCCATGCGTGCTCCGGTGCCGGGGAAACTAGCGCCCAGCGCGGTTCTTCGCCGGTCATGTGGTCGAGTTGTGCGCGCGCGTGCTCGCGGTACTGCGCCGGGGTGCCTTCGAAGGGGCCGAGCTGGTCGCCGTTGATGTTCGGCGCTTTGGAGGTCAGGTCTGATGCGCCCATGGCAATGACGCCACATCCCATCGCAATGAGGCAAATGCCGGACAGCCAAGCGACCCATCCTGGTCGGCGGGTGTCCTCCCAGTCCAGCTGGCGCTGGCGCTTCTTGTTAGCTTTCAGCTGCTGCGGGCTACGCCCCCGATACTGCTGATCGGGGTGTTGCTGGAACTGGCTCACGGCTGGTGGCCTCCAGCGTTCTTCGTGCCTTTCGCGCCGATGCCGTTGGCATCCCGCAGCCTATCCAGCGCCTGCTGCAGATCCTGGGGGTATGGCGATTGCACGGTTCTCCACGACCCATCCGGGTGCGGGAACCCCAGCTCCACGGCATGCAGCCATTGGCGGTTGAGGCCTAGCCTTTCGGAGAGCTTCGGATCGCTACCGTACATCGGATCCCCACACAGTGGGTGGTGCAGGGCAGAGAAATGCACGCGGATCTGGTGCGTGCGGCCAGTCTGCAGTTTGACCTCCAGCAAGCTGGCTTGGCGGTGAGCCTCCAGCGTGTCGTAGTGGGTAATCGCGTGCTTGCCATCCTCGCGCACGCTGAAGCGCCAGCCTGCGGAGGGGTGGCGTCCGATGGGGGCATCGATGGTGCCGGACGTCGGGTCGGGGTGCCCTTGCACCAGTGCGTGATAGGTCTTGGAGACCTCGCGATCCCGGAAGGCGTTCTTCAGCACGCTGTAGGCACGCTCGCTGGCTGCCACAATCATCACGCCGGAGGTGCCGACGTCCAGCCGCTGCACGATTCCCTTGCGCTCAGGCGGACCGGAAGTAGAAATGCGGAAGCCCGCGGCCGCCAGACCGGAGGTCACCGTCGGGCCATCCCAGCCGACGGTGGGGTGGGCAGCCACGCCGACGGGCTTGTCCACCGCGATGACGTCCTCGTCGGAGTACAGGATCTCCATCCCCTCCACATGCCGGGCCGGTTCGGCGGCCAGATCCCGAGGCGGGGCGGGAAGGGTCACGTCCAGCCATGCGCCCGCAATGAGCCGATCGGACTTCCCCACCGGCGACTGGTCCTGCAGAATGTCGCCATCGGCGGCCAGCTCCGCAACCGCGGTACGGCTGAGCCCCAGTAGCTTGGACAGTCCTGCGTCCACGCGCATTCCCGCCAGGCCATCCGGCACCGGCATCACTCGGTTTTCCCGGGTCATCGGCTCTCCTCCCCCTCGCTCACCTCGCTGGTATCGCTGGTATCGCTAGCCTCACTGGACTCGCTAGCCCGCTCGGCGCGCACATGATTCGCCGGCTCGATGAAGAATGCGTAGATCACGTAACACGCCACTCCGACGGTGATGGCGGCGTCAGCAACATTAAAAATGGCGAAGCTACCGAAAGACAGAAAGTCCACAACGTGGCCGTGCATACCTCCCGGCTCGCGAAAAACACGGTCGATCAGGTTGCCCGCTGCGCCGCCCCCGATCAGGCCAATCGGCAGCGCACCTGCCAAGTAGCGTGTGCGCAGAGCCAGAACGATACAGGCCAGGAAGGCGATCAGCTGGAAGCAGGAAAAGAAGATGGTGGCGCTGGTTCCCATCGAAAACGCCGCACCCGGATTGCGCACCAGGTACAGGCGGAAGAATTCGCCGATAACGGGGTAGGCCCGCTGTGGCTCGAGGTTCTCGACGACCGCCCATTTCGTGATCTGGTCGACGGCGATGATCCCAAACATCAGGGTCAAGGCTGCGATAGATGCGCGTTTCGAAGTCACGGTTAAGTAGTCTAATGTCCGCCTGTTACGCTGTGAACTTGTGGGTAATTCTAGGAAGTCCGCGCTAGCCGTGTGCAGCGCCATTGGCCTGGCCTTTGCGGCCGTTGGTTGCTCCGATACCGAGGAGCCGCAATCTAAGCCAGCCGACGTGGCTGTGCCGGGTGTAAAGATCGAGGTGCTGAACCGTGGCGCCACCCCGCAGGAACCCCTCGTGTGGTTCTCCCAAGGGGGCAACCAAGAGGTTTCCTTCGACGCCACCCAGGGCTTTGAACAGCACACGAAGGGGCATGACAAAAATAGTCCCGATGTTGCGGAGCTGGATTACGACGAGGTGACGATGCACCTGCCGCTGTCCGCCGAGGCTTCCACCGATGGCAAGGGCCGCCAGAGCACCGTGACCGTGGGCAAGCCATCCGGCACGAATGAGGACAAGAACGACGACATCGCCACAGCCGAGGGCTTTAAGGTGTCCTCCGAGCAAGACGTCGACGGCCGGGTGACCTCGCGCAGCTACAGCGCCCCCGATAGTGCCAGCCAGACCGCCCGCGCCAGCGTGGAATCCGCGCTGAACCAGATGAATGACTTCCCCATCGTCTTCCCCACCCCGGCAGTCGGTGTGGGCGCGAAGTGGACAGTGTCCAACCGCGTCGATGGTGATATATCGATGAAGCAGGACATCACCTACACCCTGCTGGAGCGCCAGGGTCAGTCTGTCTCCTTGAAGGTAGAGGTTCAGCGCCTGCCTGCTGTGTCTACGCTGGCGCAGACCGATTTGAAGGTGCTGTCTGTGAACACGGAGTCCACCGGGCAGATCGCACTGGACCTCAACAAGGTACTGCCGACCCGCGGGCACATTAACGTGAAAACAAAGATCATCTACGGGCAGGACAAGTCCCCGGTACATGTGGTGCAAACCACGACCTCGAAGTCCAAGTGGAGCCCCAAACAATAAAAGCGGCCCCCGGTGTGGGAGCCGCTAGTTAAGGGTGGAGCTTAAAGCTCATTACACATCGGCGGAACCTGGTCCGGCAAAACATTTTCTACCAGGGTGCAGGCCCATCCCTGATCCAGCTTCCACTTACCGCCCTCGTTAACGAACTCCACGTCGCTGACCACGTGCGGTTCCTGGTTCGGCACGGTCAGCTTCACGGTGGCGTTGACGTTGCCCGGGTTCAGGCTCGGCAGTACGGGCTCGACGACCTCAAGGGTCGCACCGGACTCGGTGCGGGACTTCGTCAGGGCGTCAAAAAGCTCCGGTGCCTGCTCGCCGTTGACAACCGTATCGGTCTTCTGGTCCGTCGGCACCTTGGGGTCCACGGCGCGGTTCAGCACGGCAGCCAGCTGCTCTACGGTCGGGGTTTTGCTATCCCCCGCACCTTCGGACTGGGCGGCGCTGGACTTAGCGGAGCTGGAGGTCGAGGAATTGTCGGAGGAATCCTCATCGCCACCACAGGCAGACAGGGTTAGGCCAGCGGCCAGCATGGCGGAGATAGCCGTTGCGCGGGTAAAGATCTTGGTGCTGCGAGAGTGGCGCTGGGTAGAACGCACGAGAATGCTCCTTCGATGGTTGGACAATGTAATGCTACTGATCGTGTGCAATTAGCCGAGTAAGAAAATAGTGCTCTGTGGCACACTGCCGTAGACAGCTGTGCACATGGAGTACACATCCCAAGAAATTTGGGGAACCAGGTTCCGACTATACAAGCCATACTGTTGCAGATGTTATTCGTGTGATTTGCGCCAAAACGCACGAACCGTCGACCAGGGATGGACATGACAGAAGCAGTCTCCCCCATGCGTTGGCATACACGACTATTCCGTGGAGCTCATGTGCTGCCGAGCAAACTGACTGAGCAGCGCCAGTACTGCTACGCTCGCCGCGGAAATGCAGAGAACGGTTGGTGTCGCATCTGCGGAAACCAGTAAAGCCCCGAAGATTGCCCCCAGTGCGGACCCCAAGTAATTGGCGGAAGCATTCGCAGCCACAGCTGTAGCCCCGTCGGCCGGATTCGCCTGAAGCAAGATGTGTTGCTGAGGTGCGAGCGAGGCCCACCCGCACATTCCCCAGAGAAACAGGCTAGCGACCAAAATCCACGCGGTTTGGTCTTGCGTCATGCCGAGCAGCGCGAAAGTGAGGCCTCCGAGTATAACCATGCTTAGTTGCAACGGGGCACGCCGGTCTAACAGTCTGCCTACGCCTAGCGCTCCCACCGCACCCCCAATGCCCCAGACCCAGATCGCAAGCGTCTGGTGAGACGCCAAGCTCCCTGAGGACAAAATCACAGTCATGTAGGTGTAAAGCCCCAGAGAAGCGACACCTGTCAGAAGAGTTACGGTCACCGTAACTAAATTTTTGGGTCGCGCGATCGAGAGCAACCGTTCACGAGCGCCCGAAGCAGGAATAGCAGGCAGGTCGCGGCCCCGCAGAAAAGTTCCCGCCAGCGCCGCGCCTCCGATAGCTGCGATCAGCAGGATGGCGGCTCGCCATCCCCAGTACTGCGCTAGTGCCAGACCTGCTGGGACTCCAAATACGGTGCCAACTGCCAAACCCGCAAGGACTAGCGCCAGTGCACGTCCACGACGTACTTCCCCTGCAATCTCTGCCGCGACCGCGGACGACAGCGGTGAATACACACCCGCTGCTGCGCCAGCCACCACTCGGGAGCCTAAGAAGAACTCAACAGTCGGCGAGAACGCCGTGGCTAGGTTTGCCACAGTGAAGATAAGCAGGGACACGATCAGGCTCTGTCGTGACCGCCTTCCCGCGCGTCCAGCTAACAAGGGGCCTGCTATCGCATATGAGCCGGTGAAGGCCGCTACTCCCAGGCCGACAGTAGCTTCGCGTGCGTCTAGAGATGAGGCGATAGTAGGAAGGAGACCGGCGACAACATATGCGTCCAGCCCGAGCGCGACACTGCCCACCACGAAGGGCCAGAGCCGCCCCATCATTCCTGTACCTCTGTAGGGACAGCATTGGCCACCACTGCTGAAAGCACTCCAGGGAACAAGCGATCGAGATCCTCCCTCCTCAACCGGATCAGACATGCACGCCCCTCCCCCCGGGTCCATGTCACCCCTGCCTCCCGCAACATGCGGGTGTGGTACGTCAGCGTCGACCGGGGCAAGTCGTCCGCGAGCTCGAGACTGTCGTGCTCGAGCCCGTCAGCCAGACGACGAATCATCTCGAGACGCGTGGGATCGCTCAAGGCTGCCAGCACCCTGGCCAGGGTAATTTCATCAGGCTCCGGGTGGTGGTACTTGCGAGGGGACATGGAACCTCCTTCAATCGTGCAGCAATACCTGCATAATAATCATGCAAGTATTCCTGCACAACTCCGTCCTATTCGCCGAAACTCCATCAACATCTTCGATCAACGCGACTAAGCGTCACGTACATTGGTCACATGACTTCCACCCCCTCGCGGAACTGCCTGCAGATCCCCGTCCTCGGCACCGGCGGCACCATCAGCTGCACCCACTCCCCCGAAGGCGACCTTGTTCCAACCCTGACCTGTGCAGACATTGTCAGGCAGGCTCACGTTCCGCAGGGGTTCGAGGCCCTGCCACACGACATCATGAGCATCGACTCCAGCTCCATCACCCTCCCCCAGATCGACCAGCTCGTCGCCCACATCGCACGCTTCTACTCCCCCACTCCGGCGGGCATCGTGGTGTTGCACGGCACGGACACTATGGAGGAATCCGCCCTCGCCGCCGCGTGCGCCCTGGATCTGCCCTGTCCTGTGGTGTTTACGGGTGCCCAGCGCCCGGGTGATGACGCCGCACCGGACGGCCCGGCCAACCTTTCCCGCGCGTTCGCCGCGCTTGCCTCCGGTGAGCTCTCCCCGGATGTCCACATCGTTTTCGGGGATGCCATCCTGCCCGCCCGCGGGGCGTACAAGGCGCACACAACGGCAGAGACCGCCTTCCGCAACGCGCTGGCGGACTCCGGTCAAGAGGCACCTTCACCCGGCTCAGAAGGAACGGGATCCGGCTCGGAAGAAACAGAGCCCGAACCCGCAAGCGCCCCCGCCCCGCCGCAGATCGCGGGCCTGAACGTGCCGATAGTCACCACCTTTGCGGGCGATGACGGGCTGCTCATCCGCGCGCTGCGGGAGCGCGACGGCGCGGTCCACGGCCTGGTGCTGGCTGCCATGGGCTCCGGCAACATCCCCACCGCGGTCGCGGCAGAGCTGTCCGCCTGGCGCGCCGATCGCAGTGCCCAGGCAGGGGAGCTTCCCGTGGTCGTGTGCAGCCGCGTGCCCACCGGAGGGGTTTCCTTCGTCTACGGCGGCAGTGGCGGCGGGGCGCAGCTCGCCCGCGACGGCCTCCGCAGCGGCGGGGCGCTGCGCCCCAGCCAGGCGCGGATCGAACTGCTCTACGAAATCGCCCGCGGCCGCTAGCGCCCCGTGCCCCGCTCTCGCTAGGCTCACTCCTCCACTAGCCCGTCCAGATCCCAGCCCAAACTGTCCAACGGATCCGCGGGGCTTAGATCCTCGTCGTCAATCCGGAAGGTGCGGGTCTTCCCCGGGCCGGTCGCGGCGGTCTCGAAACGCACGCTGACCACCCCGTTGCCAGCCCCTTGGACCCACCCGTGCCCATACTCCACGTGCGAAACATCCTGGGTGGCGCGCCAGCGGGGCTGGGCCGTGGTGGCGTCATGAGTAAAGACAGAAAGACCCGATTCGGTCTCGTCACCAGCGACGATGGGCAGGGGCGGGCCGTCGAGTTCGGGGAACAACAGCTCCTGGCGATCGGCCACCAGGCCGGAGACGCTCACGCCGACCAGGCGAAAAGCACCGGCCTCCTCCGGGCGCGGCAACAGGCGCTGGGCTAGGGCGAAGATCTTGTCGAAGTCCTCCGTCGGCGCGGGCAGCCCGGCGGACTTGGTGTGCAGCTGGAAGTCGGTGGTGCGGGTCTTGACGGTAACGGTGCGGGCAGCGCGGCCGTCTTTTAACAGACGGCGGTGCATCGCCAGCGCGGTCTCGTGCAGCACGCGCATGGCCTCCGCGGTGGTGCGCGCGTCCACCTGCAGAGTCTTTTCGGCGCTGACCTGTTTGGCGGGCGCGCGGGGAGCAACAGGGCGCGGATCATCCCCGGCGGCCATGCGCTGCACCTCCGCGCCGACGGACCCCAAAGCCCCGCGGATATCGGCGGCATCCGCTGCTACGAACTGGCCGATCGTATCGATACCCATGGTGTGCAGCTTCCCCTGCGCCACTTTGCCGATCCCCCACACTTCGCCGACGGACCGGTCGTCAAAGACCTCCATTCGGGACTCCGGCGGCACAACGAACACCCCATGGGGCTTGGCTAGATCGCTGGCCATCTTCGCATCCAGCTTGGTGGCGGCCATGCCGACAGATGCTGGCAGGCCGGTCTCTTCTTCCACCGTGGCCTGCAGCTTTTCGGCCCACTCGCGGGCCTCTTCGACGCTGGTCAACCCCTGCGGCTCGGCAAAGCCCTCGTCCACGGAGAGCTGCTCCACCACGCCCGCGTGCGCCCTAATGACCTGGAAGATGCGCCGCGAAGCCGCGGTATAGACCTCCTTGCGCGGCAGCACCACCACCGCGCGGTGGTTGCACAGGCGTACGGCCTGGCTCATCGGCATTGCAGAACGCGCGCCGAAGGCACGGGCTTCGTAAGAGGCACCGGCCACCACCCCACGGCCACCCAGCCCGCCGACCAACACGGGCCGGTCGCGCAGGGTCGGCCGGGTGAGCTGCTCGACGGAGGCGAAAAACGCATCCATGTCGATGTGAGCCACCCAGCGCATGTTCCTACCCTGCGGGTCTAACTGCCCTTTTCTTTAGGACGCCACCGCGATGTCCGCCGAGCAGCCGTCGGCAACGTCGTGGCTGAGCTGCTCGCCGACGACAATCTTCACGTCCGTGGCCAGCACCTCCTTGGCGATCGCATCCGCGTGGGTGCGGGCCCACTCTTCCTTGTCCGCAGGAACGGACAGGGTCAGGTGGATCCGGTCTGTGACCTGCAGGTCGGCGGCCTTGCGGGCCTCCTGCAGGCCGCGGACGCGGTCGGCTGCCCAGCCTTCGGCCTCCAGCTCCGGGGTGGTCTGGGTATCCAGCACCACCAGGCCGTCCTGACCGGAGACCTCGGCGGTGTGGTCCGGGTCGGCGGCGACGAGCTTGCGGGTGAATTCGCCATCCTGCAGCTCGATGCCATCAGCGGTGACCGCACCGGCGCCGTCGACGGTGTAGTTGCCGGACTTCACAGCCTTGATCACGCGCTGGACATCCTTGCCCAGGCGCGGGCCAGCCGCGCGGGCGTTCACGACAACCTCGAAGCGACCGACCTTGTCCACGTCCGCAGTCAGCTCGACCTCCTTGACGTTCACTTCGTCGGCGATGATCTGGGTGAAGTCCTCCAGGGCGTCGGCATTCGGCAGCGCGACGGTCAGCTTCGGCAGCGGCAGGCGGTTGCGCAGCTTGTGTGCCTTGCGCAGGGAGCTCGTCGCGGAGCTCACGGCGCGCACGGCGTCCATAGCCGCCACCAGCTCGGCATCCGCAGGCAGATCGGCGGCGTTCGGGAAGTCCGCCAGGTGTACGGAGCGCTCGCCGGTCAGGCCGCGCCAGATCACCTCGGTGGTCATCGGCAGCAGTGGCGCGGCGGCACGGCTCAGGGTCTCCAGCACGGTGTACAGGGTGTTGAAGGCCTCTGGGTGAACCGCGTCGCCTGCCCAGAAGCGGTCGCGGGAACGGCGCACGTACCAGTTGGTCAGTGCGTCGCAGAACCAGCGGATCTCATCGCACGCGGTGGCGATATCGGTGTTATCCAGCGCATCGGATACGGCCTGCACAGTGTCGTGCAGCTTCGCCAGGATGTAGCGGTCCAGCACGTTGGTGGACGACGTATCGTACTGCGCGGGCTGGGAGGCATACAGTCGCAGGAAGGAGTACGCATTCCACATCGGCAACATCGCCTGGCGTACGCCTTCGCGGATGCCCTGCTCGGTGACGATCAGGTTGCCGCCGCGCAGGATCGGCGAGCTCATGAGGAACCACCGCATAGCGTCGGAGCCGTCGCGGTCGAAAACCTCGTTGACGTTCGGGTAGTTGCCCTTGGACTTACTCATCTTCAGCCCGTCGTCACCCAGCACGATGCCGTGGGCTACGACCTTCTTGAACGCCGGGCGGTCGAACAGCGCGGTGGACAAAACGTGCATGGTGTAGAACCAGCCGCGAGTCTGGCCGGAGTACTCCACGATGAAGTCCGCCGGAGAGTGGCTATCGAACCACTCCTTGTTCTCGAACGGGTAGTGCTTCTGCGCGAACGGCATAGAGCCGGACTCGAACCAGCAGTCCAGCACCTCCGGCACGCGGCGCATGGTGGACTTGCCCGTCGGGTCATCCGGGTTCGGGCGGGTCAGCTCGTCAATGTCCGGGCGGTGCAGCGAGGCCGGCTTGCGGCCGAAGTCGCGCTCCAGTTCCTCCAGGGAGCCGTAGACATCCATGCGCGGGTACTCCTCGGAGTCGGAGACCCACACCGGGATCGGCGCGCCCCAGTAGCGGTTGCGGGAGATATTCCAATCGCGCGCGCCCTCCAGCCACTTGCCGAACTGACCGTCGCGGATATGGGAAGGCGCCCACTCGATCTGCTCGTGGTTCAGCTCCACCATGCGGTCGCGGAACTTGGTCACGGCGACGAACCAAGACGGCAGCGCCATGTAGATCAGCGGCTCGCCGGAGCGCCAGGAGTGCGGGTAGGAGTGCTCGATCGTCTGGTGGCGCAGCACGCGGCCCGCAGCCTTCAAATCCTTGATGATGGCCTTGTTCGCGTCGAAGACCAGCTGACCCTGATACTCGGGCGCCAGGGAGGTGAACTTGCCGTCCATGTCCACCGGAATCTCCAGGTCGATACCCGCAGCCTCGCAGGTAAACATATCGTCCTCACCGAAGGCCGGCGCCTGGTGAACCACGCCCGTACCGTCGGCGGTAGTGACGTAGTCGGCGCACAGCACACGGAAGGCACCCGCCTTAAACTCGCTGCCCGGGTTCCCCTCGCCGCCGTCGACCTTCTCACCCGCGCGCTCGGCGAAGTATCCGAACAGCGGCTCGTAGGTCATGCCCTCCAGCTGCGCACCGGTGAACGTACCCAGCACCTCGGCCTTCTCGCCGAGCTCCTTGGCATACGCACCGCGCAGGTCGTCGGCCAGCACCACGGTCGCACCGTGCATGCCCTCTGCTCCGTCGGCTCCTGCGGCGTCATCCCCAATCCGCACCGCGGCGTAGACAACCTCCGGGTTAACGGCCAGAGCAAGGTTCGCCGGCGTGGTCCACGGGGTGGTCGTCCAGCCGATAAATGCAGCATCGGCCAGCTCCGGGTGCTGCGCCAGAGTCTCTACGGAGGCCGTTCCCTCGGTCGCACCGGTGATCGGGAAAGTCACCGTGATGGTTGGATCCTGGCGCATCTTGTAGGAATCGTCCAGGCGGGTTTCCTGGTTCGACAGCGGCGTGTGCTCTGCCCAGGAGTACGGCAGCACGCGGAAGCCCTGGTAGATCAGGCCCTTGTCGTAGAGGGTCTTGAAGGCCCACATGACGGACTCCATAAATCCCGGATCCATCGTCTTGTAGCCATTGTCGAAGTCCACCCAGCGTGCCTGGCGGGTGACGTATTCTTTCCATTCATCCGTGTAGCGCAGCACGGAGGTCGCGCAGTAGTCGTTGAACGAGCGCATGCCCATCTCTTCGATACCGGCGCGATCCTTGATGCCCAGCTGCTTTTCCGCCTCTAGCTCGGCGGGCAGTCCGTGGCAGTCCCAGCCGAAAACTCGGGCGACCTTCTTGCCCTGCATGGTCTGGTAGCGCGGAACGATGTCCTTGACATAGCCCGTCAGCAGGTGGCCGTAGTGCGGGAGGCCGTTGGCGAACGGCGGGCCGTCGTAAAAGACGTATTCTTCGGCGTTGTCGCGGGCAGCGACCGATTCGTTAAAGGTGCCGTCTTTCGCCCAGTACTTCAGTACGTTTTCTTCGAGAGCGGGGAATGCAGTCGAGCCGCCGTTGGACATATCGACGCGCGGGTAAGCGCCGCCTGCGGGAGTTGCTTCAGCCATGGTGGTTCCTAACTCTGTCGTTCGCTGTTGTCTTTGGTCTTTTTCTTTATGACGCCCACCGGCGTGAACCGGCGAACGTGCCATTAAAAACAACAGGGACGCATGGGTATTAAAACCCAGCGCGGTACCACCCTGATTGACGAGCCCGCTTTAGCCAAAGCTTTGCGCAGGGGGCTCGCCCACTTCTTCACTTACGGCTGTGACGTGCCGCGATTCCGCCCGGGTCTAGTGAGATGCGCTGCGCGCATCCGTTCTTCCAGGAACGCTCCCCGGTGATGGCCGGATCGTTGCGTGGTTAGGGCTATTAAGTTGTCAATCGCCTTTAACCCTACACGCTGCGCATATGGGGTGGCGACGTGGGGTGCTCGTGGGGTACTCAAAGCATTAGCGCTTGCGGTGGCGAACCAGGTCGAAGATGAACAGCGCCACGCCTACTGCTGCCACAGCCACGCAGACCCACGCCCAGGAGGTGGATCCGACGGCCAGGCTGACAACGAGCGCCACAAAACCGACGACCGCCAGGAGGATCGCTGCGAAAAGCATCGTCTGTGTATCCTCCTAGCGGTCGTCGGTGCGGTTAGAGCCGGTGGGCTCTGGAACTGCTTACTTGTTGTCGCCCTCGACCTCGATGGAACCTGCGGGGGCTGCGGTGCCGCGGCTGTTCAGCTCTTCCAGCTGAGACTCCAGGAAGGTCTTCAGGCGGGTGCGGTACTCGCGCTCGTAGGTGCGCAGCTCTTCGATGCGTGCCTCGAGGGTAGCCTGCTGCTTCTTTACCGTGTTCATGATCTCGGTGTGCTTGCGCTCTGCGTCCTCCTGCAGGGCGTTTGCCTTCTCCTGTGCGGAGCGGATCTGCGCCTGGGACTGCGCAGTAGCGTCGGAGATCATGACCTCGGACTTCTGCTTTGCATCTGCCAGCTGTGCGTTGGACTTCTCCTCGGCGTCCGCCAGCATCTTCTCGGAGCGGGTCTTCGCGTCGGACAGCTGAGCCTCGGAACGCTGCTTGGCGTCTGCCAGAGTGTTCTTGGAGCTGTTGTCCGCGTCGTCGATGGTCTTCTTAGCGGTAGCGCGAGCCTCCTCCAGCATGCTGGAGGACTCTGCCTTGGCATCGCCGGTCAGGCGATCTGCCATCTCCTGTGCCAGAGACAGGACGCGAGCGGCCTGCATGTGGGTCTCGGCGGTAGCAACGCCGGACTTGCCGTCGCCGGAAGCGACAGCACCCTGGGATGCGAAACCGGAAGCCTGGGCCGGAGCCTGCATCTTTGCATCCTCGGCAGCCTTCTCTGCCTTCGCAGCGCGCTCCTCGGCAGCCTTCAGCTTGGCCTCGTAGTCCGCCTTGATCTTCTTCTCAATCTCATCAGCGTTGACCTGGGAAGCAGCTGCACCCTGTGGCTGTGCGGTTCCCTGCTGAGCCTGTGCCTCTGCACGGGCATCCTTGCGAGCCTGCTCCAGCTTGGTGGAGTACTCGGACTCGAACTTGCGGCGCAGATCAGCCTCGATCTCGCGACGCAGGGCAGCTTCATCCACCTTGGTGGCGCCTGCGGCACCCGCTACGCCGGCAGCGCCGGCGCCAGCGGAGCCGGACTCCAGCTGGTCTACCTTCAGCTTGAGGTCGGAGTTTTCGTCCTGCAGTTCCGCAAGAGTGTCCTCCACGAGGTCCAGGAACTGATCGACCTCGTCCTCGTTGTAACCACGCTTGCCGATCGGCGGCTTGCTAAAAGCTACGTTGTGCACATCAGCCGGAGTGAGTGGCATAGGTTGTCCCTTTCCCTTTCGGATTGCCTCAAAGTGCTAGAAGGCGTTCGCAACAGTGATGAAAACTATTGATGGTTTATGAAACAGATACAAAGCATACCAGCATCTGTTGTATCAGTCTCAACTTTAGCTCTAGATTAACACCTTAACCACTGCTCAACTTCACTCAACTTGAGTCGACCGTAATCACATCAGCCTCACAGTTATCACCCCACGTGCCTCACCCCCTGCTATTACCCCCAAATGACACTTTTTAATTTTCTTTAGCAGAGCACGTAACGCTCCACACTCCCCCGCGTTGTAACAAGTGACCGAAAGGGGAAAGCCGCCGCCAGCCAAGACCCACATTCTCGACCAGCAGCGGCTTTCGTCACTACACACGACATCTCCGCAGCCTCACTCACTTACCGCGAAGATGCCTTTAATAATAAAGATATGAACGGACATTCACAAGCTTTTGAGCTATGTCCGTTCTTTACCTCCCCCATTCACTACCCCCTACCCTTTTGTTCCCCAAAAGTACCACCCCATAAAAGGTGGCTCACTAGTGAATAAGTGCTGCAAGTACTCTACTGAGAATTTGCAGTCCGAAGAACAGCACCAGCACCGAAACATCCAGTCCCACTCCCCCGAGCTGGATAGGTGGAATCAGCTTCCTTAGCGCCTTGACCGGCGGATCCGTTACGACAAACAGCGGTTCGGCGAGGATGCTGAACCATCGCTGCGGCCGCCAATTGCGGGAAAAGGACTGAATCATTTCGATGATGATGCGCAGAATCAAAATCAGCACATAAAAGCGAATCAGCCACAGCAGAACAATGAGAATTTCATTCACTTAAGAGGTCTCTCCCCAACAGAGTTCGGATGTCGGTCTAGGGGCGCTTGAAGGGTCTCCCGCAAGGGGCTAGAGCGACTCAGCAATCGCATCCAGCTGATCCTGCGCCAGGGTTACGCCCTTTGGCAGCAGAATGAAGTTACGCACGCCCTTCAGCTTCTTCAATTGTGCGTCCAGACCACGGCTCAGACCAGCAGCGAAGTCCAGCACGCGCTTGGCCTCACCCTTTTCCATGCCGCTCAGGGAGAATACGACAACCTCGCGAGCCTTCAGGTTATCTACCAGCTCACTGGCCTGCGTGTAGGAGCTCAGGGTGAAAGACACGAAAGCCGAGGGCGTCTTTTCCTCCGCCGGCGCTTCAGCGTAGGAGTCAGCGGAAGAAGAGTAGCGAGAACCGCGCGACGAGTAACGATCCTCGCGATCAGAGTATTCGGAGCGACGGTAGCGATCCTCACGGTCAGCACCCAGACGATCCCGGTCGGCACGAGAGCGGTAGGAAGGCTCGTGTGCGTCACGGTCAGCCTCGCGATCGCGTTCCCGGGAGCTGTAGCCGTCGCTGTAGTAATCCGTTTCGTAGGATTCCACGGAATCAAAACCGAAGAAGCGCTTGGTCTTGTCCATAAAGTTGTCTGCCATTGCTCTAAAGGAACCTTCCGTTGCTTAATTAATTTAGTGTTGTTCTGTTGGCTATGTGCTTTAAAGTACTGGTCGCGCGCCCATAATATCCGTACCGACACGCACCAGCGTGGAGCCTTCCGCGATGGCAATCTCCAGGTCACCGCTCATTCCAGCGGAGTAAACCGGCGCACCGAGAACCCGGTCAGAGATGCGCTCAACGAGCTGTCGCCCGCGAGCGAACACGGCTGCCGGATCGACCCCTAGTGGCGGCACCGTCATGAGCCCTCGCAGCTCCAAGTTAGCGGCTTCCGCGGCGGCATCGGCCAGCTGGTCGATATCGGCTTCCACCGCCCCGCCACGCTGCGGGTCACCGTCGGCGCTGAACTGCAGCAGCACCGGCAAGGCACTATCCCGGTCGCCGCGTTCAAGCGCCAACCCAGCACCTCTGTCCAGCGCGTTGAGGAGCTTCAGCGAATCCACGGTGTGCACGGCGGCTGCCCACCGCGCCACGGAATTCGCCTTCTTCGTTTGCACTTGCCCCACCATGTGGAACTGCAGTCCTGTCTCCGCCAGTTGCGCGTGTTTGTCGCGCGCTTCTTGTTCGCGGTTCTCGCCGACGGCGGTGACGCCCAGCCGTGTCAAAACCCTAAGGTCCTCGGCAACGTGGAACTTGGTGATCGGCAGCAGGTCTGCTCCCCCAGCTACCGCGATACGCTGACGCACGCGGGCTAGGTTCCGGGCGATCTCCTGGCCGCGCGGCCCGAGGTCTGTCGACCCGCCAGGCAGCTCGTCCGGCGCACGGTGCTCGCTCGTCTGCTCAGTCATGGCATCCACACTACGCCAGCCTGGCGACCCGTCGTCCCCTCCCGGCGATAGGAGAAGAAGCGATCGGAGTTCTCCGGCGCAATGGTACAGCGGGGGTCCGCGTCGATGCTGCGCACCCCAAGGGAAAGTAGTTGGCGGGTCAGACCAGCACGGATGTCCAACCCTGTGGTGCCCTGAGCGGTGGTGGTAGCCGAGCCGGGGAGTTTAGCCTCCACGTCAGTCGCCATAGCCTGCGGCACCTCGTAGTTCTCGCCGCTGGCGGCGGCGCCGAGCAGTGCGTGAATATTGCTGGGCACTGCCCCCAGCTCCTCCATGCGGGCAACCGTGCGGCGCACAATTCCATTGCGTGCGCCCATGCGGCCAGCGTGTACCGCGGCCACCACGCCCGCATCCTCATCGGACAGCAAAACCGGAACGCAGTCGGCGGTGAGGACGATCAGGGCTGTGCCCCGCATGGTGGTGACGAGGGCGTCAGTAGCCTCAATCACCGCAGATTCGCCAGACGTGAGGTGGTCGGCGGTGACCTCCGTGACGTTCGGCGAGTGGATCTGCTCCATGAACACCAGGCGCTCCACGCCCAACCCCAAAACATCGGCCAGACGCTGGCGGTTATGAGCCACAGCAGCCGGGTCGTCGCCCACATGGTCGCCCAAGTTGAACGACGCATAGGGGCCGGTGGAAGCCCCACCGTTGCGGTCGGTGAATACCTTGCGCACCCGCGGGTGCTGGTCCTGGGTCACGGATAGCTCCTAACTGGCGGAGGGACTTTAATTGAAGTCCGGCAGATCCAGGTCGTCCTCATCCTCCGACAGATCCACACCGGCGTGGGTGGGGTTCTGCGGCTCCTGCGCCGCGGAGGTAAACAGGCCACCGGACTGGGTGGACTGGGTGGACGGAGCCTGCTGCGGGACGGTACCGCGACGCTGCGCGAAGCTGGTCTGCGCACCTGCCTGCGGGGTGGCCGGGTCAATGGTTGCCTGCGGCTCCGGCTGTGCCGGGGAAGCCTGACCAGCCTGCGGAGCCTCCTGGCCGCCGAATAGGTTCGTCGGCTGGGCAGCGCCGGCTGCAGCTCCAGCGGTTGCGTTGGCAGCCTCCGGCGCGCGGTGTGCACCGGCGCGCTCGTTGACGGACGAGGCGGACGGGGAATCATCGAAGCCGGTGGCGATGACGGTCACGCGGACTTCGTCGCCCAACTGATCGTCGATGATGGTGCCGAAGATCAGGTTGACGTCTTCGTCGGCCTTCTCCTCCACCAGATCAGCAGCCTGGGAGACCTCCAACAGGCCCAGGTCGGAGCCGCCGGCGAAGGACAGCAGCACGCCCTTCGCGCCTTCCATAGTGCTTTCCAGCAGCGGGGAGTTGATGGCTGCCTGGGTGGCCTTGACGGCGCGCTGGTCGCCGCGGGCGGTGCCGATACCCATCAGGGCGGAGCCCGCGTCGGTCATAACGGAGCGCACGTCGGCGAAGTCCACGTTGATCACACCGGGGGTAGTGATCAGCTTGGTGATGCCCTCCACACCGCTGAGCAGCACGTCGTCGGCCTTGCGGAAAGCCTCCATCATGGACAGCTGCTCTTCGGACATCTTCAGCAGCGAATCGTTGGGGATAACGATCAGCGTGTCGCACACCTCGCGCAGGGCCTCGATGCCCTCCATGGCCTGCTTGCTACGGCGGCGACCCTCAAAGCCGAAAGGACGGGTAACCACGCCGACGGTCAGAGCATTCTGCTTCTTGGCGATGTTCGCAACGACCGGGGCGGCGCCGGTACCGGTGCCGCCACCCTCGCCAGCGGTGACGAAGACCATGTCAGCGCCGGCCAGGATCTCCTCGATCTGGTCCTTGTGATCCTCGGCGGACTTGCGGCCCACCTCGGGGTTAGCACCTGCACCCAGGCCACGGGTTTCTTCGCGGCCGATATCCAGCTTGATGTCCGCATCAGTGAGCATCAGTGCCTGCGCGTCGGTGTTGATCGCGATGAACTCCACGCCCTGCAGCTTCTCGTCGATCATGCGGTTGACGGCGTTCACTCCGCCGCCGCCGACGCCGACCACCTTGATCTCGGCGAGGTGGTTTCCAGGATTCGTCATGTGCGTTTTTCCGCCTTCCTAAAGTTTTCGTGCTTTGAGATTTACCGGTTTGCTGTTGCCGTCCATCTTCCTAGCCGTCAAGCATTTAGCGGCGCACATTTTTGGTGGCGTGTCGTATCCTTAAAGTTCAACTTAAAGCTTAAGCTGGGGTTTCGCCCCTATTTCACGGTGGGCATTGCGGGGTTGGAGACGTTCCAATTCCCCTCGCGCCCCAGCACAATACGGGTCGCTTCCGCCTTCTCGTCGGCCCTCTCGGAAGATCCCCAATACACGGCCTGATTAGGGAAAAACAGCTTGATGCTATCCGCCGATTCGGCTTCGATTCCCTCCAGCTTGCCCCGCAGATCATCGGACAGCGCAGTGATCACCTGCGTCGCCGATTGGATAGCTCGCGCATCATCAGCCTTAGTTTTCTTGAACTCCAAAGCACCCTCGGGCTTCACACCCGTCAGGAAAATCTGACCATTCTCGTCCACCACGTGTGGCGTGTCCCCGTCCATGACATAGCCGATCGCTTTGTGCTCCGTGACGTCGATGGTCACCGTCGTAGGCCAGGAACGCTTCACCGTCACCTTCTCGACCCACGGCACCTTGGATACGCTCTGCGCCGCACCAGCAATGTCCAGTCGCAACATGTTATCGCCCGCGTTGATGGTGCTCGCTGTACGGATGGCCTCCGCATCTGCGTTGGTGGTGCCCTGCACGTCGATCTGCGAAACCCTCAGAATCGGCGCCGCATACACCACCACGCCCAGCAACACGACCAGGGCTACCAGCCCGGCGACCAGCCACTGCAGCCGCTTCCTCCGGGGGTTGCGCCCCTTGTCAGCGCTGCGCTTGTTGGTGGCGCTGCGTTTGTTGGTCTTTATTCTTGACGCCCCGCTCATCCGCGGTCACCACTATCCAGCTGCAACAAGATCTCGTCGGCCAGCATCGTCACGGTACCCGCGCCGATGGTCAGCACCATGTCGCCGGGCTGCGCCAGGTTGGCGACAACCCCGGCCACAGCGGAGAAATCGGGCTCGAATACCCATTCGGTAGCACTGTCGATCTTGTTGCCGATAATGCGGGAATCCACGCCCTCCACGGGCTCTTCGCGGGCCCCGAAGATATCCAGCAGAACCACCTGATCGGCCAACGACAACGCCTCGGCAAACTCGGCCGCAAAGTTGATTGTGCGGGAGTACAGGTGCGGCTGGAATACGGCGACGATGCGCCCGCCTCGGGCCTGCACACGCTGGCGTGCGGCGGACAGCACAGCCGCGACCTCGGTCGGGTGGTGGGCGTAGTCGTCGTAGACCTCGACCTCCCGGCGGGTGCCGTGGTACTCGAAGCGTCGACGTACCCCGTCGAAACCGCCAATTCCCTCGATGACCTTTTCCACGTCCGCGCCCAGCAGCACGCTACCTAGCGCCGCGGCCGTGGCGTTAAGCACCATATGCGTACCCGGGATGGCTACACGCAGGAAGTACGTACCCGCACCCTGTCCCACGGCCTCAGCCAGGCGCAGGGTGGAAACGGTGCCCTCGGCGGTGACCTCCGTGCTATCGATGATGGCTGCTGGGGGCACGGAAGAGTGGGCGTCACACCCCTCGGCAGTGCCATAACCAACAACGGTGAACGGCTGGGCCTCGCCGCTCGACGCGGCGGCCACAAGCCCCTCCGCAAGAGCAGCGGAACCCGGATCGTCCAGGCAAGCGACCAGATAGCCACCGGGAACGATGCAGTGGGCGAACTTCTCAAAGACCTCGCGGTAGGCCGCCTCCGTCTTGAAGTAATCCAGGTGGTCGGGCTCGATGTTCGTGACCACAGCGACCTCGGGCGAGTAGGACAGGAAGGAGCCGTCAGACTCGTCGGCCTCGGCGACGAAGATCTCGCCGGTGCCGTGGTGGGCATTCGTGCCCGCTCGGTTCAGCTGGCCGCCGATCGCGAACGACGGATCCTGGTGCGCAGCCTGCAGTGCCGCGACGGCCATCGAAGTGGTCGAGGTCTTGCCGTGGGTACCGGCCAGCAGGAATGCGCGCCGGTTCTGCATCAACAGCGCCAGAACGTCGGAGCGGCGAATCACTGGAATGCCTGCCTCGCGAGCCGCGACAAGCTCCGGGTTGTCCTGCGGAATCGCAGCGAAGGAGGTCACGACCACCGACGGCAGCTCCCCCGACAGGCGCAGGTTATCCGCGGAGTGCCCCACCTGGATCGCCGCTCCGGCAGTTCGCAACGCCATGACGCTGCGCGATTCCTTCATGTCGGAACCGCTGACCTTGTAGCCGCGGTCCAGCAGAATGCGGGCAATGCCGGACATTCCGGCACCGCCGATACCCACCATGTGCACGCGGGTGAGGTCCGTGGTCTGGGGCTGCTCGCTCATCGGGGAAGTAGGTGCCTTTCTAGAGGACGGAGGGGGTAGGTGCTAGCACGAGTGCTCGGGCTCGGTCTTGGGCTCGGTATTGGGCTCGGTATTGGGCTCGGACAGCTCAGCTATTCGGATTCTGCTGCGGCGATGATCTTGTCGGCGATCTTTTGCGCTGCATCGCGGTGGCCAGCTGCCAGGGTGGCTAGGCTGGCGGCCTGCCAGCGGGTCTCATCGCGCAACAGTGGAATGACTTCCTGCGCCACGCGGTGCTCGGTCAGCTCCGCGTCCTTGATGATCACACCGCCACCAGCGTGAGTAATGGGACGCACGTTGAGTTCCTGCTCACCATTGCCGTGCGGCAGCGGCACGTAGATACCGGGAAGGCCCACCGCGGAAACCTCGGCGACGGTCATCGCGCCGGATCGGCAGAGGATCGCATCCGCGGCCGCCAGCGCCAGATCCATCCGCTCGATGTACGGAACCGCTACGTACGGGGGTGTGCCTTCCTGCACTTCCTGCGGGAGCTCCACCTGGTTCTTCTTGCCATAGGCGTGCAGTACTCCGATGTTGGCATCCTGCAGTGTCTTGGCTGCATTCACCACGGCCTCGTTGATGCTGCGCGCGCCCTGGGAACCACCGGTGACCAACAGCAGTGGCGCGTCGGGGTCCACACCGAAGAATTCGCGGGCCTCGCTGCGCAGGGCGGCGCGATCCAGGTTCAGTACCGCGTCGCGCACCGGAATTCCGACAACCTCGGCCTCCAGGCCCGAATCTTCAACAGCCGCCAGCCCTGTTCCGCCCAGCTTCACGCCCAGCTTGTTGGCAACGCCCGCCCGGGCGTTGGCCTCGTGGACAAAGAACGGGATCTTCAGGGCGCGTGCGGCCAGGTAGGCCGGGGCGGAAACATAGCCGCCGAAGCCGATGACCACATCCGCCTCTACCTCACGCAGTACCCGCTTGGTGGCCTTCAAGGCCTTCCCCAGTCGCATCGGCAACGTGATCAGGTCTTTGTTTACCTTGCGCGGAACCGGCACCGGTGGGATCAGCTCCAGATCAAAACCACGTGCTGGGACGAGTGTGCTCTCCAACCCGCGGGTCGTGCCCAGGGCAGTGATGCGCGCGTCTGGGCGCTGCGCACGAACCGCCTCTGCCACGGCCATAGCTGGTTCAATGTGGCCGGCGGTGCCGCCGCCGGCCACGACAACTGATAGCTTCCGGTCGGCTTGTGGCTGCGAGGTCAAGGGCTAGCGCCTCCTGTGTCGATCGTCGATAGTTCTGCGGGTTTTGCGGGCTCGTCTCTGCCCCGCATCGTCCGCCCGCTGACGGCTCCGCGGGATGGGCTTGGGCGTTGCCGTCGGGGGAAGATTCTGCCTTCGTACCCCATCGTAGCCACGCAGGCGCGACTCGCCGCCGACCCGGCGGATAGACTCCTCCACCCGGTCGCGTTCGCGGCGCACGTCTTGGCTGCCCCGGCTACCTCCCGGCTGTGGTCGGGTCACCGGCGTGCCATAGCTATAGGCGGTCTCGCGCCGCTGCGTACGGCGCTGCTCGCCTGCCTTGTAGCCCTGCGGTTCCGGCAGCAACAGAATGCGGTCGATCAATGGGCGACCTTCGTGTTGCATCGAGGACACTGTCTCCGGCTCATTGCGCGCACAGTTGCACAACAGCCCCATGGAAAGCAGGGTGATGATTGCCGAGGAACCACCGGCGGAGATGAGGGGCAGCTGAATACCCGTCACCGGCAGCAGGCCCACGACGTAGCCCATGTTGAAGAACGCCTGAACGGAGATACCGATCGTCAGGGTGGCCGCCAACAGCCGCAGGAATGGATCCGCCTGGGCCATCGCAGTGCGAATGCCGAACCAGCCAAGCATGCCGAAAAGGATTACGACGAATACGGCGCCGAACATGCCCAGCTCTTCGCCAACGATGGCGAAGATAAAGTCGTTCTTCGCCTCGGGAAGGTAGAACCACTTCGCGCGGGACTGCCCCAGCCCTGCGCCGAACAGCCCACCATCGGACAGGGAAAGGATGCCCTGGTGCGACTGGTAAGCCGCGCCCTGGGTAGTGGTTTCACCGAAGTTCAGAGTCAGGGCGTCTTTCCACGTCGTAATGCGGGCACCACGGAAGCTTGCCTGCGTAATCGCAAAAGCGCCAAACAGACCGACCACAGCCAGCAGCGCGAAGAAAACCCTACGATCCACGCCGGCGAAAAACATCAGCGCGGCGACAACGATGCCGACGGAGAACATCATGCCCAGGTCCTTCTGGGCCATCACGAGGATCAGAATCACGGCGCTGACGGCGATGAATGCGCCGAGCCCGGTGTTGAGCCTCTGCGTGGCTCGCGCGCGGTAGGACACTGTCGCAGCGCCCCACACGGCCAGGGCCATCTTTGCCACCTCGGAAGGCTGCACACCGATCGGGCCGATGCGGATCCACGAGTTCGAGCCAACCTCATCCGCACCGACACCCACGCCGGGGATCAGTACCGCGAGCAGCATTCCCACGGCGATCACCAACAGCCACGGGGAGTACTTCCTAATTGTCTGCGGCCGCATTCGCAGTGCGAACCACATGACAATCAAGCCGATGAACACCACAACGGCTTGCTTGATGAACTCGCTGAACACGCTCGCGCCGTTGGCGTAGGAGGTCACCATGGACGACGACAGAACCATCACCAGTCCAAGTCCGGTGAGGCACACCGTAACGCCCAGCAGAACCTTGTAGTTCAGCTGTGGGGTGGCCAATTGTGCAGTGAACTTGCGTTGCAGCGAGCCCAATCCCCGCTCGTCCCGCTCCTCGGTCGTCTGGGGCTCCTTTGCCCCGGGAATGCTCTGTCGTCGTTTCGAACTGGATTCCGGTAAAGCCATGATGTTTCCGTTACCCCCTTTCCTCTTTAGGCATCGGATTCGGCTTCAGCATATGCCACCGCATACTGGGCGAATAGGTCGCCACGCTGGCTCATGCCGGTGTACATGTCTAGCGATGCCGCCGCGGGCGCTAGAACCACACTATCGCCCGGTTCTGCCAGCTCATGGGCGGCGCGCGCGACGGCACGCATCGCTTCTTCTGGATCGGTGGCGTCAATAACAGTGACCGGAAGATCGGGCAGCTGGCGCGACACCTCCGCGACGAGCTCCGCCCGATCCACGCCGAGGGCCACCACTGCCTTCAGACCACCGCCGATCGCGCGGATCAGCCCATCGACCGCCGCGCCCTTCAATTGCCCGCCGGCCACCCAGATCACGTTGCGTTGGCCGCGCAGGGCGGCCTCTGCGGCGTGCGGGTTCGTTGCCTTGGAGTTGTCGATCCAGGTCACACCACCGTGGTCCAGCACCACCTGCCCTCGGTGCGCTTGCACTTGGAATCCGGCCAGCGCACTGGCAATCGCTTCGGGAGCCACGCCCAGCGCCCGGGCCATCGCCGCACTCGCTGCGGCATCGGCCAGGCCCGCCGGTCCGGGTGGGCTAATCCCCTGCGCCGGAGCCAGGTCCACAATCTGGTTCGGTTCGCCGTCGCTGCCGTAGATGACCTCGACCAGTCGCCCATCGCGCACGCCGGTGGCGCGCTCAAGGGTCGTTGTTGTTTTTTCTAGTGACGCCACCTCCTCCGGATCGTGAATCGTGTAGGCACTGCGCGCTGCCACGTGGCGGGCGCGTGCGGTGGCCAGCACGTCGGCGTCATCCACAGCCAGGACAGGCCACTCGGCGGTCAAGGCCTGCGCCTTGTCGGCACAGTAGTTTTCGTAGCTCCCGTGCCAATCCAAGTGATCCTCGGCGAGGTTCAGAATGCAGCCGACAGAGGGTGCAAACATGGGCGCCCAGTGCAGCTGGAAGCTGGAGACCTCCGCGACGAAAATGTCCGCGCGGGGTTCGCCACGGTGCTGTGCCGCCAGGGCTGCCGAGGGGGCGATACCGATGTTCCCGACCGCCAAGGCTGAGCGTCCGTCGGCCACCAGCATGGAGGTCAGCATGGCGGTGGTCGTGGTCTTT
Organism: Corynebacterium sp. LK28; assembly: GCF_014335105.1. NCBI lineage: Bacteria > Bacillati > Actinomycetota > Actinomycetes > Mycobacteriales > Corynebacteriaceae > Corynebacterium > Corynebacterium sp. LK28. The sequence continues at coordinate 216,050 of NZ_PDGZ01000001.1, read as the reverse complement.
CCGTTCGTGCCGGTGATGGCCAGCCAGGTACGGGGCTCGCCGAAGACTCCGGCTTGGTCGGCCAGCCAGGCCGCGGCGATGTCGCCGATCACGGGGATATCCAGCTCGGCGGCGCGGACCAGCAGCGGTGACTCTGGCTTCCAACCGGGAGAGGTAATGACCAACTGGGGTGCCAAGTGGCCGAGGCTATCGACGGCATCAGCGACCCCCAGCAGGCGCAGCTCGGTCTCGCCGCCGTCGGCGATGTGGCTCAGAGCCTGGGTATTGTCGTCGGCCACCACGACCGTGCGGGCGCCCAGGGCGCACAGCATGGAGATCACGCCCCGTCCGGCCACGCCTGCACCCGCGACCAGAACTGTCTGGGTACGCATGGTGTGTAGGGCGTCTGTGGGCTGGAGTGCGTGTGTGGCTTCCACGGCTTTAGGTCCTTAGGTAGAGCAATTCGGGTGGTTCAATTGTGTGAGTTCGGGTCTCGTTCATTCGAGGGGAAGACCGCCAGCCATCGCTACCAGCTAGCGCTGCTGAGCCATTCGGTATAGAACAGTCCCAGACCGGACATTGCGGCAACGCCGGCGAGCAGCCAGAAGCGAATAACGACAGTCGTTTCCGCCCAGCCCTTGTTCTCGAAGTGGTGGTGGATTGGCGCCATGCGGAACACGCGCTTGCCGGTGGTCTTAAAGGAGACCACCTGGATGACGACGGAAGCTGCCTCGATGACGAAGATGATTCCGATCAGGATCATCAGCAGCTCGGTCTGAGTCGTGATGGACAAGCCCGCCACCAGGCCGCCGAGGGCCAAGGAACCGGTATCACCCATGAAGATCTTCGCCGGGGCCGCGTTCCACCACAGGAAGCCTAGGCAGGCGCCCAGGCCAGCAGACGCCAACATGGACAGGTCCAGCGGATCGCGGACGACGTAGCACGCGGCCTCGGCGCTGACGGAGCAAGAATTACGGAACTGCCAGAAAGTGATCAGCACGTAGGCACCCATGACCAGGGCGGTCACTCCACCGGCAAGGCCATCCAAGCCGTCGGTCAAGTTCACCGCGTTCGACCATGCGGAAATCACCAGGTAGATGAACACCAGGAAGATGATCGTGCCGATGACGGCCGGCCCGATGGCGATGTCGAAGGTGGCCATGTCGCGGATTGCCGACAGGTGGGTGGAACCCGGGGTAAGGCCACGGGAATTCGGGAATTGCAGGATCAGCAGGCCGAAAATGATTGCGGTGGCCAGCTGGCCGACCAGCTTCGCCTTCGCATTGAGGCCCAAGTTCCGGCCTTTAACCAGCTTGATGTAGTCGTCGGCAAAGCCCAGGCCGCCCAGGGCCAGTGTCAGCCCCAGCACCAGCCAGCCGCTCACGCCCGGCCCTGCGCCGGTGGTCATCAGCCCCACCAACACGGCCACCAGGTAGCCGAAGACAATTCCGGCGAGCACAGCGATGCCGCCCATTGTCGGGGTGCCGCGCTTCTTAAAGTGCGACTTCGGCCCTTCCTCACGAATCTCCTGGCCCAAGCCCTCGGCGGAGAACCAGCGGATCAGTACCGGTGTCAGCCCAATGGACACGACAAAGGCAACCGCACCCGCGATAAAGATTTGCAACATGGGTCTTTTAAACTCCTTGGTCCTCGCCGATCAGCAGCCCCTCTGCCACGGCCCATAGCCCGTCCGAATACGATGCCTTGATCAGCACCACATCCTGCGGGTTCAAACTCATATCCAGATAGTTCACGGCACCGTCAATGTTCTCGACGATGTGCGTATCCACGCCGCTTTCCCGGGCCTCGGTGGCCAACGCGTGCTGGTTCACCCCGTTGCCCACGATCACCGCGTGGTCAATCCGCCGCTGTGCCAGCACCCGACCGAGCTCCTCGTGTTCCTCGCTCGCGTCCTCGCCCAGCTCACCCATCTGTCCCAGCACTGCCCAGCTTTCGGCGCCACGGCGCCCCTTGGCGGTGTACGCCAGGGCATCGATTCCCGCGCGCATCGATTCCGGGTTGGCGTTGTAGGAATCGTTGATGATGGTCACCCCATCGGAAGCGCGGGTGCGCACGTCCATGCGGTTCACGCTGGCGGCGACGTGAGAACTCAGCGAGGCCGCCACCGTGGCGGCGTCAATACCCAACTCGATCCCGACCGCCGCGGCGGCGAGGGCGTTGGATACCTGGTGGGCACCAAACACCGACAGCTCCACCCGCACCGGTTCGCCCTTCGGGTGGTGCAGCATAAAGCTCGCACGGGCGACGGCATCCAGCTGAATATCGCTGGCGTAGTAGTCCGCCGGCACGCCAGCGGCACCCGTCGCGCCTTCAGTGGAGAAGCGCACGACGCGGGCGGAGGTGCGCTTGTCCATCGCCGCGACCTTATCGTCGTCAGCATTCAGAACAGCCAGGCCACCGTCGGCAGCCTGCGGCAGCGCCTCAACCAGCTCGCCCTTCGCCTGAGCGATGGCCTGGCGGGAGCCGAACTCCCCCAGGTGCGCACTACCGACATTCAGCACCACGCCCACCCGCGGCGGGGTGACGGTCGTCAGGTGCTGGATGTGGCCGACCCCGCGGGCAGACATTTCGCTGACCAGGAAGCGGGTATCGCGGCCGGCGCGCAGCGCGGTGTACGGCAGGCCGATCTCGTTGTTGAAGCTACCCGGGGGCGCCACGGTCTCCCCTGCCTCCCGCAGCACGGCGCCGATCAGGTCCTTCGTGGAGGTCTTTCCGGCCGAACCGGTCACACCGATGACCGCCATGCCCTCTTCGGCGGCTAGTACGTCGGTGTTGTAGCGCGCCAGCTTGTCGACGGCGGCCAGCACTGCGGCACCGTGGCCTTCCGCATCGAACTCGAAGGCCGTCGCGTTGGAGGTCTGCTCGTTGGTCAGCACTGGCTCCGCTAGCAGGGCGGGCTGGTCGACCTTTCGGCCCACTACCAGCAGGGCGGCACCGTTCTGCAGTGCGGAGTCGGCGAAGTCGTGGCCGTCAGCGCGGGCTCCGGGCAGGGCCATGAAGATCGAGCCCGGGGTGATCTTGCGCGAGTCGAACTCTACCGGGCCGGTCACCACGGTCTGCGGGTTCGCCCCGTTAATCAGCGCCCCGCCCGTCACCTCGGCGATCTGTGCGTTCGTTAGTTCAATCATCGCTGCTCACTGCCTTCATGGTTTCTTCCTGCCGCGACCTGCTTCTGCAACGCTGCCGCCATTACCTCTACATCGTCGAATGGGTGCATGGTGCCGGCCACGAGCTGGCCTTTCTCATGCCCCTTGCCCGCCACCACGATCGCGTCGCCAGGCTGGGCCCAGTTCACCGCCGCGGCGATGGCCTGCGCTCGGTCTGGCACGATCTCGCACACGGTGTCTGGGTCTTGTTGTTCTTTCTTTGTGACGCCCTCACGCGCCCCCGCGTAAATGGCCTCCCTGATCGTTGCAGGGTCCTCGTCACGGGGGTTGTCATCCGTCACGAACACGGCATCGGCCAGTTCACCGGCGATCCGTCCCATGATCGGGCGTTTGTCGTGGTCTCGGTTGCCACCGGCGCCCAGTACGATGCCGATGCGGGAGTTCGGATCCGGGAGGTAATCGTGCAGGCTGCTCAGTACCGCCTGGACGGCTCCCGGCTTGTGCGCGTAGTCGACCATGGCCAGGAAGTCCTGGCCTTCCTCGACCAGCTGCATACGGCCGGGAACCTGCACGTCGGCAAGCGCCTTGACCGCCGGGCTGTCGGCACCCAGGACTTCGCCGGTAACGGCTTCGATGCATGCCAGGGCGACCAGGCTGTTCGCCTGGTTGAACGCTCCGGCCATGCCGATGCTGTAGTCGAGTTCCCGCGGGGCAGCACCCCCGGCGATCGTCAGCCGAATGTGCTGGCGGCCGCTGGGCGTGACCTCGGTGGAAGCAATGGACCACGTCGGCGCGTCTCCTGGTTCCTCGCTTCCCTGCGGGTACAGCGCCACGGTCGGCGAGTATTCCCGCGCGATATCGCGCATCCGAACACCCCATTCGTCCTCGCAGCAGATCACTGCCGTGCCCGGCTGCTGGCCGTCTTCAGCACGTTCGAACAGCAGCGCCTTGGCCTGGAAGTAGTCCTCCATCGTCGGGTGAAAGTCCAGGTGGTCTTGGCTCAAGTTCGTAAAAGCCGCCACGTCGAAGTGGATCCCGCGCACGCGCCCGAGCTCCAGCGCGTGGCTGGAGACCTCCATCACCAGATGCGTCGCACCCTCGGCCACCATACGTGCGAGCAAAGCCTGCAGCGTGGGGGCCTCCGGGGTGGTCAGGGACGTCGGAATCGGGTTACCGTTAATACGGGTACCGGTGGTGCCGATAAGCCCCACCTTCTTCCCGGAATCCAGCAGCGCCTTTTCCACCAGGTAGCTGGTAGTGGTCTTGCCCGATGTGCCGGTGATGCCGATGGTCTTTAGCTGGCGTGCCGGGTGGCCGTAGATCTCTGCAGCCACCGGCCCCATCCATTCGCGAACGTCGTCGACGACGATGCACGGTAGCGGCGTAGGGGCGTCATCAATAATGCGCTGTCCTGCGGCATCAGTAAGTACCGCAGCAGCCTGGCTATCCGCAGCGAAGGTCGCACCGTGTGCCTTCGCGCCGGGAACAGCGCAGAACAAGCCGCCGGGCTCTACGTCCTGGGACCCGATCGCGGCCATGGAAACCTCCACGCCCTGCCACGGGCCGGTGAGGGTTCCCCCGCAGATCTCGGCTAGACGTTCCAAAGATGTCATCTGTTTGCCTCCAGCATCAGCTTCGGCCCTGCCTTCTCAGACAGCGGCACATTGTAATGGTCCAGCATCCACGACATGATGTCGTGGAACAGAGGCGCCGCCGTGCCGCCCGCACCACCATCCGTGCCGCGCTGCGGGTTATCCAGCATGATCCCCACCACGAAGCGTGGCTTATCGGAAGGGGCGATACCTGCAAAGGTAATCCAATACGAGGAGTTTGAATAGGCGCCTGTGTTCGGGTCGATCTGCTGCGCGGTACCCGTCTTGCCGGAGACTTGGTAGCCCTTGATCGCCGCCGGGGCGCCAGTTCCCTGCTGCACGCCTGTCTCGTCCGACTGGGTCACAGCCCGGAACATGTCCACCGTGGTGCGGGCGGTTTCGGGAGATACGACCTGAGTTTCCTTCGCCGGCTCCGCCCCTAGCTCTGTGCCGTCGGCGCTGGTGATCTTTTTGATCAGCCGTGGCTCTACGCGCACGCCGTCGTTCGCCAGGGCCTGGTAGATGCTGCTCATCTGCAGCAGACTCATGGACATACCCTGGCCAATCGGCAGGTTGGCGAACGTGCCACCAGACCACTGATTGCGCTCCGGCATGTAACCCGCCACCTCGTAGGGCAGGCCGACGCCCGCAGCCTGGCCAATGCCAAACTTGCGGAAGTAGTCGTACATCTTGTCCTCACCTACGCGCTGAGCGAGCATCAGGGTGCCAACGTTAGAGGACTTACCGAACACACCAGTGGTGGTGTACGGAACCTCGCCGTGGTCCCACGCATCCTTCACGGTCACGCCAGCCATGTCGATGGTGCCGGGTACCTTCAGGACTTCGTCGGGGGTGGTCTTGCCCTCCTGGATGGCCGCGGCAGCGGTCATGATCTTGGCCACGGAACCGGGCTCGAAGGAATCAGCCGTTGCGCGGTCGCCGAAAACCTTCTTGCGCTTCAGCTGCTTTTCGATATCCCCGTTCGGGTCGATGGTGTCGCTGGAACCCATGGCGATGATTTCACCAGTCTTGGAATCCAGGACGACGGCAGAGGCGGACTTGGCGCCGGATTTCTCGCGGGCCTGCTGCAGCGCTTGCTGCACATAGGTCTGCGCATCCAGGTCAATGGTCAGCTGGTAGGAATCGCCGTTGACGGCCGGATGCACATCGCGGGTGGATCCCGGGATCAGGTAGCCGTCGCCTGCAATATCCACAGTGCGGGAGCCGTTGATGCCCTGCAGACGAGCATCCTGCGACAGTTCCAGGCCGAACTGTCCCTGGTTATCTGTACTGATCTTGCCAATCATGTTCTGGCCGACGGCGCCATTGGGATATTGGCGCAGGTCTTGGCGCTCGGCAGTGATCTCCGGGAACTCCTCGGCCACTTTCTCGGCAATGTCCGGGTCGACGTTGCGGACCAGCACCTCGTAGTCGTTGTTGCTGGTCAGCTTGTCACGGATATCGTCTTCTTCGATGTCGTCGCCCTCTTTATTGATCATCTCGGGAAGGCGCTTGACGATATCTTCGATGCGCTGCTTGGGCTCCGGCACACCTTCGGGGTCTAGTTCATGACGCTCCTGCATGAACTTCTCGAGCTTCTTCGGGTGCACCGACAGGCTGCGCGCGTCCATGGTGTACGCAAGAGTCTGGCCGTTGCGATCCGTGATTCCTCCGCGCAGAGCGGGCTCGGTAATGACGGAGGTTCGCTGCAGCTGGGCCTGGGTAGCCAGCGTCGGGCTGGCTACCAGTTGCACCCATGCCAGACGCAGAATGAGGGACAGGGACGTCAGGAAAACGACGAGGAGGACAAGGCGAACTCGCTTGCTAAATCGAGCACCGGAGGTATCGAGGATCAACCACGAGTTACCGTCCACCGTCCGCGCGGAACGGCGATCGTTGGCTTTCGACACGTGGTTGTCCTCCTTTCAATTCACTCTTGGCTATTGTCCCCACAAATACGAAAACAAGCCGGGGTTCGCCCCGGCGTGTCTGAAGTTTTCGTTGTGCTCGGGATCCTGACTGGGGCTTGCCGTATTACCTAGCCGGCGCCGGTGCCGGAGGTGCTGCGGGAACCCGAGCGGCTGGAGCCTGTCCAGCCGGTGCCGGAGCTGGGGCTGGTGCCGCCGGCGCTGGAGCCGGAGCAGGTGCAGCACCTGGGCGACCAGCCGGAGCACCGGCCTGACCGCCGGAGTACGGCAGGCCACCGGAGTTCTGTGCATTCCCCGGAGCGCTTGCGTTGACGTCCGGCGCACGGTCACCGGCTACGACCGGGTTATTCGGGTGCAGCCCCTCGACGCGGTTGGTCTTTTCCGGATCACTAGTAGCGCCCCGTCGCTTGGCGTTGCCGTTGACATCCACGACTTCCTTGCCGCCCTCAGCCTCGGCCGGGCGACGCTCCTTAATCTTTCCGCCCTGGTCCTCCAGGATGCCTGCCTGCTTGGGCGACACCATGCCCATCTCGCTAGCTTCCTTCGCAATATTTGCGGAGGACTTCGCGTTAGCTACATCGCGGTTGAGGCTTTCGATCTGGTTTTCCAGGGTGGTGCTACGCTTCTGCGCCTCGGCGATCTGGAAGGACTGCTTCGTCGTCACACCCGACAGGGCCATCACGGAGATCACACCCACGATGAAAACCGCAACCGCGAATACGATACGACGGGTGAGCTGCGGGTTGCCGCGTTCCAGGGCGATAATGCGACGTCCGCGAACCGACACCTGCTGGCGCGAGCCCGTACGGCTACCACCGAAGCGACGGCTGTGGTCGCTGCGACCTATACGTCCAATACGCTCAGTGCTGTCGGTACGGTTCGGACGATCGGCACGCGTGCCGCTCCAGTCGCTGCGGTTGCGGCGAGTGGGCTCGGTCAGCCCCTCGGCAAAACGAGAAGCAGAGCGGGAGGTAGAGCGTTCCGGGCGGGTACCGGTGGCGGCGCGGTCGTTGTGTGGGCGGCGAGTGCGGATGGTGCCTGGTGCGGTCATGTTTTCCTTCCGAAGTTTCGGAGGTCCGGGTTTGTTTCTATCAGTGCGGTGTAGGTGTTTTGCTTAGCTAACTGGGCGTGTCCAGGGGAAATGTTGTTTTCCCTCTGTCGCTGACCCTGCTGAAGGCTCTGACTCTGACGGGGGCTGCGCGGGAGTTTCTTTCGATCTCCGCGTCGCTGGCCTTCTCTGCTCCGCGAGTGCGGAGTTCGAATTCGGCTTCCATGCCAGGGAGCTCCATCGGCAGCCCCGCCGGAGTCTTTGATGTGCTGAGCTGCACTAATGCCTTCTTAACGATCTTGTCTTCCAGCGATTGGTAGCTCATGAACACGCCCATCGCGCCGACGTGCATCCAGCGGGATATTTCCGGAATCAGGTTCTCCAGCGATTCCAGCTCGGCGTTTACTTCGATTCTTAGCGCCTGGAAGGTTCGCTTTGCCGGATGACCACCGGTGCGGCGAGAAGCCGCTGGGATGGTGGCGTAGAGCAATTCGACCAAACGGCCAGAGTTCTCGAACGGCTGCTTGTCGCGTTCGCGCACAACAGCACTAGCGATCTTCCCGGCAAACCTCTCGTCCCCGTAGGTCTTGAGAATGCGTGCGATCTCGCCGTGGCTGTAGGTATTCAGGATCTCCGCTGCAGTCAGCGGGCTGCTGGGATCCATGCGCATATCCAGCGGGGCGTCCACCGCGTAGGCGAAGCCACGTTCCGGCTGGTCCAGCTGCATGGAGGACACCCCGAGGTCGAACAGGAATCCGGAGATCCCGTGTTCCCGCATGCTCTCGGGAAGCACGCCCTGACCCATCAGATCTTCGAGCGCTTCAGTAACTCCGTCGAAGCGGGTCTGGTAGGACACGAAGCGGTCGCCATAGCCAGCCAGCCGCTCGTTCGCCTCCGCCAGCGCATTGGGGTCGCGATCCAATCCGACGACGATTGCGTGGGGAAAGGCGTCCAGAAAAGCTTCGCTGTGACCACCGGCGCCGAGGGTTCCATCGACGATGACGGGGCGCTCGGGCGCGTTATCGCTGTTCACGCCCTGCCCTACCAGTTCGACCATTCGGTCGCGCATGACAGGTACGTGGCCGTGCTGCGCGTCGCTATTCGCTGCGTCCTGCGTCAATGTTTCCCTCCTTTCCAATGGCGTTGCTTCTGGGAATATCCAGGTTTATCTGGGGTGCTATGTAGTTCATGTGTCACATAGATACGTATGTGACTCAAAAGTTAAAAGAGTGCGAACAGGGCCTCACCTGCGTGGGTGCGGGCTTGACATCGGGGAAGTACGTCAAGATTCCGCGTCGTCCACGCAGGTAAGGGCCTGCGCACACTCTGTTGTTCACTTTGAAGTTGTCAGGTTCATTACCGCTGGTCGCTACTTCCTAGAGGAAGGAAGCCAGCACCTCGTCGTCGCCGTCCGAGAAGTCCTCTTCATGCTCCGCGCTGTAGCTCTCCCAGCTCTCGGCGTCCCAGATCTCTATGAAGTCGACGTTGCCGATAACAACGCACTCCTTTTGCAGCCCCGCATAGTTCCTATGCAGTGCCGAGACCGAGATCCTGCCCTGCGAATCCAGCGCTTGCTCGTCAGCACTGGCAGCCAGGTTGCGGACAAACGCACGCGCCTTCGGGTTCGTGCGCGAAGCTTCGGCGGCCTTCTTGGCGCGAACCAGAAACTCCGCTTTGGGATATACAGCCAGGCTGCGATCCTGCCCCTTGACAACCATGAGGCCGTCCGTGAGCTCTTCCCGAAACTTCGCCGGAAGGGTCAAGCGCCCCTTGTCGTCGAGCTTCGGCGTAAAGGTGCCGAAAAACATGTCATCGGCCCCTTTCTTCTGAAGTTCCTCGCGTTCCTTGCTGCCGTACCGTTTTGCGCGCGAGCCGGTTTGTAGCTCCGACCAGCGGTTTCCCTATGAAGTTAGCGATCGTTGGCAGTTTTGCGCTCCAACGATCCCCACTTTACCCCACTTCCCCCCACAAACTCCACAACACGAAGTCTTTTGCATGTCTTTTCTTTATTTTCTTCACAACAGCAACGCTCAGTCCGGCGGTGCCTCGCCTGTTTATCTTAATGACGCCACCGCCTCCCCACCCAACACCCCAGCCATCGCTTAGCCATTCCCCCAGGCAGTAAGCAATTATTCTCCTCTCATTAACACTTACCCGCCCTCCACACCCACCCGTCAACCAACAGAGTGGGGTGAAGTGGGGAAAGAATACGTACAGGTGGTGAATGCGTCCACCATTCGACACAAAGAAAACCACCGCCCCTTGATGCAAGGAACGGTGGTTTGTCCGGTTTTAGTTGTCGTTGGTTATCGCTCGAAGCGGCGACGGAAGCTATCTTCCATCTTGTCGCCTAGACCCCCAGAACCCCTACCTCCGGAAGCTCGCCGAACTGCGCTCTTCGCCGACTTTCCAGACTTGGAGCGCTTGATGGCAGCTGCCTCGTGATCCCCATTCGGCTGAAACGCCAGCAGTCCCCCGCCGAACATAATGAGGAATCCAAGTACGCTCAGCGCCACGAACCACAGCGACAGCTGAGCGGCGGCAATTCCACCAACCATCACCGTCAGCCCCAGAACGATGAGCGCGACGGAACGAATGTTGAAGTTCAACGTCCGGTTATCGCTGGTGGAAGCCTGCTTCGCCAGGCGCGGATCTTCAGCGATCAGCGCCTGCTCGATCTCCGCGAGCATCCTCTGCTCCTGCTCCGATAGAGCCATCGCGACCTCCCATTTCTTTGCGGCTACTTTTGACAACGCTCGGCACTGAGAAATAGTTCCATCCCGCGCGCTTCACCCGCAGTTTCACTTCACCCACCCTACATCAGCCTGCGGTTTTCAAACAACGATTAGGCTCCTCAACGATTAAACAGACCTAAGCAACCTTCGGCAGGTAGTCGACGACACTGCGGGCAACGTCCACCAACTCACAAGCGTCGCGATAGATCGTCCCGCGAGAATCGGGCGCGATCCCCTGGCTAAGCCCCAACCCCGCCCGGCTAGCTACCCGCGCATGCTTTTCAAAGACCTCTGACCACTCGTCCAAATCTGGACGCAGCACCCGGAGCTTCGCCCAGGCACTCCCGCTAGGGCGACGCTTGCGCGATGCCATCTCCCATTCAATCAGCGCCCCGGCGGCTCGCAACCCTGCCCGGTAGGCGTAAACAATTGCCTCCGATTCCCTGAGCTCCGCACGCGAAAGCTCCAACTGGCGCTCCGCATCATCCAAGAAGCCGCGCGGGCTCACGGTGCGCCGCACGCGCCCCATCCGCCCTACCTGCCGTGTTTGATCTACTTGCCGTGCTTGATCTACTTGCATTGGCCTTTCCTTCCTCATTGGGCAGCCCCCTTCTTCGGCCTTGTTGTTTTCAGTCATCACCATAGGAGGCACCCCGGACAAGCTCTCGATACTCCCCAGCACTTATTCGAACACATGTTTTAATTCTCTATATAGCCCTAAGCCCTCCCCGCAAATGGCACTATGGAAGCCATGCGCGTATCCGTCCTCCCCGCCAACAACCGTCAATTCATCGCGCGCCTCGACGAGCTCATCGATATTCACCTCGCAGCAATGAGCTATCCCCAGGAAACCCACCCCCAGCGCAAGTCGTTGTGGTTTTACAATGCCTCCCAGCCCGACTTCACCTGCAGCATGGCACTACTACACCAGGCGGACTCCACCCCGAACCCAGATGACAGCCGCCAGCGCTGCGTAGGAATCGGCTTTACCTTCCGCGGCTCCCCCAGCACCTGGTGGTACCGCCAAGTCGCGCGGGGACTAGCTCTCGCCGGACATCCGCGCGCGGATGTCTCCCGCATTCTCCACGCCTACGCAGAGCTTTCCGAGATACATGTTCTGCCACCGGCGCAGGGTGAGGGCGTCGGTACCAGAATCCTGAACGACCTGCTGCAGCGAACACCACAGAACACAGTGATGCTCTCCACGCCAGAGGTGGAGGGCGAGGCAAACGCAGCCTGGCAGCTTTATCGCAAGGCTGGTTTCACCGATGTACTGCGGAACTTCAAGTTCCCCGCAGACCCCCGCCCGTTCGGCATTCTGCAGTGGACGCGGGCCGGACTCTAGCGCACCATGTCGTGACCAAGCCCCGGCCCCCACGCCGGCGCCATTCCCAGGTTGTGCAAGACCTCCTGGGTAGCTCGCACGTTATTCATCGTCATAAAGTGCAGGTCGGGCACGCCTTCGGCGATCAGGCGCTCGGCCATCTCGGTCGTCACTTCAATGCCAACCTCGCGGATAGCGTCACGGTTGGCCACCTCGTCGCCAGCTGCGGCATCCAACAGGCGCTTTTCCAGCTGCGGCGGCAGCGCTGCTCCCGCGAGCTCCATCTGGCGGCGCACGCTACGCAACGACGTGATCGGCATTAGCCCCGGAATGATCGGCTTCAGGCCGTGCTCCGGATCAGCCTTGGCCAGGCGATCCCGCAGCCGCAGGTAGCGGTCCACATCGAAGAACATCTGGGTAATGGAGTACTGCGCCCCGGCGCGCAGCTTCGCCAGGGTGTACTCCGTATCCATCTCCAGCGACCCGGTGCGGTAGTGGCCTTCGGGAAAGCTGGCAATGCCGATATCGAAGTCATCGCATTCCGGCATGTCGCGGATCATTTCGATCAACTCGCTGGCGTAGTTCAGGCCGCCGGGCGTGGCCACCCACTCGGCGTTCGGATCACCCGGCGGGTCGCCGCGCAGCGCAAGCAGGTTCGTCAGCCCCAAGGAGGCGTAGGTTCGCAGCATCGCCTGCAGCTCTTCCTTGGTGTGCTGCACCAACGTCATGTGCACCAGGGTGGTCAGCGGCTTGGTCCCTAGTCGCTTTGCCACTCGCAGGGTTCGTTCGCGAGTGCTGCCGCCGGCGCCGTAGGTCACGGAGGCAAAGCTCACCCCGAGGTCGTGGAAGGCTTCGGCGGCGTTCCACAGTCGTTCCTCGGCGGCATCGTCGCGCGGCGGCATGAATTCGACAGAGAAGGGTACGCGCCCCGGCGTGAAGAGGGATAGAGACTGGGATACGGCAACCTGCCTGCGGATACTAGCCATACCCAAACATCATATAGACAGAGCTGTCCATTTCAAGGTTTTCGGATTTTCCACCACGTTTCCCTGCATGTAACCCACCCCCACACGCCATAGCTCTATTCTTCGCCCACGGCCCTCAACCCCTTAGAATAGGGAGCCATGAGTACCGATGAGCAGGCATCCCACCCTTGGAACCTCGAGTCCCCACTGTCCGCTGTTCCCGCCGCCGTCGATACGCAGCTGCAAAAATATCTGCAGCAATCCCAGCAGGAGTTCTCTCACATCAACCCCCTCGTTGACGGCGCCATCGCGGTTCTACGCGACTTCATCGTTAACGGCGGCAAGCGCGTGCGCCCGACCTTCGCCTGGGCAGGTATCCGCGCGGCGCTCGAAGGCGGCGGCGGGTCGCTGGATGCTCTTTGTGGGATTGGTATGGACGCCCCGTCCTCCGCCCCCGCAGAACTCAGCGCACACTCGACAGCAGTGCTTAACGCTCTATCGTCCTTCGAGTTCATCCAGGCCTGCGCCCTGATCCACGATGACATCATCGACCGCTCCGATACCCGGCGCGGCTTCCCCACCGCCCACCGCACTTTCGAGTCCCGCCACCGCGAACGCGGCTGGCTGGGTTCCTCCCAACACTATGGGGTCAGCCAGGCGATTCTCATCGGCGACTTGGCTTTCGCCTGGGCGGATGACCTTTACAACGGTTCGGGGCTCAGCATCAACGCGCTGCACCGTGCCCGCCCGGCTTGGCGCGCCATGCGCACCGAGGTCATCGCGGGGCAGATACTGGACATTGCCGTCGAGGCGAACGGCAGCGAGGACGTCGCAGATTCCTTTGCCGTGATCAAGTACAAGACGGCCTCTTACACTGTCGCGCGCCCCCTGCACATCGGCGCTGCGCTGGCGGGCGCGGGCGAGCGCACCGTAACCATGCTGCGGAATGTGGGGCAGGATATCGGCGAGGCCTTCCAGCTGCGCGACGATCAGCTGGGCGTGTTCGGCGACCCGGAGGTCACCGGCAAGCCGTCCGGCGATGACCTGCGCACGGGCAAGCGCACCACGCTCATCAACGAAGCCCTGCGTCGGGGCGACGCCGCCCAGGCGACCGCCCTGCGCAAGGGGCTGGGCAAGGGCGAGGAATCCACAGAGGCTGACATCGAGCGCCTGCGCGACATCATCCACGACACGGGCGCACAGGCCGAGGTGGAGAAACTGATCGAGGCTCGCACGCAACGGGCGATCGAGTCTCTGCGCGCGGGCGGTTTGGGCGCAGACATCACCACGGAACTCACTCAGCTGGCGGAAAAACTAACGCACCGGAGGTTTTAAATGAAGCTATCTACCCGCTCTGCCGACGGTCGCCGTCACCTGAGCCTGCCGAGCCCCTTGGTGCCCATGACGCGTCCCACTTTGCGCAAGCGCCTACCCAGCAACGGCGAACGCGTAGTCGTGATCGGCGCGGGGCTGGCTGGCCTCTCCGCCGCATTGCGCCTGCGTTCCGCGGGACGTGATGTGACCGTCATCGAGGCCGCCAGCGAGGTCGGCGGCCGCTGCCGTAGCGAGGTGCTGACCAGCGCCCATGGCGACTTCATTGCCGACACAGGCGCCACGGTGCTGACCATGCCGGGACTGGTCGAGTCGGCAGTTGCTTCCGTCGGCTTCGACCTGCGCGCCGATACGACGGTGCAGCAGCTGGGATTGGATCGCCCGTGGGCTCCGCGGCGCCTGGCGCCGGCCTACCACGCGCAATTCGCCAGTGGCCAGCACGTAGAGGTCTTCGCTGACCGCGACGCTATGGTCGCGGAGATTCGCCGCTTCGCTTCCGCCAAGGGGCTGGATAGCGCGGCGACGGACAAGCTGGTGGCCGGTTACCTCACCCACCGCCAGTGGTCGCAGGACGTGTTCAGCGCTAGCTTCGAGAACTTCCTGGCCGCCGACTTTGACGGGGCGCTGGACTTGCTGTCCACGCCCGCTGCGGCGTCCGACCTCAGCCACCTTGGCTCCCTCGGCGCCTTCGGCAGCCTCGGCAAGACCGCCGCCCGGCACCTGCCCGACCCAGACCTCCAGCGACTGTTTACATTCCAGGCACTTTACGCGGGCGTGGCGCCGAAGGACGCACGTGCGGTGTACACCGTTATTTCCCACATGGATACGACCATGGGCGTGTTCTACCCGGGCTTCTCTATGAGCGAGGTGCCGGAGGTCATGGCCGCGGCGCTGCGGGCTGCCGGTGGACGCATCATTACCTCCGACGCAGTTGAGCGCGTGGATTTCTCTGAGGACCTCATCACCGGAGTGCACACCCGCTCGGGCGAACACATCGCCTGCGACGCTGTCGTGGCAACGCCCGACCTGCCGGTGGTGGGCAGCTTGTTGACGCGCTCCGGTCGCGCCAGCTCGCTGGTTTCCCGTTCCTTCGCCCGCCGCATGTGGCGCAAGGTTGCACCGCTGCGCTGGTCGCCCTCGGCCGTAGTCATTCACGGCACCATTCCGACCGACGTATCCGGTGTGTGGGAATCCCAGCGCCACCACACCATCAGCTTTGGAGAGGCCTGGGACGATACCTTCCGCGAGATCACGGCTACCCGCGGGCGCGGCAGCCTCATGAGCGACCCCTCGCTGCTGCTGACCCGCCCGGCGCGGACGGTTCCGGAACGCGCTGCCGGAAGCGATGATGTGCAGCCGGTCGGCACTGCCTATGAGCCGTTGAGCATTCTTGCGCCCGCCCCCAACCTGCGCTCGGCGGATATCGATTGGGACAACGTAACCGCTCCCTACGTCCAGGAGCTCCTGGGTGTGCTGGAACAGCGCGGGTACACCGGCATCGCAGAACACTTCTGTGCTGCCAAGGTGGAAACCCCAGCAACGTGGCACAGTGACCACAGCTTCGGTGCCGGCACCCCCTTCGCCCTGGCACATTCTTTCACCCAAACCGGGCCATTCCGTCCCCGCAACGCCCGGGCGTTCGGGGTGGATAACCTGGTGCTCGCCGGATCGTCGACGACCCCCGGCGTCGGCGTGCCGACCGTGATTCTTTCCGGAGCGCTTGCCGCCCGGCGCATCACCGGCGGTGGTGTGTTGTGATGGCCGCGGAGGGCTTTCTAAACAAGGCCCGATCCCGCCTGCAGGCGATCAGCTATAGCCGTGCCGTGTGGTTGGGGCTTATCGGCAGTGTCTTGTTGACGCTGACTTCCCATTGCGTCGGCGCTGTCCGTTCCCGCGGAGGAATCATGCAGGAGCTAGGTCTAAGCTCCTTCACTTTCGGCCATGCCGCTGGAATGCTGACGGTCGTGATGTGGCTGGCACTTCTGGCGATGATCCTCAGCTGGATCGTCATCGGCAGGCACGTTGTTGTTCACGGTCAGCCCCTTCGCCGGTCTGCGGTTGCGGCCTGGATTGGGCCACTTGTTTTGGCTGGCCCTTTGATGTCCCGGGACATTTACTCCTACCTAATGCAGGGAACCCTGGCCCGCGATGGATTCAACGCTTACGAGGTTGGCGCTGCCGCCAACCCCGGCCCCCTGCTTTTCGAGGTCAGCGCCGATTGGCGAAACACGACCACACCCTATGGCCCACTGCACATGGGTCTCGGCAAGGCAATCACGTCCATCACCGGCGATAGCATTACTTCCGGCATCCTTGCCTTCAAGCTTCTTTCCATCGCATCGGTGCTGGTCATGGCTTGGGCAGTGGCTAGGTTGGCATCCCACTTGGGGGTCCGTCCGGATGTGGCGGTATGGCTTGGGGTTTTCAACCCCCTGAGCGTGCTGCACCTGGTCGGCGGAATGCACACCGAAAACCTGATGATGGCTTTGATCCTGCTGGGCTGCCTGTGCGCCGTGCGGGTTCAACCGGTAGCTGGCGGCCTGGCGGCTGCGGCGCTGATCGGCGCAGCGGCTGCGCTGAAAGCCACGGCGTTTATCGCCCTTCCCTTCACTGTGTGGATCATGGTGGCGCGCGTGGCAGGCCCACTTCCGCCTAGTGAAGGTAAGCGCCGGTGGCTGCAGCTCCGCGATACCTGGCGTCGCTTCGGCGCCCTGGTGTGGACGGGTCTGGCAAGTGCTGCGACCTGCGTTGGAGTCCTGGCCCTCATCACCGTTGCCACCAACCAAACCTGGGGCTGGGTCACGGAGGTCACGGGCAACTCGAAGGTCATCAATCCCCTCGCCCTGCCATCGTTCATTGCATCTTCTTTGGAACCACCGCTTTCGCGCTTCAACGACGATCTGACCTTCAACGTGTTGGTGGAGGCAATCCGCCCCGTCAGCAGCGCCCTCATGCTGCTGGGTCTGGTGGTCGCGTGGTGGCTGTTCCGCCACGACGTGCGCACCGCCTTCGCCGGCATGGCTGTGGCCTACGCCGTTACGTGCGTGCTCAATACAGTGACACTTCCCTGGTACTACACCGCGCCCCTGGCGCTAGTTGCACTAGCCAACCAGTCGCCGAGGTTGATCTACCTGACCAGCGTGTTCTGCATGTGGGTGGCTTTCATGTTCGACGGTGGCGGCAACAACCGCCTCTACGCCCTGTGGTGGGTTATCGCCATCGCTGCGGTATTCGCCTGGGTAGCCCACGCCTGCCTGGACTACTCCCCCACACTGCCCTGGCGGACTACAAAATCGCCATCGCCTGAGCCCTGCGCATCACCTCGCGGGCAAGGTGCCCGTGCAGGGCATCCACCGGTCGCCCCGGCAGAGAATCATCTTCAGTAAACAGGTAATCCAGAATCTCCGTATCGGAATACCCGCCATCGCTCAGCAAAGCGATGGCTCCGGGAACAAACCGGTTTAGCTGTCCATCGTCATCCAAGAATCGGCTGGGTACGTACCGCACGCCGTCGACCACTACGGCCAGCAGCTGCTTCTTGCCCAGCATGTCCATCACCCGGGTGACCACCAGGTTCATCCGTTCTGCAATGTCGGGGAGGGGCAAGACCTCTTCGCCTGCGGGAACCCCGCCCACTACCTCGTCGAGGATCTTTCCCTGGCTTGCGTCCGCGGACTGCATGGATGCGTCGTGGTTGTTTGCGTGCTTGTTTTGGTTGCTCACGGTGGCCACTGTAGCGCGTGGGCGTCAAGAAGAGTCAATAGCATTCGGCAACATTCAGCAACATTCGGCAACGGTCGACCGGAAACAAATAGGGGCGCGCGTAACTCTAAACGTATAATGACACGAGTACCACTAGAATAATTGCGCAACATTGCATACCAATTCTCCCAAGATAACCCTGTAGAAGAACCCAAACGACCGCAAAGAAACCGAGGCTGAGAATAGACGTGAGCGAGCTTTACCCGGGAGACCTGCTGGAGGGGCGCTACCGCATCGGCGCCCAAATCGCCCGCGGTGGCATGTCCACCGTCTACGCAGCGATCGATACCCGCCTGGATCGCGAAGTCGCCGTCAAGGTGATGGATCCCGCGCTCGCCCAAGAACCAGCCTTCCGCACCCGCTTCGAACGCGAAGCGCGCGCCGTGGCGAAGCTTAGCGACCCGACCCTGGTTAACGTTTTTGACCAGGGTGTAGACGAAGACTACGTGTTTCTGGTCATGGAGCTGGTCGAGGGTGGATCGCTGCGCGAACTCCTCAAGGAACGCGGCCCCATGCCACCCCACGCGGCCGTTGCGGTGATGAAGCCGGTGCTGGGCGCGCTGGCTCTGGCTCATTCGAAGGGAATGATTCACCGCGATATCAAACCCGACAACGTACTGATCAGCGACGACCACCGCGTGAAGCTAGCGGATTTTGGGTTGGTGCGTGCAATCAACACCGCCATGGGTGAGCAGTCGGAAACGACCACTGCCGTCAATGGGCAGGTCATCGGCACCGTCGGCTACCTCTCCCCTGAACAGGTTCGCGGTGAGAACCTGACGCAGGCCAGCGACGTGTACTCCGCGGGCATCCTACTGTTTGAGCTTCTGACCGGCCGCACCCCGTTTAAGGGCGGCACCGCCGTGGAAACGGCAATGGCTCGCATCAATCGACCCGTGCCGGCACCGAGCACCCTGATGCCTGATGTGCCGCCGGAGATCGACGAACTGGTACTTCGAGCCTGCCACCGCGACCCCCGCCAGCGCTTCCAGGACGGCACCGAGTTCCTGGATGCGGTCGAGCGCACCGCCGAGGAGCTGGATATCCCGGAGTTCCAGGTTCCCGCGCCCACCGATTCTGCCGTTCGCAGCGCGCTGGCGGGTACGGACTTTGGCGAGCGCACGCCCTGGAACGACGAATCCATGTCGACCCGCGCCGTTACGCTGCCAGAGCAGGATCATGCGCAACCCGGTGCTCACCACAGCGCCCGTCCAGACTCCCGTCACACGACCGAGACCCGCTACGACCAGCCCGGTCGTCCGGGCTACGCCGAGCGCCCGGGACCCCCGGGACCCCCAGCACACCCGGCACATCCACCGCGCGCGGCGCGGCCCGTTCGCAAGCTCACCAACAAATCCCCCCTGGCAACGGTCATCTGGATCCTGGTGCTCCTCGCACTGGTCGTCGGGATTGCACTAGGCGGATGGTGGTTTACCTCTGGCCGCTACGGCGAGATTCCCACCGTCCTGGGCATGGATAAAGCAACCGCCCAGGCGACGATTGAGGAAGCCGGGTTCAGCTCCACGTTGGACGAGCGCTACGACAACGACGCGGAGAAGAACACGGTGATGGGTACCGATCCCGCGAAGGGGCACCGCGCCGTCCGGGGCTCCGAGGTCGCCGTGCTGCTGTCGCTAGGCAAGCCGACGGTGCCTGATCCAGGGAAGAATTCGAGCCTGCAGTACTACACCAAAAAATTGTCCGACCGCACCCTCAAGGTGAAGAAGGGCGACGACGTCTATTCCGAGGACGTAGCAAAAGGGCACGTCGCGGAGGTAAAGCCCGCCGCTGGATCCGAGGTGCAGACCGGATCGACCATCGTGGTGCACATGAGCAAGGGCAAGCCGCCAGTCACCGTGCCGGACGTGCAGGGGCTTTCTATGGATGACGCCCGTAAGGCTCTGCGCGATGCAGGGTTGAACCCGGTCGATGGCGATCCCGTGGAGGACTCCTCCGAGAAATCCGGGCACGTAGCGGAACAGTCGCCCAAGGCGGGCGAGCAGGTGGATCCGGAAAAGAACAAGGACGTGGAAATTCGCGAGTCCACGTCCCAGCGCGTGCCGTGGGTATTCGGCCTGACTGCTGAAAGGGCGAAGGAAAAGCTGGAGGATTCCGGCTTTGAGGTCAAGATCAAGGGGAACCCCCAGGGCTTCGTTATCAGCCAGTCCCCCGGGCCCGGTTCCCGCAGCCACCGAGGGGCCACGGTCACCCTGACCACAATCTAGTTGCGCAGCATCTCCGCCACGAGGAACGCCAGCTCCAGCGACTGCTGGGTGTTCAGGCGCGGGTCGACGGTGGTGGCGTAGCGCTCCGGCAAGTCCAGATCCGAGATGGACTGGCCGCCGCCGACGACCTCGGTGACGTCCTCACCGGTCAGCTCCACATGGATACCGCCCGGGTGCGAGCCGATCTTGCGGTGCACCTCGAAGAAGCCCTGCACCTCGTCGATGATGCGATCGAAGTCGCGGGTCTTGTAGCCGTTGCTGGAGGTGTAGGTGTTGCCGTGCATCGGGTCGCACTGCCAGATGACCTTGTGCCCGGTCGCCTCCACGGCCTCCACGATGGGAGGCAGAACCGTCCGGATCTTGTCGTAGCCCATGCGGGTGATCAGAGTCAGTCGGCCCGGCTTGTTATCCGGATCCAGCTGGCGGACGTAAGCGACGGCCTCCTCCGGCGTGGTGGTCGGGCCGATCTTCACGCCCACCGGGTTGGCGATCAGGGAGGCGAAGCGGATGTGCGCGTCATCGATCCCGCGGGTGCGCTCACCGATCCACACCTGGTGTGCGGACAGGTTGTACAGTGCGTCGTTACCCTCTTCGTCATGAGCCAGGCGCAGCATTGCGCGCTCGTAGTCCATGACCAGGGCCTCGTGGGAGGCAAAAATGTCGGCAGAACGCAGGGTTTCCGAAGTCACGCCGCAGGCGGACATGAACTCCAGGCCGCGGTCGATCTCCGTCGCCAGGGCCTCGTAGCGGGCACCTGCTGGGGAGGTTGCGACGAACTCGCGATTCCACTCGTGCAGCTTGTAAAGGTCCGCCGTGCCGGAGTTCGTCAGGGCACGCACCAGGTTCATCGCCGCCGAGGAGTTAGCGTAGGCGCGCACCATGCGGGATGGGTCGTGGGCGCGGGCCTCCTCCGTGGCCTCTACGCCGTTAACCAGGTCACCGCGGTAGTTCAGCAAACCATTAGAGTCGCGGTCCGCGGAGCGTGGCTTGGCGTACTGGCCGGCGATACGGCCCATCTTCACCACGGGAGTGGAGGCACCGTAGGTCAGCACAACCGCCATCTGCAGCAGGGTCTTAACGTTGCCCCGCAGGTGCGGTTCGGTGTTGGTCTCAAAGGTCTCGGCACAATCGCCACCCTGCAGCAGGAATGCCTTACCCAAGGCGACGTCTGCCAGCTGCTTCTTCAGCTTCTTAATCTCGGGCGCCACTACAATCGGCGGTACGGATTCCAGGATCTTCCGCACCCGTCCGGCGTGCTCCGGATCCCAGCTGGGCTGTTGCTTCGCGTCGCGGGACAGCGCATCTTCTAATTTCTCCGCAATCTTCGCAGGAAGCGGAGGCAGATCGGGCAGTTCGTCTAGCGGTGCATCAATTGTCCAAGCCATAGAGAAAGCATACTGTACCGGGACAGCGCTGTCGGCATTCAGGCCTTTTTCAGGCTGTGCGGTAGCCGACCCCCGCAGATGGGGGTGACGCTGCGGTTAACGGCGGTTAACGTTGGCGGTCAACGTAGCCCGCGCAGCGCTTCCATGGAAAGGCGATACTTCACGGCGTTGAAACGGGCGTCCGCAAGAGCATCGTGAGCGTTGCTCGGGCTTTCGGGCAACCGCGGTCGACCGGCCATCTCCCACAGCTGCTTCAGCTCGTGGGTGAAGCGTGGCAAGTCGGCGGGCAAGCCCGTCATGTCGCCCCACAGTTGCGCCAGAGCCACATGATCGTACGCCCCGACCCAGGCCCACAGTTCGGGGCGCTCCACGGGCTTTCCGCGGGCCTTCGTTGCCCGCTCGGGCACTAGGAACTCATGCAGTTTGGTGCGGATCGTCGCCCTATCCATCCACGCTTTATCGGAACGCGGCGGCAGTTGCGGTAGCACGTTCTTCTGCACCCACTGCCCCGCCCGGTGCGCGTTGAATTCTGTGGAGACCGCGTAGAACTCCCGGCCGTCTTCGGCCACCACGCCGATGGAGATCAGATCGATCGTGGTGCCGTCCTCGATGAATTCAGTGTCGTAGAAGTAGCGCACGGTAATCCAGTCTAGAGCCCCTCACCCACGGCTAGGCCGACAGGGTTCGTTCGCCCCCGGACTTAACGCTGTAGCGGGATTGTTGCTCTTTTTCTTTGGGACGCCGCAGTGGCGGCGGGAACAGCACCCACCGCAAGTAAGGCGTTTTCCCGATGGCATAGCCCACGGCAGAGGCGACCACGCACGCACCAATGGCCCACCACAGCTGGCCGGCCAGGGTGCCAAGGAAGGACAGCGACTCCGGGTGCGCTTCCGCCAAGGAGACTGCGGCTCCGTCCAGCAGGAACAGACCCAGCGGGTGGAAGACGTAGACCTGCAGCGTGTTGCGACCGACGAAGAGGAATACGCGGCGCACGTAGGGAATGGCGCAGATCCAGACAGCCACAACGATGGCGAAAGGCAGCGCGGCCAGCGAGCGCAGCAGATCCGTGCCCAGGGTGATGGCGGCAACGGTAGGCGTCCAATCGCTAAAGACGGTCTTCGACAGGCCACGCATCAGGTATTCAGAGCCGAAGAACATCGCGGCACTGCCCACCACGACCCATGGGCGGAAGGCCACGCTGGCCAGTCGGAAGAAGATGTCCCGGTAGTGCAGCCCAATAAAATACATCGGCACGAATGCCAGTACGTGGCGGAAGAAGATGTCCTCGCCGCCGCCCAGGAAGGCACCGATGATCAGTGGGAGGCAGGAAATCAGGGTTGCCAGCCACGGCGGCTGCTTGCGCAGAAGCCAGGCGAAGATGTTGTAGAGCATCAACGCGTACAGGAACCACAGGCCCACGTTGCCGAACAGCATGGCCTTGATAAGGGCGCGCATCGAGTATTCCCCGTCGATGCTCATGCGGGTCAGCGCGTGGAAGGGGTTAAACACCAGGTATGGCACCAGCAGGAACCACAGGCGACGGTAGAACAGGTCGCCGAAGGAGCGTTCCAAAATGCGGTGGGAAAACAAGCCGGAGACCAGGAAGAACAGCGGCATACGCAGCGGGTCGAGGAAGCTGGAGAGCTCACCCAGGGTCGTATCCTCTCCCCCTGGGATTCCAGTGACCACGTGCATAATGCACACGCCGATAATGGACAGCCCCTTGGCGGCGTCTGCCCAGTCAACTCTTTGCTTCACAGCTAGCGACTGCGCCCGGCGCGGATCCTTCCGCTCGGCCGCCCTGGCTAGGGAAGGCTCCTCATCTGTTTTCGCCATAATTCTTACTAGAAGATCAGTTTTCTACCCGCTACGTCAACCTTCGAAGCGATCGGGGCGTGTCGGAAAAGGCCTGGGTAAAACCCGGGTAGTGCTCGGGTAGCGACTGATCAGCCCTAGTTACGGGGCTCCGATCCCGGCGGGTAGCCCTTGCCTTCCTCCAGGGATTTCTTCACATCCGCGGCATAGAAATCCTTCACATACTCCTGACCGGAAAGCTCGTGCAGGGCTTCCATGATCGCGTCGGTCAGCGCCCTGGCCTGGGCGTAGTCGTCGCCCGCATCACGGAAATCTTCGGGATCGATCGGGTCACCGACATACACGCCGCAGCGCGCCGGACGGGGGATCCACGTGCCGATGGGGTTTGCCTTATTCGTGTTGATCATCGCCACCGGGTACACCTTCACCCCAGATTCCAGGGCGATGCGGGCCAGTCCGGTCTTGCCACGGTACAGGCGCCCGTCCGGCGAGCGGGTTCCTTCTGGATACATGCCCAACAGGTCGCCGCGCTCCAGCACCTTCAGTGCGGTTGCCAAGGCCGCGTTCTGGGATTCCTTGTCCTGGCGGTCAATCGGCACCTGGCCGACGGAGGTGAAGAAGAACTTCTGAATGCCACCGACCAGGCCGGGGGTGGTGAAGTACTCCTTCTTGGCCAGGAACGTCAGCTGTCGTTTGGATACCAGCGGCAGGTAAAAGGAGTCCATCACTGCCAGGTGGTTGGAGGCCAGGAGGCCCTCGCCCTCCTTGGGAAGCTTTTCCAGCCCCTTGGTGAACGGGCGGTTATATACACGCAGCCACGGGCCGATCAGGATGTACTTAAAGAACCAATACGCCTTGTTCTGCATGCTTTAAACCTACCGTTACTCTATTTTCCCTCTTTAGGCGGCGCTTCCTAGGTGCTTGCGCGCCAGTAGTGCCACGCCGATCATACCGGCATCGCCACCCAACTGCGCAGTTTTCACCCGCGCGACTGGTCGGTGACCAGCCCCGACAATGTCGTAGTTCAGCATGGATTCGGCCTGGTCCAGGAACAGATCCGCGTCTGCGCTGACTCCCCCGCCGATGACAATCAGCTCCGGATCCAGCACGTCCTGTACCAGCGACAGACCCCGGCCGAGCCACAGTCCCATGTCCTCTACGGCGGCACGCGCCAGCTGGTCGCCTTCGCGGGCAAGGCGCACTACCGCCCGGCCGGAGATCTCCTCCGGGTGCTGTGCGAACTCGCGAGTAATGGCGGAATCCGGGAACTCGCCCGTCGCAATTAGATCCTGTGCCGTCAGCGCCAGCGCCGAACCGGAACAATAGCGTTCCAAGCATCCCTGCTTTCCGCAGGGGCAGGCCCGCCCGCCGGGCATGACGGTCAGGTGCCCGAACTCCGGGGCGGTTCCGAATGCCCCGCGGTAGATTTCGCCATCGACCATCACTGCCCCGCCGATGCCTGTGCCCAGCGCAAAGAGCACCCACGTGCCCGCTCCCTGCGCAGCTCCCAGGTGGTACTCCCCCAACGCGGCGGAGTTCGCATCGTGCTCCAGCTCCACCGGCAGCCCCAGGCGTGTGCTCAGCCGCTGGGTCACCTTGGTGTTCCTCCACGGCAGGTGCGGGGCGAAGCGCACCGTATCGCGCTGCGAGTTAATGAACCCGGCGACTGCCAAGCCGACCGCCCCGATCCCCTCGTTGCGGCGCTGCAGGCAGCCCACGGCGTGTACCAGCGCGGCTTCCAGGGCGTGCACGTTGGATGGGGTCGGCAGCTTTTCAATGTCCAGAATCTTCCCGTCGGCGTCCACCACGGCAGCGCGCAGGTTGGTACCGCCGATGTCCACGCCTACGGTCAAGCTCCCAGTCACGCGACGATCCACCCTTCCGAACATTCTTTCTGTACTGATTAACCCCCTCATTCTAGCCAGCCCGGCGCCCCATAAAAATCGTGCGGAACGTCCCCCACCGCCCAGTCGGCGTTCTAGGCGAAGCTATGGCGCGGCGGAATCCCGCCCTCACCTGCCATTACCGCACGGCACTGATACCCCAGGACCTGCCAGGTCCAACGTTCATTCACGTGCTTCCTAGCTGCGGTCGCCAGGCGCTGGCGCGTAGGGGCGTCACCAAGTAACACAGAGATACGACCGGCAACGTCGTCCAGGTCCCGCGAGTCCACGACCACGCCCGTCCGACCGTCCATCACGGTCTCCGGGGCGCCGCCGCCATTCCCCGCGATCGTGGCCACGCCGGCGGCCTGCGCCTCGAGGAACACAATGCCTAGCCCCTCCACCGACAAGCCGCCCAGCTGAGTGCGCACCGGCAGCGCGAAAACATCGCCGACGGTGAAGTGCCCCGGTAGCTCTTCTGCCTCAACGGCACCGGTAAAGGTCGTATTCTTTG
This sequence comes from Corynebacterium sp. LK28, assembly GCF_014335105.1. Lineage (NCBI taxonomy): Bacteria > Bacillati > Actinomycetota > Actinomycetes > Mycobacteriales > Corynebacteriaceae > Corynebacterium > Corynebacterium sp. LK28. The sequence goes on along the minus strand of NZ_PDGZ01000001.1, from coordinate 190,435 downwards.
TGACGCCCAACCGCCGCGCCAGTTCCTCCAACTTCGCGCGGTACGAACCGGGTCCGACGATCAGCAGACGCGCATCCGGATGCTCGCGCAAAATGGCGGGCATGGCCTTGACCAGCGTGTCCTGCCCCTTGCGCGGAACCAACCGGGAAACCGCGACGATAACCTTCTTGTCCTCCAGCCCATAGCGGGCGCGCAGCGCGTCACGGACGGCCGGATTCGGGTGGAACACGTCGGTATCCACGCCACCGGGCATGGGCTCCCAAGCCACAGAGGGGCCAAAGGCGCTGGCCATGCGGTTGCGGGCATAGTGCGAGACATAAGTAAGGCAGTCCACCGTCCGGCCGATCCGACCTAGCACCTGGCGGGTGCCGGGGAACATCGACCAGCCGACCTCGTGGCCGTGGGTAGAAGCGACGATGCGGCGTGCGCCCGCGGCACGGGCAGCTGGGGCCATAAGCGCCAGCGGAGCGGCAGCGCCGAACCAAACCGTGTGGATGTCGTGTTCGCGGATCAGCTGCTGCATCCGCCGGACAGTGGCGGGAGTAGGCAACATGACCTTGCGGGGCCAACGGACGACCGTGTAATCCTGCTGAGAGTCGAACTCCCGGGCGTTAGCGGCATGCTGCGTGGACGCGAACACGACCACCTTGTTGGGGTCCAGTGTGGTGAGGTAGTCACGAACGTACGTCTGAATCCCGCCGAAGGTAGGCGGAAAGTCATTGGTGACAACGAGGACACGCGGGTGGCTGTGCTGGACTTCGCTAGGCATACGATAAAGGATATCGGCGCCAGCTCTACTAGTAGCGGGCAGCACCCTGGACAGGCATGGAGTTCAGCGGAACCACCTGGACGGGGATGCCGTAGTCGGAGGCGTGAACCACCTTGCCGTCGCCGATGTACATGCCAACGTGGGTCACGCCCGGGTAGTAGCCGACGATATCGCCCGGCTGCAGGTCATTGATAGACACGGACTGCCCACCGGCAATCTGTGCGGAGGAGGTACGCGGGATCGTCTTACCCTGCTGCTGGTAAGCCCAGTACATCAGACCAGAACAATCGAAGGCACTGGGGCCGGTAGCGCCCCAAGAGTACGGAGAACCGATCTTGGATAGCGCTGCGGCAACCACACCGGTTGCGTTGACTGGCGCGCCGGAATCACCCTTACCCTTCAGGCCGCCGAGGAACGCCTCTACGTCGACATCGATCGGGCCGTTGCGGTCGGCCCAGCGTCGGCGATCCTCCGGGCTGAGGCCGTCGACGACCTTCATGACCTTGTCTTTGAGCTTATCGAGCTGCTTGTTGCGATCCTCCAGGTCCGACTTGCGGTCGTTGAGGGTGCGCAGCTGGAAATCGGCGGTTGCCTTAGAGCGGCTGGCCTTGTTCTTCTCCTTAGCCGCATCCTTCAGCTTGCGGGTCAGGTTGTCGACAGCATCGGTGCGTTGGTTGCCGATCGTGGCCAGGTAAGAGGAGCGCTCGACGGCAGCCTGTGGCCCCTGGGAGCCGACGAAAGCGGATACCGGGTCAACGGTCGCGCCGCGGTACATAGCCTGGGAAACTCCGGTGACGTTCGCACGGGAGGACTTCACGTCAACGGCGAGCTTATCCGCGCGCTTCTTGGCATCATCAGCGGTCTTGTTAGCCCGCCCCAGGTTGCCCTCGGCCTGCTTGATGTCGATCTTCAGCTGCTCGACCTCGTCCGAGGTCTCGGAGGCAAGATTGGAGATCTTCTTCACGTGGTTCAGCAGCCCGTCGACGTCCTTCGGAATAGGAGCGTCGAGCAGACGGCGAACCTCTTCAGCCTTCTTGTCGCCCTTGTCGCCCTGATTCTGCGCCTCTTGCTGGTTGTTGCGAGCATCCTGCGGGTCAGCGCCGGCTTGCGGGACACTGGCACCCACTGCGAGGGACAGAAGAGCTGCGGTAGCGGCCTTGGTAAGCGCGCGGGAACCGACGAAGCGATCGCGAGAAGAGGAAGACATCACATTCACGACTGGACTTTCTTTAATTCTGAAGGAGTAAGGACCACTGGACGGGCCAACGGCGTAGATCACCGTTTGGTAACGGTAGATATTCTGCCACATGAGAGGGCAAAAGTGGGACTCATACCCAAACGGCACGAGCCCCACCTTTTCACATATTTACCAGCTGTAACTTAAGCCCCAGAAGAACCTTCCAGGCTATTGACATGCTGGGGTGGCGTCACCAAAAAAATTTAGAAACGAACCGCGTTGTAGACCGGCATCATGTGCAGGTTATCGATGCGCACCGGGTTGCCAGAGTTCAGCGCGTGGACGATCTTGCCACCACCGATGTAGATAGCAACGTGAGAAGCGCCACCGTAGTAGGAGATCACGTCGCCCGGCCGCAGAGCGTTCAGGGAAACCTTCTTGCCTGCGGCAGCCTGCGCGGAAGAGGTGCGCGGGATGTTCTTGCCAACCTGGCGGTGCGCCCAAGAGGTCAGGCCGGAGCAGTCGAAAGCGTTCGGGCCAGCAGCACCCCAGGAGTACGGAGCGCCGATCTTGGACTTAGCGATGTCAGCAATACGCTGGCCGATGGAGGAGCTGGCCGGCTTCGGCGCCGAGGCCGGCTTAGCTGCCGGTGCACCCTTTGCGGCCGGAGCCTTGTCACCGGTGGTCAGGTTAGCCTGCTTGAAGTAAGGCTTGATGGCCGGCAGCATGTGGTCCGGAATCTCGACGGTTACGCCGGACGGCTTGTGGGTGACCGGAGCAGCCTGGGCTGCAGCGGGGTTCAGTACAGCGGCGCCCACACCGACGGCGGCGATCATTGCTGCGTTGCGGGATGCGTTGTTCTTCTTCAGGCTGTGCTTGCCCATATTGATCCTCAATTACCTTTCAGTCCGTTGTCTGGGGATGTATCCCCTCGCCCGGTAGCTATTGCCGCTACCGCGGTGCGGTGAGTGTTCTGTTGTAGTTCAACCCTTGGCGATCCAAGTTCCTTGTTTGGGCTCACCGCTAAGGTCTCGAAAAGATTACGAAATGGTTGCAAGTAATGTCTAGCTAATCGCCAAGTTTTCTTGATTTCCGTCGTTTACGTGCGATTGTTATCAATCCGATACTTTACGAACCTTCAACACGAGCGTGAAAGTTATCAAAGCTTTATAATTCGCTGACCTGGGATTTCTTTCCGCCACCCAGAAGAGCCATGCACCCCCTTCCCCTTACCCTTCTCTCAGAAACAACTTTATGTGACCTTAGTCACACACCACGTTTTTTGGCCTATTTTTGGACGCCCCTACGCCCCAACAAGGTGACGAATCAACCCACCTGTCGCGCTCCCCGCTAGACTGATTCTTCGTGTCTCCTTCCCCTCTAGAGCAGAACTCACCGCTGCAGAGCCCACCCCAGCACCACTCCCGCCAACACGCTCTGCCTCAGCGCAGCTTGCCCCAGCAGCCCCGCACCCCGGACCACGCAGATCTGGGAATTCTGCGCGTGGATCTGCAGCGCACCCTCTCAGACTGCATCGTCATCGACTTGGAAACTACGGGATTGCGCCCACAACAGGCCCGCATCATCGAGATTGCCGCGCTACGGGTTGCAGACGGCGAGATCACAGATCGCTTCGCCACCCTCCTCAACCCCCACCAGGACGTACCAGAGGAAGTCACAGACCTCACCGGCATTTCGGCCGGCCTACTCGCCGATCAGCCGACGTTTGCGGAGGTTCTGCCCGATCTCATGCACTTCCTGCGCCCCAACTCCCCCACGGGTGCAACTCTCCCCGCCCATGCAGCCACGCCACGCCTTGTCGGCCATAATGTGTCCTTCGACTTCTCCTTTATCCAACACGAGATTCTGCGGGCACAGCTGGCGCCGCAGACTCAACACAGGGACACAGGCATGGAACCAACCGACATAGATTCTGTGCCTCCTTATACTCCCCGACTAGTGTGCACCGCGGAAGCCTCCCGTGCGTTGATCCCCCGAGAGTCCGTTGGACGGTATCGATTGGGGAACGTGGCGTCATACCTAAAAGTCCCCCACCGCCCGCTACATCGTGCAATGAACGATGCCCTGGCGACCTATGGCGTTCTGCGCGCCTTGACTGAGCAATAAAAATCCCGCCCACCTTGGAAGGTGGACGGGATCTCTACGAGCCTTTGCGAGAGCAGTTGAGTTAGCTCTTAACGAGGGTTACTTGTCGAGCTCCTCCTGGCGACGACGGTTCTCCTCGTTCAGACGCTCGAACATTTCCTTCTGCTCGGCGTGGTTTTCCTTCTCGATACGCTCTGCCTTCTCGGCAATCTCCGGGGAATCCGGGGAGAAGAATCCACCGCGACCCGGGTGGCCAGCGACGCCCAGCTCGTTCATGGTCTTCGGAACGTAAGCACCCTGGTACTCCAGCGGGATCGGGTGGCCGTGCTCGTCGACCGGACCCAGCGGCTGGTGAACCTCGATGAAGCCACCGGAAGGCAGCTGGCGGATCGTACCGGTCTCAATACCGTGCTCCAGAACCTCACGGTCGGAGCGCTGCAGGGAGACGCACAGGTGGTACGTGATGAAGTACGCGATCGGCGGCAGCAACACCAGGCCAATGCGACCCAGCCACGTCATCAGGTTCAGGGAGATCGTGAAGTGCATGGCCAGCAGGTCGTTACCACCCGAGATGGTGAGCAGTACGTAGAAGACCAGAGCCATCACGCCGATAGCGGTGCGGACCGGAACGTCGCGCGGGCGCTGCAGCAGGTTGTGGTGGGCGTCATCGCCCGTCATCTTCTGCTCGATCCACGGGTAGGTGAACAGCAGGACAACCAGCAGACCCAGCAGCAGTGCTACCCAGAACACAGCCGGGATGGTGTAGTTACCCAGGTAGAGCTCCCAGGCAGGCATGACACGTGCAGCACCGTCAGTCCACAGCATGTAGATATCCGGCTGGGAACCAGCGGAAACCTGCGACGGGTTGTACGGGCCCAGGTTCCAGATTGCGTTGATCTGGAACAGGCCGGCCAGCAGAGCGACAACACCGAAGGTGATCAGGCCGAAGGAAGCGGCCTTCAGACCGAACACCGGCAAAATACGAACGCCGACAACGTTGTTCTCGGTACGACCCGGTCCAGGGAACTGGGTGTGCTTCTGGTACCAAACCAGTGCCAGGTGAGCAGCGATCAGAGCCAGCAGGATGCCTGGGATCAGCAGAACGTGGGCGATGTACAGGCGAGGAATGATGATCTCACCCGGGAAGTCGCCAGCGAACATGATCCAGTGCAGCCAGGTACCGATGATCGGCAGGCCAACCATGATGGCAGACATAATGCGCAGACCGACACCGGACAGCAGGTCGTCCGGCAGGGAGTAGCCCATGAAGCCCTCGGCCACGGACAGCAGCAGCAGGACACAACCGATTACCCAGTTGGCCTCACGCGGCTTGCGGAACGCACCCGTGAAGAAGATGCGCAGCATGTGCACCATGATCGACACGGCGAACAGCAGCGCAGCCCAGTGGTGGACCTGGCGGATAAACAGGCCACCGCGAACCTCAAAGGAGAGGTTCAGAGCAGTCTTGTAAGCGGCGGACATTTCCACGCCGTTGAGCGGTGCGTAGGCGCCGTCGTAGATCACCTTCGACATGGAGGGATCGAAGAACAGCGTCAGGTAGACACCGGACAGGATCAGGATAATAAAGGAGTACAGCGCGATCTCACCGAGCATGAAAGACCAGTGAGTCGGGAATACCTTGTTGATTTGCGGGCGGATCAGGCCGGAGGCAGTGTACCGCTCGTCGATGTTGTTGGCCGCTTTAGCAGCGCGGCTCTGTTGCTTAGTGGTCATGAACGACGCTCCCAGAATGCCGGGCCGACAGGCTCGATGAAGTTACGGTCGGCGTACATGTATCCCTCTTCGTCGACCGAGATCGACAGCTCCGGCAGTGCGCGGGCTGCCGGTCCGAAGATCGGCTTACCGTGCTGCAGTGCATCGAACTGAGACTGGTGGCACGGGCAGAGGATGCGGTTAGTTTGCTGCTCATACAGGGACGTAGGGCAACCAATGTGGGTACAGATCTTCGAGTAAGCGAAGTAGTCACCGTAGTGGAAGTCCTCCTGGCCCTCGCGCAGGATTGCCTTCTCGGCATCTGCGGAACGCAGGCGAATCAGCATCACGGCGTTACGCGGGCCGTGGATGGAGTGCATGTGCTCCTCGTAGACGTCGCGGTTCTTGTCGAACTTATCGCCGTCGTTGACCATATCCTCGGTCATGGGGAACACGGTCTCCATCGAGGCCGGATCCAGGTCCTCCGGACGCATGCGGATCAGTCGGGAAACACCCTGGGTGCTGTAGTGCCCATCGTGCTCCTCGGCGATCGCGCCGGTGTCGCGGCCCAGGTAGACCTTCTCGCCCTGCTCCGCCAGCGTCCAGCCGGTGGTCCACAGGGTACCGTCGCCCTGGATGCCCATTGCCTTGGCCTTCCAGGGATTCTTAACAATGCCGCCCAGCGGCAGAGCGATCGTCAGACCAGCCAGGACAGCACCAGTGCCAGCCAGACCAGCAATAACCGGACGACGGCCCAGCGTCGAGGTCTTCCAGGAATCGTTCAGCAGAGCGACCAGCGTGCGGCGGTCAACTTCCTCGGACGGACCATCGTGACGGGTCTGAACCGAGATCTCTTCCGGAACGAAGCTCTTGGTGTATGCAACGATGGCAGCACCCAGCAGGGTGATGCTCAGGCCGGAAGTAAGACCCAACAGCGGGGTGTAGATGGAGTAGAGCCAAACACCATCTTCAGCCAGGTGCTTGTACTCCCACGGCCAGAACAGGTAGATACCGATGAAAGCGATCGCGAACAGTACCGACAGGGCCAGCATGATGGTGACCTTGCGGCTCGCGCGCTTCTCAGCGGGATCGTTGGCGATCGGGAAGCGCTCCTTGCGGTAGGCAACCGTCACACCGTCGAGCTCAGTACCCAGGCGGGCCAGCTCGTCATCATTCATCTTCGACAGCTCTTCGTGGCTGTACTTCTTGGCGTTCTCACTCATGACCGCGATCCAATCCACATAGCGAAGGCAACGAGAACCACGATGCCAACAAACCACATCAGCATGCCCTCAGTCACCGGGCCGATGCCACCCAGTCCGAAGCCACCCGGGTTCGGGGTCTCCTTGGCGGACTTGATGAAGGCGATGATGTCCTTCTTCTCGTCAGCAGTCAGCTGGCGATCGGAGAACTTCGGCATGTTCTGCGGGCCGGTCAGCATAGCTTGGTAAATCTCCTGCTCGTTAGCCGGAGCCAGAGCTGGTGCGTACTTACCACTCGACAGTGCGCCACCCTTACCGGTGAAGTTGTGGCAGGATGCACAGTTCAGGCGGAACAGGTCAGAACCACGGGCTACGTCGGCCGGGTCGATCTTGCCATCCTTGTTGTTGGAGCCACGCAGGGACTCCATAGCGATCTCACCGTTGGAGTCGCGGACGATGCCCGGGCCGCCACCGTTGGCGTTGACGTAAGCTGCAAGCGCCAAAGCCTGCTGCTCGGAGTAGCGCGGCTGCTTACGCTTGGCCTGCGCCTCGTTACGCAGCATTGGCATGCGGCCGGAGTGTACCTGGAAGTACACAGCGCCCTCACCGACACCGATCAGGGAAGGACCGCGGTCCTTCACGCCCTGCAGGTTTGCACCGTGGCAGGTGATACATGCAACTTCGTAAAGTTCCTTACCCTGCTTAGCCAGATCCTCGGAGCTCTTCTCAGCTACGGCATTCTGGGCGTCAGGGGTCAATGCGTTAGCCAGGAAGCCCGCACCGGTGAGTGCGAACAACAAAGCCAACGCGCCGGCGAAGGCCTTGCGGACCTTCCGGCGGCGGCGTGCCTTGGCGGCACCGCCCTTCGAACCACTGGGGGCCTGCCCCGTGGTTGCGTTGGTGGAGTTGATATCCATCTTGTTCCCTTATTTGTTAGTCAATGGAATTGCGATGGGCTGTAGGCCGACTCTCTTCAGAAGGAAGAACCGGCCTGGCCGGCCTACTGAATGAAGTAAATCGTGATCCACAGGCCGATCCACACCACGTCCACGAAGTGCCAGTAGTAAGACACAACGACGGCGGCGGTGGCCTGTGCCGGGGTGAACTTCGACTTCGCGGTCCTCAACAGAACCACAACGAAGGCCAGAACACCGGCGAGCACGTGCGCGCCGTGGAAGCCTGTCGTGATGTAGAAGACCGATCCGTAGACGGAGCCACCGATCGTGGTTCCGTGCTCAACCAAGTGGATGTACTCGTAGATCTGGCCAACCAGGAAGATCGTTCCCAGAAGCGCCGAAAGTGCATACCACTTGCGGAGTGCGAAGACGTCACCCCTCTCCGCTGCGAATACGCCCCACTGAGCAGTGAACGAAGAACTGATCAGAATGACCGTAATTGCTGCCGCGAACGGCACGTTCAGCTCCGTGGGCTCGGACGGCCAATTGCCGCCAGAGTTGGCCTTGGACACGAAGTACATCGCGAACAGGCCAGCGAAAAACATCAATTCCTGAGACAGGAACACAATCGTGCCGACACTGACCATATTGGGTCGGTTCAGTGTCGCAACACGATGTGGTGCTGCCATACCTGGGTTTTCAACTGCGCTCGTCACGCCTAACAGTATGGCCGTTTGAAGCCCGATAGTCGATTCACTCGGACGGTTTTCTGGAAGGAATCTGTAAATCCGCAGGTGAAACCTTGGATAAGCCTGAAAGTCCACCCCGTTAGGGGTTAGCGGGAACTTTTCCATGCACTCATCCGACGGCCTACATAACGACAGGTCAATACACACTTTCGTCAAGAGCAGACACGCTCACCACCCTCTGATGGGGCTAACCATGGCCTCCCCCGGCACCCCCAACGGGAACCGCCTAATCACCCGCCAAAAGCTCCCCGCACTCCCCTCGAGCCTAATAGACTGGTTAGTACGCTTAGATTCTTCTAACCAGAGAGGTACCCCAATAGCAATGTCCCCCGCTACCCCACAGCCCGCACAACCGGGCGGATTGTCCCCCGAACAGCTGCCTTCCAGCTACTTCACCTGGCCCGGCGTGTTGGGGCGCTTGGGTAACGGACAGGAGCTCAGTGAATCGCAGGTGCGCTGGGCCATGAACGAGATCATGGACGGCAAAGCCACCGAAGCACAGATCGCAGCGTTTATCTTCGGCATCCGCGTCCGGGGCATCACCGCTGCGGAACTCGCTGCCGCCGCGGAGACGATGACTAGTTTCGCCACCCCCGTGGACTTCAGCGATGTTCCGAACTGCGTGGACATCGTCGGCACCGGGGGCGACGGCCACCACACCGTCAACATCTCCACGATGGCCTCCTTCGTTGTCAGCGCTGCCGGCGTTCCGGTGGTTAAGCACGGCAACCGCGCTGCCAGTTCCAAGTGCGGCGGCGCGGACATGCTGGAGGCTCTGGGGCTCGACATCGAGCGCTCCCCCGAGACCATCCGCGAGGACGCTCACACCACCGGCTTTGCGTTCATGTTCGCCAAGACCTACCACCCCGCCATGCGCTTCGCCGGCCCCGTTCGCAGCCAGTTGGGCGCGCCCACCATCTTCAACCTGCTGGGACCCATGACGAACCCGGCCTATCCCAAGTACGGCCTCATTGGCTGCGCCTTCAAGGAGTTCATGCCCATCATGGGCGGTGCCTTCGCGCATCGCGGTAGTCGCGTACTCGTGGTGCGCGGCATGGACGGAATGGACGAAATCTCTGTCTGCACGCCCACTGAGGTTGTAACTGTGGACGCCCACGGCCGCACCGGCGAGGAAATCATTAACCCTCGCAGCGTCGGCCTCGACTTCTATGAAGACGGCAGCCTCGCGGGCGGCGACGCGAGCTATAACGCGGACGTTGCTGTGCGCCTCATGAAGGGCGAGATCGAGGGGGCGATCAAGGATGCTGTCTTGATCAACGCGGCTGGCGCCCTGACAGCCGTGCGGGGCTGGGAGGAGGAAGGTTTCCAGGCGGCTCTCGCCGCCCAAGTAGAGGTCGCCCGTGAGGCTCTGGAATCCGGTGCCGCCTTGCGCCAGATGGAAAGGATTGTTGGGCGTGAGTTTTAGTCGGCGCGCCTGAAGGGGCGTCGATAAGAAAGACAAAAAGAGCTCCCCCTCCCGCACCAACCAGAGTGGTTAGCGGTAGGGGGAGTTTTTAGTGAAGTGTGAAGTTTTAGTGCTTCTCCGGCGGCAGGCCGTACTGCAGGTTCAGCATCGTGGTTGCCCAGATCAGCATGGCTGCGCCGAAGACGACCAGCCACAGGTGCCACCAAGCCAGGCCGGCACCCATCACGACGATGGAGACGGTCATCCAGAAAGGCCAGATGGAGCTTGCGGAGAAGAAGCCCAGCACGCCAGCGCCGTCCTCGATCTCTGCCTCTTCCCAGTCATCCGGACCGATGTCGGTCTTGTTGGCGGTCAGGTGGAGGTAACCGCCGAGCATGAAGGCCAGCAGGGTGGCCATGACCAGGCCGGTGCCACCAGCCCACTCAACGCCCATGACGTTGCCCGTATCTTTCACGGAGGAGGTGACGATGAAGTAGAACACCGTGACCACAACGAAGAAGGTACCGATACCGTAGAAAAGCTTTGCACCAGAGTTCATTTGCTTATCTCTCTTCCTTACTTAGCCTTGCGCCCCGCTACTTACGCGGCGTTGCGGTCCTTGTAGTTCTCGTTCGGGGTACGAGTACCGGTGCGGTTGGACTCGAACGGGTGGGTGGAGGTTGCGTACGGCTCCTCGCCGATGGACTTCAGTGCCTCGGAGTTCGGGGCATCCGGGTTGTCCTGGCGGAACTTCATGTACTGCTCGAACTTCTCCGGGGAAACAACGCGCAGCTCGAAGTTCATCATTGCGTGGTAGGTACCGCACATCTCAGCACAGCGGCCAACGAATGCGCCTTCCTTGTCGATGGACTCGACCTGGAAGCGACGCTCAGAGCGGTTAGCCTCCGGGTGCGGGAAGGCATCGCGCTTGAACAGGAACTCCGGGATCCAGAAGGAGTGAACAACGTCGGCGGAGGCCAGGTTGAACTCGATCGGGGTGCCGGAAGGAACAACCAGAACCGGGATCTCCTGGGTGGTGCCCAGGGTCTCGATCTTGTTGAACTTCAGGAAGCTGTAGTCATCCTTGGCGCGACCGTGGATCGGGCCCGGAACCTGGTGGCCGTGCTCGTCGAGCTTCTCGGCCGGCTTCTTGGAATCCTCGGCGCGAGCCTGAGCTTCCTTGTCGATGCCGTTGTACTCCTTGCCACCGTTCAGCTCTGCAGCAACCTTCTCGTAACCGAACTTCCAGTTCCACTGGTATGCGGTGACGTCAACGGTAACCTTCGGATCCTTGTCCAGAGCCGTTGCGCGGTCCTGTGCCTGCACGTTGAAGAAGAACAGGCCACAAACGATCAGAACCGGCAGGGTGGTCAGCACCAGCTCCAGCGGAACGTTGTAGCCGGTCTGGCGCGGGAACTCGTCCTCGCCGCGCTTCGCAGCCTTCTTCGCGCTAGAGCGACCCATGTTCACGAACAACAGAACCCACATGATGATGCCGATGATCCAGGCGACGACCCAGACCCACACCCAAAGGTTGCCCATTTCCTTGGACTCGGGGGTAATGCCCTTCGGCCAGCCCATACGAAGCAGTTCGAAGAACTTGTTATCCGGCGGGGCGACAGTACAGCCAGTCAGCACCAGGCCAGCAAGACCCAGTACACCGGCGAGGCCAATACGGCGAGTCATACCGTGCTTATTTCGCTGTTCCACGCGAGTTTGCCTTCCTCATTCACACGTCACTTGAGTTCCAGATCCTTCGCACCTAACGCGCGCCTGCAGTTCGCGCGCGATAGGTAGACCTAGAACCACTTCACTTAAAGAACCTTAGACCATTGACAGGACAATGCCACCATCACGAAACGTGATATTCCCTTTTCGGGGTTGGCAACCGCCCCGATTGCCCCCACACGGGTTAGGCGGGAGCCCGCGTAGCGCGAGACTCCCGCCTAAGAATCGGCTTAAAGGGCGTGTCTTTCCGGCGCCCGTGGTGTTCGTTTTAGAGCTTGTTGATCTCGATCACTCCGGCTCCACCGATGTTGCGCAGGTTGGCGCGGGCAAGGTTCACCATGCGGCCAACGCCACCCTCAAACACGGTGCGGGTCGCGGAGCGAGAGAAGCCCATCATCATTTCCCACGTGATGTTCGGCGGCAGGCTCAGGGCGTTCGGGTCGGTCACAACATCGACCAGCACCGGACCGTCATAAGCCAGCGCCTCCTTGATGCCGCTTTCGACGTCCTGCGGATCCTCGATACGGATCGTCTTAATGCCGATAGCGTCACCGATCTTGGCGAAGTTCACGTGCTCGTGATCCGTCTCGTGCTCCGGTAGGCCGGCAACCATCATCTCCAGCTTCACCATGCCCAACGAGGAGTTGTTAAAGACCACGATCTTGACCGGCAGGTCATGCAGCTTCGCCGTCAGCAGTTCACCCATGAGCATGCCCAGGCCACCGTCGCCGGAGAAGGAAATCACCTGGCGGTTTCGGTCTGCAGCCTGCGCACCAAGTGCCTGCGGCAGCGCGTTGGCCATGGTGCCGTGGCGGAAAGAGCCGATCTCCTCGCGCTTGCCGTTCGGAGTGATGTAGCGGGCGGCCCACACGTTGCACATACCGGTATCGACGGTGAAGATCGCATCCTCGGCCGCCAGGCGGTCGATGGTGTCCGCCACGTATTCAGGGTGGATTGGCTTAGACTTGCCAGCCTTCTTTGTGTAGGCATCCACCACGTGGTTCAGCGCGCGGGCGTGGTTGCGTAGCTGCTTATCCAGGAAGCTACGGTCGGTCTTTTCCTCGATGTGCGGCAGGATCGTATCGATAACCGCGCCGACGTCGCCGACGACCGGGTAGTTGATCGTGGTGCGGCGCCCAATGTGGGAGCCGTCGATGTCGACCTGTGCCACGTTGCCGGTGGGCAGGAAGTCGTTGTACGGGAAGTCGGTACCCAGCAGGATCAGCAGGTCGGCATCGTACATAGCCTCGCGCGCCGCGCCGTACCCCAGCAGGCCGGACATACCGACGTCGAACGGATTGTCGTACTGAATGTGCATCTTGCCGCCGAAAGCGTGGCCGATCGGGGACTTGATCTTCTCCGCCAGCTTGAGCACTTGATCACGAGAATTTTTGACGCCCTCACCGCAGAACAAAGTGACGGTCTTAGCATCGTTGATGGCCTTGGCCAGGCGGGCTGCTTCCTCGGCATCCGGGTACATCACGGGGCGGCCCTTGGCGTACACCGAGTCGATGAAGCCCTCCTCCTCGATCGCCTGGGAAGATACGTCACCCGGGATAACCAGCACGCTCACGCCGTTGCCAGCCAGGGTGGACTGGATAGCGTTGTGCAGAACCTTCGGCCCCTGGGCGGCAGAGTTAACCATCTCGCAGTAGCCGGAGCACTCCTGGAAGATCTGCTCCGGGTGGGTTTCCTGGAAGAACTGAGTGCCGATCTGCACGCTGGGGATGTGCGAGGCGATGGCCAGGACCTTCGCGCCGTTGCGGTGCGAATCGTAGAGTCCCTGGATCAGGTGGGTGTTACCCGGGCCACACGATGCGGCGCATACGGCGAGCTCACCGGTGACGAGGGATTCGGCTCCGGCGGCAAACGCCGCAGCTTCCTCGTTGCGCACGTGAATCCATTCAATGGAGGACTGGCGAACCTCGTCGACGACTGGGTTAAGGCTATCGCCCACCAGCCCGAAGATTCGTTTAACGCCCTGCTTTTCGAGAGTTTTTACCAGCTGTGATGCGAAATTTTTTGCCATGTGCCCGAGGCTACGCGTACCTCACCCCCCAGCGCACTGATCGCTGGATATTCTCACAGAAGTCAAATTATGTAACGCATATCACTAAACGACTAAACGGTTGATTCCCCGCCGTGGCAACTAGCCCACCTCTACCCCACCCGCGTAAAGTCGGAACGCATGTGTGGATTGCTTGGAATCATTGCGGCTAATGGTGCCGCAGAGAACTTCGTTGATGCCGTGGAAAATGCGCTGCCCTGCATGCACCACCGTGGCCCAGACGATAGCGGCACGTGGCACGACCAGGATGTTGTGTTCGGCTTTAACCGCCTCTCCATTATCGACCTGGAGCACTCCCACCAGCCATTGCAGTGGGGCCCCGAGGATGAACCGAACCGCTACGCCCTGACATTCAACGGCGAGATCTACAACTACGTCGAGCTGCGCGAAGAGCTCAAAGCGGCCGGCTACTCCTTTAATACCGAGGGCGACGGCGAGCCCATCGTCGTTGGTTTCCACCACTGGGGTGCCGATGTGGTGAACCACCTGCGTGGCATGTTCGGCTTTGCCGTGTGGGATTCAAAGGAAAAGAAGCTCTTCCTGGCCCGCGACCAGTTCGGCATCAAGCCGATGTACATCGCCACCACCGAGGCGGGCACCGTCTTTGCGTCGGAAAAGAAGTGCATCCTGTCTATGGCCGAGGATCTAGGCCTGAACCTGGATCTGGATATCCGCGCGGTGGCGCACTACACCGACCTGCAGTATGTCCCAGAGCCGGAAAGCTTGCACAAGCACATCCGTCGCCTGGAATCCGGCAGCTATGGCTTTGTCACCCCGGACGGAAAGGTCGAGGAGACCCGCTGGTTCGAGCCTCGCTTCCCCGTGAAGAAGGTCGCTGCTGGCGACGAGGAAGCCGTGTTCCAGCGCATCGCCGATGCCCTGGAGGATTCCGTGGCCAAGCACATGCGCGCGGACGTCACGGTCGGCTCCTTCCTCTCCGGCGGCATTGATTCCACCGCCATTGCAGCACTGGCCAAGCGCCACAACCCGGATCTGCTGACTTTCACCACCGGTTTCGAGCGGGAGGGCTACTCCGAGGTCGACGTCGCCGCGGAATCTGCCGCCGCCATCGGCGCCGAGCACATCGTCAAGGTAGTCAGCCCCGAGGAGTACGCCGAGGCGATTCCGAAGATCATCTGGTACCTGGACGATCCGGTGGCCGACCCTTCCCTGGTTCCGCTGTACTTCGTGGCGCAGGAGGCCCGCAAGCACGTGAAGGTTGTGCTCTCCGGCGAGGGCGCCGATGAGCTCTTCGGCGGCTACACCATCTACAAAGAGCCGCTGAGCCTGGCGCCTTTCGACAAGATCCCCTCCCCGCTGAAGCGCGTGCTGGCCAGCGTGGGCAACGCACTTCCCGAGGGTATGCGCGGAAAGTCCCTACTCCAGCGCGGCACCATGCCGATGGAGGATCGCTACTACGGCAACGCCCGTTCCTTTAACTACCAGCAGCTGGAACGCGTCCTGCGCGAGATCCGCCCCGAGTGGGATCACCGCGAAGTCACCGCACCGATCTACGCGAAGTCCAAGGACATGGATCCGGTTGCCCGGATGCAGCACCTGGATCTGTTCACCTGGATGCGCGGCGACATTCTGGTCAAGGCCGACAAGATCAACATGGCAAACTCCCTGGAGCTGCGCGTGCCGTTCCTGGATAAGGTCGTCTTCGAGGTGGCGGAATCCCTCCCCCACGAGCTCAAGATTTCCCACGGCACGACCAAGTACGCACTGCGCAAGGCGATGGAGCGCATCGTGCCCCCGCACGTGCTGCACCGCAAGAAGCTGGGCTTCCCGGTTCCGATGCGCCACTGGCTGGCCGGCGATGAGCTCTACGGCTGGGCCAAGGAGAACATCGAGGCCTCGCAGACCGACCACATCTTCAACAAGGCAGAGGTCCTGAAGATGCTGGACGAACACCGCGTGGCGATGAATACCGGCTCCGGCCCGGACCACTCCCGCCGACTGTGGACCGTCATCGCCTTCATGGTCTGGCACGGCATCTTCGTCGAAGATCGCATCGATCCGCAGATCGACCAGCGCCAGTACCCGGTCAACCTGTAAAGCCCCAAAAACGCCCCCAAGGGAGTTCATCCCTAGGGGGCGTCAGTAATTAAAGGGCTAGAGCCGCTGGCGCTGCTTAGCTGACGGGCTGCTTAGCTGAAGGAATCGCCACAAGCGCAAGAACCCGAAGCATTCGGGTTATCGATGGTGAAGCCCTGGGACTCGATGGTGTCCGCGAAGTCGATCTTCGCGCCCATCAGGTACGGGGAGGACATGCGGTCCACGACCAGCTTCACGCCCTCGTACTCGTCCACCAGATCGCCATCCAGGGAACGATCATCGAAAAACAGCTGGTAACGCAGGCCTGCGCAACCACCCGGCTGCACGGCGATGCGCAGGGAAAGATCGTCGCGGCCTTCCTGTGCCAGCAGGGCACTGGCCTTCTGCTGAGCGGCCTCGGTCAGCTCCACACCGGTGACCTTCTCTGGAGCAGTCATGTTGGTCCTCCTCAATAAACGACCGAATCTTAGAATTGGCTTTGCTCACAAGTTACGCCTCATTGTTCCACAACGCCACTGCCGTCTCGGGTTATTCCCAGCAATCAAAAATTGGGTTTTGTTCCCCTGCCCTCCTGCTCTAGCCTGTTACATGTGAAAATGCCATGGAAGAAGCAGGAAAAGGCCGCCGACCCAGCCGAGGATCAGGTCTCGCCACAGGATGCCGATACGACGACTGAGGTAGACAGCGACGCAGACGGTGGCGTCACCAACGACAAGACCTCCAAGGCATTTACGCCGAAGAAGGGCAAGGCCACCCCGAAGCGCAACGAACAAGAGCGCAAGCACGGCGTCCGCCGCAGCGCCTACACCGCACCCCAAACCCCGGGCGAGGCTCGTAAGCAGCGCAAGGAACTCAAGGCTTCCATGTCCAAGGAAGAATACAAGGCCATGAAGCAGCGCCAGAAGGACGAGGCGAACCGCGAACGCCGCCGGGCCAACCAGCGCATGATGGCCGGCGACGAGGACTACCTGATGGATCGCGATAAGGGCGAGGTCAAGCGTTTCGTCCGCGACTGGGTCGATTCCCACCGCTACATGATGAACTTCTTCCTGCCGCTGGCTCTGCTGGTGATCGTCATCATGATCTTCGGCATGTCCAACCCGAGCGTGGCCAACCTAGCCGCCATCGTGATGATGTTCGTGTTCCTGATCATGATCGGCGAGGGTCTGTGGCTGGGTCGCCGGATCAATGGCCTGGTCAACGAACGTTTCCCGAACAATCAGCACGGCAAGTTCAGCCTGGGCATGTACGCGTTCACCCGCGCGACGATGATCCGCCGCCTGCGCACCCCGGCACCACAGAAGCAGATCGGCGACAGCGTATAGTCTTGTCCCCATGGCACCTTCGACTTCCGCCCCTACCTTCCCACCCATCGTCCCGCCGGACGAGGCCGCGCGCAGTCGCGCTACAGAGCTTCGTTCGAGCGCGCCCACCAGCGCGGGAATCCCGGCTGGTTCCATGGGGACGTTGGAGGATGTAGCCGCGTGGATCGCCGCCTGCCAGGGAGCCGCCCCCGCCCAGCCGCTGGATGCGGCACGTCTGATTATCGTCGCCGGTGAGCACGGGGTGGCCACGGCGCACCCGGAGGTTTCTGCCCTGCCCGCCGACTTCACCGCGCAGGTCCGCCAGGAACTGGCCCGCGCACAGGCCCCTGTTGTGGATGCCTGTCGGGCCGCGCGGGTTTCTCTTTCTATTGTGGACGCCACATTGGGCAAGCCCTCCGGCCCCATCGATACTGCAGACGCTCTGACCCCGGAAGAGTACGACAAGCACCTGGCGCGCGGCATGCGATTCGCCGACGAAGAGGCGGACAAGGGCACAGCAGTGCTGCTGCTGGGGGATTTAGGCCGCGGGCTGAGCACCGTCGCCGCCGCGGTGATTGGCAGCGTGTGCAGCGTGGAGCCGGTGAAGATCATCGGCCGGGGCTCCGGCATCGGCGACGAAGCGTGGAAAACGAAGGTGTCCGTCATCCGCGATGCCATGTTCCGCGTGCGCGACGACAAGGCGGTGGCCTCGCGTGTGCTGCAGCAGATCGGTTCTGCGGATCTGGTGGTGATGGCGGGGATTCTGGCGCAGTCCGCGGTGCGCCGCACGCCGGTGATTTTCGACGGCGTGGGGGCAGCCGCGGCGGCGCTGTGCGCGCAGATGCTGGCGCCGGGAGCGGCTGCGTGGTGGTTGGCTGCGTCCGCGGGGACGGAGCCGGCGACCCAGACCGCGCTCACTGCGCTGGGGCTGGATCCACTGTTGGATCTGCGCCTCGGCACCGGCCAAGGGCTCGGTGCCGTGCTGGCGCTGCCGATGGTTCGCTACGCGGTGGCAGCCTGCTCCACCAGCGTGTAGAGCCAGCCGTGCTCATCGGCAACGCGGCCGTTCTGAATGCCGGTTAGCTGCTCGCGCAGGCGCATGGTCACCGGGCCGGTCTTTCCACCGTTGACCTGGAATTCACCAGTTTCGTCCTTGACGGTGCCGACTGGGGTGACCACAGCGGCGGTGCCACAGGCGAAGGCCTCGGTCATGGCTCCGGACTTCGCGGCTTCCTCCCACTCGTCGGTGGAGATGCGGCGCTCCTCCACCTTGTAACCCAGGTCGCGCGCCAGTTCCAGCAGCGACAGGCGGGTGATGCCCGGCAGCAGCGAACCGGACAGCTCCGGGGTGACCAGCGTAACGCCGGTCTCCTCATTGCCGAAGACGAACGCCAGGTTCATGCCACCCATTTCCTCGATGTACTTGTGCTCGGTCGCGTCGAGCCAGACAACCTGGTCGCAGCCTTCCTTCTGCGCAGCTGCCTGGGCTGCCAGGGAGGCCGCGTAGTTGCCCGCGAACTTCGCCGCGCCGGTGCCGCCGGGGGCCGCGCGGGTGTATTCGGTGGATAGCCACACGCTCACCGGGTTGATGCCGCCGGAGAAGTAGGCGCCAGCCGGGGAGGCGATCACAAAGTAGGTATAGCTGCTTGCCGGGTGCACGCCCAGACCGATTTCGCGGGAGATCATGAAGGGCCGCAGGTACAGAGACTCCTCGCCGCCACCCTGCGGAACCCAGCGCTGGTCGATGTCCACGATCTGGCTCAGGGACTCCAGGAACAGCTCCTCCGGCAGCTCCGGCATCGCCATGCGGACAGCGGAGGCCTGGAAGCGGCGGGCGTTCTGTTCCGGGCGGAAGGTGACGATTTTGCCGTCTTCACCGCGGTATGCCTTCAGGCCTTCGAAGATCGCCTGACCGTAGTGAAACACGCTGGAGGCTGGATCCATCTGCACCTGCTGGTAAGGCTCCACGCGGGCGTTGTGCCAGCCCTTGTCCTTCGTCCAGTCGATGGCGACCATGTGGTCGGTGAAGTGGCTTCCGAAGCCCGGCGCGGCCAGGATGTCGGCGATCTGCTGGTCGGTCGCCGGGTTCTCGTTGCGAGTCACGGTGAACTCCACCGCAGAGCCGGATTGATTCGTCTGTGGGTTAGATTCTGGGGTGCTTGTCATACGCCCCAGCGTACTCTGCCGCCTACTGCTCAGTGTGACGGATTTAACATTCTTTTGGAAAACTTCTGCAATTCCCCACTTCCCTAAGTCCATACCCTGGGAGAATGCCGTGCAGCCCGAATCGCCGTTCGCCGGGCAATCGATTCTGGGTAGAGTAAACAGCAGCGAATTAAGACTCTTAACAGAACTAATGCAGAACTAATAAGGAGTATTCGACCCCATCATGACCGCCAATTCTTCGACTCCCCAGTTCGCTTCCTTCGGCGCCGACATCGCCGGCCTACCTTCCCGCGGATACATCCCGCAGATGTCGCTGGTGCACACCGAGTCCGCGCTCGAATCCACTTCTGCGGAGACCCCGTCGGTCATCGATACGCTGGTCATACCGGTCTTCGAGGGTGAAGCTGGGCTGGAACTCACTGGTGCTCCTATTGACGCCCTCACGTCTGAACAGCAGTTGGAAATGTGGAAGCTGCTGATCTCCGTCGGCGCGAAAGGCACGGCGGGAGAGGTCACAGTGGTACCTAATCTGCCAGTGAGTTCGCGCAGCGACGTCGTCTCCACCGGAAACCTGTCCGCGAAGGTGCAGGAATCCACCCAGGATCCGGAGACCGCCGACGGTGTCGTCGACGCGGGCGCTGGATCGCGCGGCCCGGAGAAGATCCTGGCAATCGGTATGGGGCCGGCCGATGAGGTGTCCGCTGAGGACGTCCGAGTGGCCGCCGGCGTGGCGTCCAGAAACATTAAAAAGCCCATCCGCGACAACAGCGACGACAAGGGCGAGAATACGGGGCGCGGCGCGCGTGTGGTGAGCGCCCTGGGTCTGCTGGGTGCCGAGGCAGCGCTGGTGGGGCACGCGCTGGGTGCATATGAATACCGTGGGCTGAAGACCTCCGAGGCAGCGCCCGCGATCGAGTCCATCGAGGTGCTGACGGGTGAGGATCCGGCGGACACGCTGGAACACTCCCTGGCTACGGTGCGGGCGGTGGCGCTGACGCGCGACCTGGTGAACACTCCGTCGAACGTGCTGTACCCCGAAAGCTACGCGGCGATCATTGCCGAGGCGGCGAAGCACACGGACATTGAGGTCGAGGTGCTGGACGAGGCCGCGTTGGAAGAGCAAGGCTTCGGTGGCATTCTGGGCGTGGGACAGGGATCCGCGCGCGGGCCGCGCCTGGTGCGCCTGGACTACAACCCGGACAAGACGGCCAACGACTCTCCGCGAGTAGCTCTGGTGGGCAAGGGAATTACTTTCGATACCGGCGGAATTTCCCTGAAGCCGCCGGCGAAGATGTGGAACATGATTTCCGACATGGGCGGCTCCGCGGCCGTTGTCGCCGCCGTGATCGCCGCCGCCGAGCTGAACATTCCGGTGCACGTCACCGCCACTGTTCCGCTGGCGGAGAACATGCCGGGCGGGGAGGCTACCCGACCGGGCGATGTGCTGCGCCACTACGGCGGCACCACCACCGAGGTGTGGAATACAGACGCCGAGGGACGCCTGGTGCTGGCCGACGCGATCGTGCGCGCGTGCGAGGATAAGCCGGATTACCTGATCGAGACCGCTACCCTGACCGGCGCGCAGCTGGTGGCACTGGGCGACCGCACGCCGGGCATCATGGGTTCGATGGATTTCCGCGACCGCGTGGCGATGATTTCCCAGCGCGTGGGCGATGCCGGCTGGCCCATGCCGCTGCCCGCGGAGCTGGGCGAGGCGCTGCAGTCCGATGTGGCGGATATCAAGAACATTTCGGCCTCCCGCTGGGGCGGCATGTCCGTGGCGGGGCACTACCTAAAGAAGTTTGTGGCCGAGGGCGTGCAGTGGGTGCACATCGATGTGGCCGGGCCGGCCTACAACGAGGGCGCGCCGCATGGGTACACCCCGAAGCGGGCGACGGGCTCGCCAGTGCGCACCATCATCGCGGCGCTGGAGGATATTGCGCTGAAGGGCTAGTGGCTAGCCCTCTTGCTCGGCGCGGCGCTGCTCGAATTGTGCGCGCCGTTCGCGCTGCTCGAGGCGCTTCTTGATCAGCCGGTCGCGTTCAATGCGGTCGCGCATGCGCTGCGGGTAGCCGGTCTCCTCCGCAAAGTACAGCGGGATCCCCACCGTGTGGGCCACCTTGTCGATGCCTTTCGGCCCGCCGATGCGGCGGCGCGTCCACTCCCCTTCGCTGTCGACCAGCACTACGGACATTTCGTTGACGATGGTTTCCGGCTCCACGAACCCCTCGACTCCGGTGCGGGTGCCTGCCCATTGCTGCAGGTATGCCAGGTCTTTGGGGCGAACGGTCTCCCCTGGCGCGCGTGGCGGGCGGGTGGAGCTGTTCTTGTTCCGACCGAAGAGATTAAACACGCTAAGCGATTCTAGTGGACGCACGACCAGGGGCGAACAACGGCGCAGAGTCAAGGCGCGTAGACTTAGGTAGTATTTCAACCAAATAACCACAGCTGATTTCCGTTTAGCTTGAGGAGCTTCAAACACCATGGCGTACTCCGTCGAAATGCCCGAACTGGGCGAGTCCGTAACCGAGGGCACCGTTACTCAGTGGCTGAAGAAGGTCGGAGACAAGGTCTCCGTCGACGAGCCGTTGCTGGAGGTATCCACCGACAAGGTTGATACGGAGATCCCTTCTCCGGTAAGTGGTGTTCTGCTGAAGATCATCGCTGAGGAAGACGACACTGTGGATGTCGGCGCCGTCATCGCCGAGATCGGTGAGGAGGGCGAAGAGCCTTCTGGTTCGGACGCCGACAGCTCCAGCGACAACGATTCCAGCGACGCAGCCAAGGCTGAGTCTTCTGACGACTCCGCTGAATCTTCCTCCGATTCCGACTCCGCCGCTGCTTCCGGTTCCGCTGCTTCCAGCTCTGATGCTTCCGGTTCCGCTGGTTCCGGTGAGGCCGAGGACGTCACCATGCCGGAGCTCGGCGAATCCGTCACCGAGGGCACCATCACCCAGTGGCTCAAGAGCGTCGGCGACAAGGTCGAGGTCGACGAGCCCCTGCTGGAGGTCTCCACCGACAAGGTCGACACCGAGATCCCCTCCCCGGTCGCAGGCACCCTGGTAGAGATCCTCGCCAACGAGGATGACACTGTCGACGTCGGCGCCGTCATCGCCCGCATCGGCGACGAAAACGCCGCCTCTTCCGGCTCCCAGTCCAACGACTCTGACGACTCCAACAAGGCCGACGAAGAGAAGGCCGAGCCGAAGGAGGAAGAGAAGAAGGCCGAGGCTAAGCAGGCTGAAGCAAAGGCCGACGAAAAGAAGGCCGAGCCGAAGGAGGAAGAGAAGAAGGCCGAGGCTAAGCAGGCTGAAGCGAAGGCCGAAACAAAGGCCGACGAAAAGAAGGCCGAGCCCTCCAAGCCTGCTGCAAAGCAGTCGGAGCCGGCCGAGGGCAACCTCCCCTACGTGACTCCGCTGGTACGCAAGCTGGCTGAGAAGCATGGCGTCGATTTGTCGACCGTCGAAGGAACCGGCGTCGGTGGCCGTATCCGTAAGCAGGACATCCTGGCTGCAGCAGAAGGCACCTCCGCATCCGGCGCTTCCGCGAAGTCCGCTTCCCCGGCTGGCCCGCGCGCTTCCTCCTACAAGGTCGACCCGGCTAAGCAGGAGCTGCGCGGCACCACCAAGAAGGTCAGCCGCATCCGCGAAATCACCGCAAAGACCACCCTGGATTCCCTGCACGCTGCAGCTCAGCTGACCCAGGTCCACGAGGTCGACATGACTCACGTTGCTGAACTGCGCAAGGCCAACAAGCAGGCCTTCGCCGACAAGCACGGCGTGAACCTGACCTACCTGCCGTTCTTCGCAAAGGCAGCGGTCGAGGCTCTGATTTCCCACCCGAACGTCAACGCATCCTACAACGCAGAGACCAAGGAAATGACCTACCACGAGCGGGTCAACCTGGGCATCGCCGTCGACACCGAGGCTGGCCTGCTGAGCCCGGTCATCCACGACGCGCAGGACATGACCCTGCCAGAGCTGGCCAAGGCCATCGTCGACATTGCCGACCGTGCGCGCAACAAGAAGCTGAAGCCGAACGACCTGTCCGGTGGCACTTTCACCATCACCAACATCGGCTCTGAGGGCGCCCTGACCGACACTCCGATTCTGGTTCCGCCGCAGGCTGCCATGATCGGCACCGGCGCTATCGTGAAGCGCCCGGTTGTGCTGAGCGAAGACGACGGCGAGGCCATCGCTATCCGCCAGATGGTCTTCCTGCCGATGACCTACGACCACCAGGTCATCGACGGTGCCGACGCAGGTCGCTTCATGTCCACCCTGCGTGACCGCCTGGAGAACTCGGACTTCACCGAGGACCTGGAGCTCTAAGTTCTAGGCTGTTAGCTGCAGCCCGCCATTAAGCGCCAGCTATTCTGGCAAAGCGTCGGCCCCGCTTCCCGCGGGGTCGGCGCTTTTGCGTTTGCTAGCCCCCGCGTAGTGGCTCCCGATGGCAGTCCAGTAGTCCCGGCCCATCTCTAGCGGCCTTCAGAACCCTCAAATGTCGTTAGAACGGGAATACGTTAAAGACAATGAGTTGCATCTATACATAAGCGCAGGTCAGAGAGTTTCACTTTTTCTGAATCCGGATTCTGTTTTGATTAATTCCCGATTCAGCGACATTTGCCACCACAGAGCAACACCTAATGCCCAGAAGCCAGGGCTAACGCCACCCCCAGTGTCTTAAATGTCGGAAAAGTTGCAATTTGTTAATGGCAAAGACTTTCAACTATATAAAGACGCAGGTCAGGGACATTTTAGGAAAGTGAACATCAGTGCAGATTTGAAGAAATGCAACTTTTCCGACATTTAGCTGCGTTCAGCAGGCGCTGACCACCGGAGGCGCCAGCATCAAAGTCACCACCTGACATATGTAGCACCACCAGAAACTCCAGCCCCACTCCCGGCACAACCTGGCACCCACAGAGCAGCACCCGGCAGAACCCGGCACCCATGGAACAGCACCCAGCAGCACCACAGAACCACTGGAGTATCATCGCCACCATGGGATTCCAGCAAGGCAGCATCCGCAAAGCAAACACCGGCACCACAGCAGCAAACACCGGCACCACAGCAGCCAACTCCGGCTCCACACCAGCCAACTCCGGCACCACAGCAGCCGACATCGACATCCGCGAACTCGGCACGGTGGACTACGAGGACACCTGGCACCTCCAGGCGGACCTCGCCGCTCAACGCGCCGAAGGCAAAATCCCAGACACCATCCTGCTGCTCCAGCACCCGCCGACATACACAGCCGGCAAGCGCACCGAGCCCTCCGACCGCCCCACCAACGGCCTGCCCGTCGTCGACGTTGACCGGGGAGGCCGCATCACCTGGCACGGCCCCGGCCAGCTGGTCGCCTACCCCATCATCAAGCTCGCCGACCCGGTGGACGTGGTCGATTATGTCCGCCGCCTCGAACAGGCGCTAATCCAAACTTGTGAAGATCTAGGCCTGCACGGCACCGGCCGCGTAGAAGGGCGTTCGGGCGTGTGGCTGCCTGCGGGCGTCATAAAGAATGAGCTTAAACCCGCACGTAAGATCGCCGCGATCGGCATCCGCGTGACGCGCGGCGTGACCATGCATGGTGTGTCCCTGAACTGCAACAACACCATGGAGTACTACGACCATATTGTGCCTTGTGGTCTGGCGGATGCGGGTGTCACGACTCTTACTGAGGAGCTTGGTCGCGAGGTTACTGTTTCGGACGCCCATTCCCTGCTGGCCCGGCACCTCGTCGACGCATTGAACGGCGACTTGCAGGTGGATTCCTGAGCCTCCCCCGGCGTAGGCTAGTCGGCATGAGTGTGACTGCAGATGGACGCCGGATGCTGCGCATCGAGGCGAAGAATGCCCAAACCCCCATCGAGTCGAAGCCGCGGTGGATCCGCACGACTGCGAAGGTCGGCCCGGAATACCGGGATATTAAGAACCGTGTGAAGGGCGCTGGCCTGCACACTGTGTGCCAGGAGGCCGGCTGTCCGAACATCAACGAGTGCTGGGAGGATCGCGAGGCGACGTTCCTCATCGGCGGCGATACGTGTTCGCGCCGCTGCGACTTCTGCCAGATTAAGTCCGGCCGCCCGTCCCCGCTGGATCGCGATGAGCCGCGCCGCGTGGCGGAGAATGTCCGCGAGATGGGGCTGCGCTACGCCACCATCACTGGCGTGACCCGCGATGACCTGGACGATGAGGGCGCGTGGCTGTACGCGGAGGTTGTGCGGAAGATCCACGAGCTGAACCCGAACACGGGTGTGGAGAATCTGACGCCCGACTTTTCCAACCGCCCGGAGCTGCTGAAGGTCGTCTTCGATTCCCAGCCGGAGGTGTTTGCGCACAACCTGGAGACCGTTCCGCGCATCTTCAAGCGCATCCGCCCGGCCTTCAAGTACGAGCGTTCCCTGGAGGTCATTCAGGCGGCGCACGACTACGGCCTGGTGACGAAGTCCAACCTGATCCTGGGCATGGGCGAAAAGAAGGAGGAAGTGCGCGCGGCTATTAAGGACTTGGCGGACGCTGGCACCGACATTCTGACGATCACCCAGTACCTGCGCCCGTCCTCCATGCACCACCCGATTGAGCGTTGGGTGAAGCCGGAGGAGTTCATGGAGCACTCCGACGCGGCCTACGAGCTGGGCATCAAGGCTGTTATGTCCGGACCGTTGGTGCGTTCCTCTTACCGCGCTGGCCGCCTGTACGCCCAGGCCAAGCAGGCCCGCGGGGAGGCTATCCCGGAGAACCTGAAGCACCTGGAGGAAACTCTGGATTCCACCACGTCGCAGGAGGCCTCTACCCTGCTGGAGCGCTACGGCGCTTCGGAGGACACGCCGGTCACCGCGTCGCGCCGCTAACGCTGACGCTGCGGCTAGTGCGCGCTGACGCTGGCCGCGCGCGGCCAGCAGCATCACGGCGGGGCACTTTCGCCCCGCCTTTATTCATGCCTTATTGTTAGTTCCATGGCGAAGGATAAAAAGGACGTAAGGGTCAAGGAAGAGAAGAAGGCTGCCAAGGCTGCGAAGAAGGAGCAGCGCAAGCAGACGCGCTCCCAGCTGTGGCAGGCCTTTAAGCTGCAAAAGGGACGGGATAAGAAGCTTATCCCGTTTATGGTTCTGGCCTTCCTGATTCCCGTTGTGCTGATGCTGCTGCTCAGCCTGGTTTTCGGCTGGTGGTGGCTGAACCTGATCGTCGGCATCATAATCGGCGTGATCGCGGCGATGTGGACATTCTCCCGTCGCTTGCAGACCGGCGTGTACGACCAGATCGAAGGCGAGGCGGGAGCCGCCGCATGGGCTCTGTCCAACATGCGTGATGGCGTAGGCATGAAGTGGATTACGGAGGCCGGCGTGGCGTCCAATACCCACATGGACGCAGTGCACCGCGTGGTAGGCACTCCCGGCGTCGTGCTGGTCGGCGAGGGCGCACCGCACCGCCTCAAGCCGATGATGGCGCAGGAGCGTAAGAAGCTTGCGCGCATCCTGGGCAAGACCCCGATCTACGACGTGATCGTCGGCAACGACGAGGGCCAGGTGCCGGTAAAGAAGTTGCAGAACCACCTGATGCGCCTGCCGCGCAACATCAAGAAGGATGAGGTGGACGCCCTTAACTCCAGGGTCGAGTCGATCTCGCGACTAAGCAATCCGAATAACAACATGCCGAAGGGCCCCATGCCGAAGGGCGCGAAGATGTCCGGCATGAACCGCCGTGCCCGCCGCGCAGCGCAGCGCGGGAAGAAGTGACAACGCGGCAAGAAGTAACAGCGCGGCAGAACTAGCGGCTAGCGGGTGCGAATGACGGCCGTTCCCGTAGCGCGGTCGTGCATGCCGCGGCCGTCAGTGTCTTGAATAATCGGGGGGAAGAGGAAGACCGTCAACAGGGCGCGCACTACAGAGCGCCACAGCCCCACACGCTCGTCGGGCTGGTCGATGCGTGCCACGCCAATGCCGACGATTGCGTGCCCCGGCGACTGTGCGAAGAGCCAGACCGTCAGGATGCGCCAGACGATGAAGAAAATAATGGTGGCGGTGGCAGCATCGCCCAGGGCACTTGTCATGGAGACGACGAACCACGCCAGGGCGTAGCAGGCCAGCCAGTCGATGGCGAGGGCACCAATCCGGGGGAACAAAGTCGACAGCGAGCCCGGGCCTTCCTTGGGAAGCCCCAGCCGGGCGCCGGGGTACGGGCTGAGGTCGGCGAGGTCTTCGTTTTCGCCTGGGACTAGGGGGCCTTCGAGCCAGCTACGGGATTTACTCATGATGTTTTAGAGCCTAGCTGCCCCCAACTAGGTGGCACAATTTCGTTAAAGTTTGCCTGAGGCCGGGGCTTTTATGCGTAGGATCGATTGTGTTGCTTTTATATGTTGTCGCAACAGTTTGAGATTCCCACTGCAAGGAACGGAAGAAGATTACAGTGCCATTCAAGACCGCAGAAGAAGTCGCAAAGTACATCAAGGATAACGACGTCGAGTTCGTAGACGTTCGCTTCACCGATGTGCCCGGTGTAGAGCAGCACTTCACCATCCCTGCTTCGGAATTCGACGAGGACGCGATGGAAGAAGGCCTAGCCTTCGACGGTTCGTCCATCCGTGGTTTCACCACGATTGAAGAGTCTGACATGAACCTGCTGCCGGACCTGAACACCGCCAGGATCGATCCGTTCCGCAAGGCTAAGACGCTGAACGTTAAGTTCTTCGTCCACGATCCTTTTACCCGCGAGCCGTTTTCCCGCGACCCGCGCAACGTTGCCCGCAAGGCGGAGCAGTACCTGGCCTCCACGGGCATTGCAGATACCTGCTTCTTCGGCGCCGAGGCGGAGTTCTACCTCTTCGATTCCGTGCGTTACGAGGCAGACACTAACCGTGCTTTCTACGAGCTGGATTCCGTCGAGGGCTGGTGGAACCGCGGCGCAGAGGTTAACCCGGATGGCACCCCGAACCTGGGCTACAAGACCCGCATGAAGGGTGGCTACTTCCCTGTCGCTCCGTACGACCACTACCAGGATCTGCGCGACGACATGGCCCGTAACCTGGCGAACGCTGGCTTCAAGCTGGAGCGCGCGCACCACGAGGTCGGCACCGGTGGCCAGCAGGAGATCAACTACCAGTTCAACACCCTGCTGCACGCTGCGGATGACCTGCAGTCCTTCAAGTACATCATCAAGAACACCGCTTGGCAGGCCGGCAAGTCCGCGACCTTCATGCCGAAGCCACTGGCTGGCGACAACGGTTCGGGCATGCACGCCCACCAGTCGCTGTGGAAGGACGGCGAGCCGCTGTTCTACGACGAGTCCGGTTACGCCGGCCTGTCCGACATCGCCCGCTACTACATCGGTGGCATCCTGAAGCACGCTGGCGCTGTGCTGGCCTTCACGAACCCGACGCTGAACTCCTACCACCGTCTGGTTCCGGGCTTCGAGGCTCCCATCAACCTGGTGTACTCGCAGCGTAACCGCTCCGCTGCCGTGCGCATCCCGATCACGGGCTCCAACGCGAAGGCGAAGCGCATTGAGTTCCGCGCTCCGGACCCGAGCGGTAACCCGTACTTCGGCTTCGCCGCGATGATGCTGGCTGGACTGGATGGTGTGAAGAACCGCATCGAGCCGCACGCTCCGGTCGACAAGGACCTGTACGAGCTGCCGCCGGAGGAGGCCAAGGACATCCCGCAGGCTCCGACCAGCCTGGAGGCTTCCCTGAAGGCTCTAGAGGAGGACAACGAGTTCCTGACCGAGGGCGGCGTGTTCACCGACGACCTGATCGACACCTACATCGCCTACAAGTACGACAACGAGATCGCACCTGTTCGCCTGCGCCCAACGCCGCAGGAATTCGAGATGTACTACGACTGCTAAGGGCTGCTTTAGCTGCTCTAGCTGTTTGACGCCGCCGTCTGTTCTTTGGCCGGTGGTGCAAGGTAAGCGG
The DNA here is from genome assembly GCF_014335105.1 of Corynebacterium sp. LK28. NCBI lineage: Bacteria > Bacillati > Actinomycetota > Actinomycetes > Mycobacteriales > Corynebacteriaceae > Corynebacterium > Corynebacterium sp. LK28. The sequence goes on along the minus strand of NZ_PDGZ01000001.1, from coordinate 161,179 downwards.
TGATGACCTGCTAACTGGCAGGTTGTCACCGTTTTTGTTTTTTATGACGCCACCTCGTGGATGTCGCTCGAGGGATGTTATTCACTCGCCCTCTCCCCTGCTTAACAGAACCGGTTGTCTTGAAAGACTCGGCGAGGGACCGATTGCGTCGAACTGAAAATCAAGATGAGAAGTGGTGGGTGTGACTTTAGACTGTGCTTGTCACTCAACGAAAGGCACCACGTGATCACCACTCGTCGTCGCACACTCCTCGCTCCAGTTTTCGCCCTCAGCCTCATCAGCGCTTTCGGCCTCACCGCTTGCGGCGGTGAAGACACACCCGCTGAACCGTCCGCCACTACTGTCACCAGCGCTCCTTCTGGCGAGTCCGAGAGCTCAGAACCAGAGACCACCACGGTCACCAGTGCTCCCGAGGACACACCGCCCCCGACCACCACGATCACCAGCACGCCGGAACCCACACAGCAGAGTAGCCCTGCTGCCGAAGAGAACACGCAGCCAGAGCAGCAGGCTCCAGCTAATCAACCCAGAGCCACTTCTCCAGCGCAAAAGCAACCACCGATGGGTAATCAGGGAGCAAGCCCCGACTGCCCCGCCTACCGCTGTGGCTACGGTACTGCTCCTAATGGGGCGCCGAACTTAACCAGTGGTGAGACGCAACTGCTGGCTCGCTGTAACTCGGGCGAGTACAACGCTCCCCAGGTCTGTGCGAATCTGCGGCTGAAGGCTCAGCGGGCGGGACAGAACTAGCTCGGCACAGCGCCGCCCTCCAGTGGCCTCTCGGAATCGACGCGGCGCCAAATTTCCTCCGGTTATGCCCCGTGACTGACCTCACTCAGTGTCCGGCACGCCCCCGCACTGGGGCCGATGCCTCGTCGAAGTTGCGGCTCTTAAGCCACTCCACCGAACAGCGCGCCAGCACCGTACGTGAGCGCCAGGCCCAGGCCGCCACCGATAACCAGGCGAACCATTGAACGCCCCACGCTCGTGCCGGCGATCTTCGCCGAAATCAGCCCCGTCAGCGCCAGCGAGAAAATCGTCACTGCGGTGACCCCCATGCCTGCGTGCCCGTCGGCGCCAGGAACACCGAAGCCATCGGCAGGGCTGCACCGGCCAAGAAAGATAGCGCAGAGAAGAACGCTGCCGCCCACGCACTGGTCAGCTCGTTTTGGTCAATACCCAATTCCAGCTGCAAGTGGGCGCGCAGGGCATCCTCCTTATGGATTTCCCGTGCAGCCTCGAGAGCTGTATCCCTGTTAATGCCGTAGCAGGAAAGAATCCCCGCGAGTTCCTCCAGCTCCTCGTCCGGAGCCTCCCGCAACTCCTGCCTCTCCTTGGCCACCAAGAACTGCTCGGAGTCCCGCTGGGCGGACACGGACACAAACTCCCCAAAGCCATGGACACCCCGCCTGCAATGGTGGCAGCCAGGCCTGTCATCAAGATGGCCTTATCTCCCGCGCCGGTGGCAATCACGCCGATAAGCAGGGCAGCAACGGAAACAATGCCGTCGTTGGCGCCCAAAACTCCGGCGCGCAGGGAGTTCATCTTCGCTGCATCACCGGCGTCGTGAAGCTCCTGGTGAGCGCCGGGAACAGTGGAAAAGGGTGGTTTTCCTCATGAGCGGAATATTAGCCGACTGATTCACAAGCTCCGGGTCTACTGCCGCTGCTATGCACCAGTCCCACTGGAACTCACTGCCCGACGCAGCTGCTGCTGCGCATAGTCAAACAAGATTCTTTCCTGCTCAACGCGCAAGCACCCGCCCGCAGAACGCCCCCGGAGATAGTCCAATGACAAGCGCTCCCCGTAGCTCAACAGCTCAGGCTCGAACCGGCTAGGTTGCGGTTCTTCCACCGCAAGATCAACGTGGTCACGGACCGTATCCAGGTCCATGAGAACAGATCGCGCATGAGGCACGTATCGCCTGACGAGTTCCAGGATATAGAAACCATGCGAATCTAGATCTCCCCAATAAAGAACTTCCTTCGCCTCTAGCGATGGCATCTGCTGGACGATCCTGGCAGCGTTCAATCCACCACCGAAGATCGCGATCGTCGCGGGCAAGTCTGGCAAGGCAAGGAAACTCTGATGATTTTCAACAATAAGAACTCGCGCCCCCGGGATCTCACGAAGTTCTGCCACCGGACTTGCCAAGTGCCGCAAACCGCCAATCCCCAGTGCCGGGTCAAGGCTGCGAACCTCCACCAACTGGGGCTTCGGCTTGAAGTTCAGTGGCCCGACCACCGCTTCAACGACCACCCTGTGCGCCTCGAACCATTTGCTATCGACGCCAAAAATTGGCAGTTCGCGAATATAAAAGGCGCTGACCTCGTGTTCGTGAACCCACCGGACAACAGCGATGAACTGCTCCACAGTCGTATCATTCCAGTCGTCCCACGCAGAAAGGTGCCTGATGAGCTCAGGTCGAACGCTCTCCCCCAATTCCGTGCAAAAACGGTCCAAGACCGTGCGGAGGCGTTGCCAATGATCGAGTTTTCCGGCCACCCGAGCCGCAGTATCCGCGTCCGCGAGAACAACTCGCCGAGGCAGCGAATAAGTCCCCAAATAGCTGAGCTTTTTATCCTCCCACTCGACGGCAATTGAACTGCGGTTCCACTGTGCCACCCAGGCTCTCACGGCAGCGCCGTCATCACGCTCTGCCGACCTTCCAGTCGGCGGATCCAGGTTGATGGTCAGCATCTTGAATTCCCCGGCCAACCAGCTGCGGTGGTTACGTGAATAAAAGACCGCAGCGCGTTGGCGCACTTGATCAGGAGTCTTCATCCTGGACCTCCTCGATCGTCAGAGAACTCGTTCGCGATCGCTTCCGGTCTGGGCATTCCACCATCAGCACACCCCCGATGTAGTCCTGCACAGTCTGCAGCAGCTTCTCGGGCGTGGCCAGAATCATGTGAAAACCAAAGCGGCGAAACGCCTCCATTGCAGCCCGAGTGAACTCCGTATCCGCACGGTCAAAAGCCTCATCCAGAACAATGGTGCCAAATCGCGGGTAGATATCCTCCCCCACCCGGACAATGGATTTCTTTTCTTGTGCGGCTGGCAAGCCCATCCCAGTCAGCCGGTAACGCAAGGCTGCAGCCAAGCAGAAGGAGGACAGCTTTTGAGCTTGACCGCCCGAGAGTCCTTCCGACGAGTCATAGACCGCACCGCGCGTTCCATCCTCGCTGTATTCCACTCCCAGGAACTTCACGTGTTGCCTCGTATCCAGACGCAACTGGCGATCACGAGTTGTCGTACCGTCCGAGACCGTCACTGCGTCGATCACCGCCTGCAGCTTATGGAATCGGTGCTCGCTCTCCTCCTGATCAGCTTCATTGATAATCCCTGCCAGTGCGGAATCCAGAAGTTCAACGAAATTGCGGGCGATCGCGGGCTGTGCCTCCCTCACCTCGATCGTCAGGTAAGCACCCGGATAGAACTCGACTTCCGCAAGTGAATCATTAATCATTTGGATCGAGCTGCGAGTCTTCGCTGTCGCGTCACGGATTAAACGGCGCAGCCGACCCAGATGCTTGTGGGTTTCGTCTTGCAGCATGTCCCGGAAACGCTGTTCAAAACGGGGCAAGTCGTCTGCTTCAAGCCTGCCCAGTTCCCGAAGAAAGTCCTGCTCCCACTCCATATCCGCCTTGAGGTCACCCGCCCGATCAGGCCAGCGCACCAAGTAGAGGTTCATTGCGTTGACCAGATCACCACAATATTTGGTGAAGTGCGCATTGAGGTCTGCAAGCTGATCTTCGATACCACGAATGAGCCGATTGTTGAGCGCATCGATGTTATCGGGCCGAATAGTGCGGTCAATAGCCGTGCAACGTTCTGTCAGACGGGTCGCAACGTCCTCAGAGACGGTCTTCCCACCTCGGCGATTCCGAATCTTCTCAAGCGTTTCTTCTGCCTGCTCCAGGCGAACTTTGGAGACACTAAGCTGGTTGCGCTGCGCCATGACCTGCTCCTCAACTTTGTCGAGAGTAGCTTCAACGCCCTTCAACTTCGCTTTCAGTTCAGCCAGCTCCGCGTTTCCATCAGTGAGTTCATCAACGACTCGCTGGGCTTCTGCAAGCTCCTGGGTCACCGATGACACATCGATATCCTGAAAACGTTCCGTCTCCAATAGCCGCTCGATCGTGGCTATTTGGGCACGCCTTTTCTCCTGGCCAGCCGCGATGGCCTTGCGTCGGCGTTCAGCGTCTTCAAGTTTCGCAACGATGTCACGCACCGCTGTTTGAAGGGCATCGATTTTGTCAGCGAGATTGCCCCAGAGCACCCAGTTCGAACGGTCATCGATTCGGCGGCGATCATCCTTAATGTGGTCGTTGCGGTTATGTTTCACCTGCCCCTTTGCAGTCACCGCCCGCCGGGCAGCACGAAACTCTTCCACAGAGCTGCAGCATAAGTAATCGAACTTCGTAGAAAGTTGGGTCTGGATCCAGTCGTGATACCGCCCGGATTTTACGTTGATTTTCAGCCCCAGTGAGTTCGGTACAAAACGGGACGGGCGCTGCTCTTCCAGATCCCGAGTGAACCTGGTGTAGCTCACTTTCGCACCGAGGTAGGTGTCATCGATAGCTGAAGAAACCTGGTCATAGTGCTCATCTGGGACGAGGATCCGCCGGGCAAATCCGCCCATCACTCGCTCTGCGGTTCCTTGCCAATGGTCTTCACCAGGCTTCATACTCACGAGGTCTGCAATGAATGGAAGGTCAGACTCCCGCACCCCAGACTTCTCTGCAATCAAGGCTCGCGCCCGGAGCAACCGGTTATCCATGGCCGATTCGTACTTACGCAAAGCCTCAAGCTCCACGATCAACTTATCCTTGTTCTCGCCCAGCTCGTAAACGCGCACGTGCGCCTGACCCAGCTTTACGTCTTCTGTTTCATATGCAGCACTCAACCGCTTCCGCTCTTCACGCAACTGCAGCACAAGGTTGGTGAATTCCTCGACACTGCCGGGCTTTGCAGCCCCAATGGATTTGAGCCGGGAATCGAATGCCTCTTCCTCTTTGGTCACTCGCTCCAGCCGGTCCTGCAAACGGTCACGCCGAGCCTGTGCAGAAACCAAGGCTGAATCCTGCGCTCCATGAATCAACGTGCGCAGCTGATCTGCTTGCGCCCGGTGTGCATCTCGAACCCCGGTGGCTTCTTCAATCTTCGCACTGACTGTTTTAATCTCGGAGGTCCACTGATCCCGCTCCTGTTCGGCGAAACGCTGCCGCCACTCGTCGACGAAGGTTTCGACGCCTTCTCGGTCTTCCTTTACCGTGGTCAGCCTGTTTTCGACCCCTGCACGCTTCTCTGCTGCCACGCGCACCGGTGCCAATTGCTCGACCTGCTCACGAGTTTTCACCACCGACTCGTACGCCGTTCGGAGGTCTGTGAAGTTCTCCGCTGCTTGCTCCGCGATCTCGAAGGTCTCTGGTTCGGGCAGCATGAAGGTACGCATCAAGTGATTAAGATCGCCGAGCGTTTTAGCCGATTGCGTTCGGTTCAGCAGGTCCAAAGCACCGGCATCGGCGATCCCCACCGCTCGGCGCAGCGCCAAACTGAACTTCGGATGATTTCGACTGACGTGCAGGGCATCGCTGTATGTCTTCTTCGCCTCACTAACCGGCAAGTTCTTCTGTGCCAGATCCTCAAATTCTGTCAGGTCGGCGGCCCGAGGGAGCAAAATGTAAAGATCCGTGATTTCCTGGCGCGAATAGGCGTTAGCGGGCAAAAACATCAACCGGCACGCGGTTACGGTCTCCCCTGCCCCGTCGCTATAGCGTAGAGCGACGCCCGTCCACGTCGCACCTGTTCGAAGGTAGGACTGCGTAAGTTCGTCTGCCTCGATCGAGTGCTCGCGGCGCCAGGCACCGCGGCAGTAGGTAACCAAGTTACGGCCGGAGTGTGCTTGGTTATCAGCCGCAGCGTTGAAACGAATCTTGCCGGGCGGAACAAGAATCGTCGAGATCGCATCAATCAGCGTCGACTTACCGGAACCTGAAGGGCCTGTGATGAGGAAGCCCTCCCGCGGCACCTCGGCACAGTGAAGATTGTCGAATGTTCCCCAGTTATAAACCTGGATTTGGGAAAGCCGGAATTGGCCAGGCAGAGTCGTCGTCATTGTTCTTCCTCCAGGAGAGCTCGGAAAGACTCGGTGACAGCGGCGATTTCTTCGCTGGAAAAGATGATGCGCAGCACCGGGGACACCTCGAAACGCCCCTCGGTCGGGGTGCTGGCAATAATCGAGTAACTCTTCAGCTTGTTCCACGCTGCAGTAAAACGCTTACGCTGCGTGGACTTGTCCGTGCCGGCGTGGCCTTGATACGGCAGGGTCGCCTCAAAAACCTCACCCTCATCCACGATGGTTCGCTCGTTGGGGCTCGTCGTCACCAGCTCACGGCGCAGGTGGAGAATCACCACCGTGTCCATAAAAGTCAACGACTGTTTGCGTAGCAGCGCACGCTTTTCAGGGATATCCGCTTCCCACGCCTTTGTGTAGGCAACCCCTGCGTGCTCGTCGAGAATGAGAGTGAGGAAGAGATTATCCAGCTGTTGGGCAAGAATCTCACGTGAGTTGGATATCGCAGCAAACACATCTGGCGATTTCACACTCGACACGTATGGGCCGCGGATGAGTTCCGCCAGGGCACGACGCTGCAAACCTGTCAGGGTTCCGGTGTCGCCGTCATACAGTTTGTTTTCCATTTAGATGCGCCCAACCTTCCTCCGAAATTCGAAACGCTCATACCGCCCTTGATACCTTTTCCCGCTTGGTCTCTCCCACTGCAGGACTTCCGTACCATCGGATCTTTCGCCGTAGTCATGCGCAAGTTTGATGAGCCCCACCACACTCGCTAGCCCCTGGGTGGCAGGGTGCTCTTCCAAAACTTCCCGAATCGATGCTTGCTCCTTTTTACCGAGCACATCGTTGATTGCGTCGCGCAGTTCCTGCCAGTCAATTTCTGATTCCCGGATACGCCGACGCATCTGTTCGAAGTCGATCTCGCCTGACTCGTTGACTTCCATTGACCGCTCGATGCGGTATTCCTTCGGGTTGTGTAATTCCCAACTGGAAAGCGACGTCGGTTGCCGCGTCGTCAGCTCGAGCTCGTAGCCGCTCTTCTCGTAAGGCGCGATCCCGCGCTTTGCGAGCTCGAGCGCTTGCTGCTGCGCCTGATTGATTGCCCGCGTGAGGGCCTGCTGCGATTCTGCTTCTCGGGACTGCACGAAGCGCCTTAGCGACCGCGATAAGCCCGTGAGCGAAGTATGCACCTGTCCCGAAGAGGAATCGAGCATGTCTACCAACTGCGCGATCTCGCTCCGCTCTTCCGAGCCGAGCTGCTCCATGAAGTCCCGCGATTGCACTGAATCCATCACGGCATCGAGTTGCTTTGATTGCTCTGGGTCAAGGAAAAGCTCATAAAAGGAGTTGAATGCCCGTCCCGCTTCTGATTCTGCGATCAGATCTACACCGCGGAAGACATTGTCCAGTACCTCACCAGCGTTGAGCTGCCCTTCGACGAGCGATTCTCGAAGTTCGTGATCGACATTTTCAACCTCCTCCCGAACGCGGGAGAAGTCGGTGGGCAAATCCCTCGCCAGAGCCAGGATTTCCCTTGCCCTCTCCACTGCCTCTTCGTCGGAAATCACGCCGACACCGTTCATGCGGATGTTGTCGATACGGTCTTGAATCTGATCTCGCTGAGCTTCCAGGCGACTAATCGCTCTCGCTTCGTCGGGATCTGTTTCAGCGGCAAGATCTTGGAGACTATTGAATAGGGTTCCGAGGCGGGATTTGGTCACCACCCGCTGAGGACTGATCAACTGCTGGACATAGTCGATAGCAACGTGCGCGTCCGTGGTGAGCTCGTAAAACTCTTCCCTCGAACCCTGTGGACTGCGCCTCGTGAGGTATCCGAGTTTCACCCAGTCATTGATATAAGCCACGGCTGACTTGGGCAGCTCCATATTGGTCTGTTCCCGAATATCGATCAGCAAGGACTCCACTGCGAGGGTGAGCTCGGATCCGGCGATCTGGCGATTACCTGCTTGGAAGACAGCACTTAAGACAGAGAGAACAGCTGGGGCGTTATGGGCACGAAGCATCGCCCAAGCAGGTACCGAGTCCGCAAGGCGGATCATCGCCAACGCATCTGCCACCACAGTAGTCCGATTCATGTGCTCAATCTAACAAGCGCTGCAGACAAGGATTCAAAATTATCGAACATCTCGTCGCCAACAGTAGTGTTCGATGCTCATGCGCACGCCCTCAGATTGGCACTGCTGTACAACGAAGGCTTTAGGCGAGTGCACCGGTGAGCCCAGTGCTCCCCCGCGCCCTGGTGCGAAAACTTGGGCTAACCTCGGGGCAACCCACCTCGCTCCTGGTGCACGTGTCTGGCTACATCGCCAGCCGGGCCTAACCGGAGCGTGGATCCAAAGAGAAAGGCATGCCCCCATGGAACTGAACCGCGACAAGGGCGAAGAATTCGTCCGCGAGACCCAAACCCCAGAATCCGCCGCTGCGTGGAAGAAGCAGCTCGACGAGTTCGCACCCAGCGCTTCCGACTGGGTTGTCGAGGCCGTCTTCGGCGGAACCTACCAGCGCGATGGCATTACTCTCCGCGACCGTCAGATGCTGAACATGGCTGCCCTGGCTCCGATGGGTGGCGTAGAGCCGCAACTCACCGGCCACATCAAGACCGCTGTGGACGTCGCAGGCATGAGCCCAGAGGAGGTGGCCGAATGCTTCGTGCACCTCATGCCTTACGTCGGCGTGCCGAAGACTTTAGCCGCGATGCGCTGCATAAAGGCCACCCTCGAGAGCTAATGCTGCCGGGGTAGGCCTGGCCGCTTATTAGCGCTTGGCAGTCGAGATCAACCCGACTGTTTCTTTCTCCGTTGACGGCGCGAGAAATACGTCACCGCGGATATAACAACAATGGCCACGAGGCAAACAATGAAAACCCACCACTGCCCAACAGCGGGCAGAAGCGCAAAAAGGCTTGGGACTGCCAGAACTGCGGCTGCTAACGCGATTAATTCATTGCGTTCGTCGCGCCGCTCTTGTTTACGCTTATGAGCGTCTGCCTCGATGCCATCAAGTCTGATACGTGCGAAGTTGTACTGGGTTGTGTAGACGTTCTCACGTATCTCAAGTTCGCCGACGATGTCATCAAAGTCTCCCCGCGCACCTGTCTTTTCCAACATATGCTGCAGAATGGTGGTCGCTACGTCGCGTCCGGGGACTCGCTCGTACCAGAGGTGATCGCGCACATAGACTAGTTCCGCTTGTATCTTTGCGAACTTCCGGAGACTGCCCTGTAGCTTTTGGTCCGCGCCCCTTATCTTCTCGAGGGTTCCAGCATTGCCCTCAGAGCCGGAGCTTTCCAAGACATTGAGAGCTTCCGGGCCGAAAGATAATTGTCGAAGCTGTTCACTAATACACCCCAGATAGTTATCTGCTCTAAGCACTAAAATAGCCAGATCTACAAAGCGAGTCCCAGCCAGCATAAAGAAATTATTTTGTGAGTTTTCCAGCGGTGCCCGGCGCACTACTGCCAAACCCTCCTCGCAGGAGTGAATAGTCCAATCACGATAGCGAGACACGAGGCTTCTGTTTATAGAGCCATCACGAAAATACGGGATTTCTGTTGTGTACCGGTCGAAACGAGAAGCAAAGTACCATGCCCATTGGTCATGGAGCATCCAGTTCTCCCCCGACTCCTCAGATGCATCCGCGATGGGAGTTGGTAGGGCAATGTCTGTACGGCCCGGGATAGCCATCGTTACGCAATAAGGTTTGGGAGACTGTCGACCGCGTTTCGCTTTTGTACCCCTACGGGTTTTTTTGAAGTATCCGCCCTTGTTGAGATCCCACGGAATGTGAGTTTCCGAGCCAACGAATAGCTGCTTTTCCACAACTTTCACGGCAGCCTCCAATAGGCAAACACTAGCCTTGTTGTTAGTCAGTGGTGAGCCAGTGAGTTCTTCAAGTAGCTCTCTTTGTCTCGCCGCTCCGTTGCCTCCCTCCGCAATCAGGGTCATTTTTTCTCGTGGCTTAGTCAACGACGCAGTAGCTTCCTCCAGCGCTTTTCCAGAGCAATTTTCCGCGACAGCATGGACGACGAGAAAATTCTGTTCGAGGTTACTAGGTTCGCCGCTTTCTAGGTCATAAAGGCATGGCCCGGAATACTGCAGGTACTCGGCACATACAAACTTCAAGGTCGCATAGGGGTGTCCAGTGTCGTCCAAAGCGAAACGCAGCGGATATGTCTCCATTTTTGGTGCCCGCTGCTTGCCCTCCGTCGTAAAGCCCTCCGTCGTAAGGTCGGGCTCAAACACGAGGCGATGTGCGACGACTTTGGCAGGATTAGTAGATGCATCCGAGATCCACTCCGCGGGATCCCCACCAGACGTCGGTACAGCATCAACCGCACTCGCCCCCATAGAACTGGCTAGGGGCTCACGGAAGTACGACCCAGCACTCTTATGGAAAACGCGGGGTACATATTTGTAATCAACTTTATTACCCCAGAACTGGCGAACGAAGTCTCCTTCCTCATCCCGTTCTGCGAACTCAATCTTCTTAATCCCGCGAAAACGACCGGGCACCCAAGCCTCGGGCCAATCGAAAGCCTCCGGTAATTCAGGCACTGGAAGAACCACCGCGAAATGCGCAAGGCGCCACTCCGGCTGAGAGCCGCAGACATAACCCTCCGGAAGATGGAACTCCGCTCCCTGGATTTGATACCAGTTGGAATTCCGAGCATTGTTCGCTTCGGTGAACTCGTCGTTTATCCCCATAACAGAAAGCCTCCGTGATCTTCGAACCACCTACGCCCCAGGCTACAACAGCACTTCAGAAGCCTATCCACTTTGAAACCATCCCCACCCACTGGAATAAGGGCACCCTTAGTGGCGCTATGCTTCACTAAAGGGAATCTCGCGCGCCAGCTCATATAGCCGCGCAACTGCGCGAGACTGCGCGCGCCAGCGTGCAGAACTACACACAGGCGATCCGAAGGAGGGGCACGCACCACCGTGGCTGACCAGGACCCGCACGCCGCAAACTCACAGCCGGGCACCCCGCGCCAGGGCACAGACAACCCCCGCCCCGGCGCGACGGAGGCCACGGTCCACTCACCCGGTACCTATCCCCCGGGTGAGGATCCGCGCCGCTGGAAAGTTCTGGGCGTCATCCTCACGACGATCTTCATGTCGCTGATCAGCGTGTCCATCATCAACGTCGCCCTGCCCTCCATCCAGCAGGGGCTGGGCGCCACCGAATCGGACATCCAGTGGGCGCTCTCTGGCTGCACGCTGACCTTCGGCGTGGTACTCGTCGCCGCTGGCCGCGTCGGCGACCTGCTCGGCCGGGGCGGAATGTACCTCATCGGCTTAAGCGTCTACACCCTGGCCGCCATCACCGCTGGCTTCGCCCCCACCGCGGAAGCCCTGAACATCACCCGCTTCATCCAAGGCGTGGGCGCGGGCATGCTCAACCCACAAGCAGTGGGTATGATCCAGCAGTTCTTCCGCGGCAAGGAACGCGGCCGGGCCTTCGGCTGGTTCGGCACCGTCGTGGGCGTGGCCGTGGCCATTGGTCCCGTCCTTGGTGGTTTCCTCATTCGCGTCGGTGGCCCGGAGCACGGCTGGCGCTGGACATTCCTGGTCAACGTTCCCTTCGGCCTTCTCGCTTTCGTCCTCGCACTCCTGTGGTTCCCGCGCCCGCTGATGGGCCGGGTTGAGGATCCCGCCACCGGCCGTAACGTGGGCGTCATCCGCGCAGTGCGCAGCCTCGACCCCTTCGGATCCCTCCTGCTTGGCTTGGCCGTCCTGGCCTTCCTCTTCCCGTTCGTGGAATCCTCCGGCAATGCCCGCACCTTCCTGCCTCTCCCCCATCGCCGTCGCCCTTCTGGCCGGGTGGCTGGCCTGGGAGCGGCACGTTAAAACAACCAAGCCCTTCGACCCGATGGTGGACATGCAGATCTTCCGCTTCCCCAGCTTCCGCCTGGGCACCATGCTGGTGCGGGAGTGTACTTCATGGGCATGACCAGCATCTGGGTGCTTGTGGCCCTGTACTTCCAAAACGGCCTGGGCTACAGCGCGCTCGTCGCCGGTAGTGTCGGCATTCCCGCCGCGATTAGCAGCTCTTTCGCCGCCAACTGGGCCGGCAAGCGGGTCGCCGACCGGGGCCGTCGAGTCGTCATCGACGGCATCACCGTGGCACTGACCGGCATTGCGCTAACCATCCTCACCCTTGTGCTACACCACGCTACCGGCCTGTCGGAGTGGTGGATGGTAATCACCCTATTCCTAGTCGGCACCGGCCAGGGCACGGTCATCGGTCCGAACCAAACCCTCACGCTCGCGGACGTTCCTCTCAACTACGCGGGCAGCTCCGGCGCGGTCCTGCAAACTGCCCAGCGCATCGGCACCGCCATGGGGCTGGCGCTGATCACCGCGATCGTCTTCGCCAGCTCCCGCGCCATCAACTGGCCCCTCGGCACCGCCATCGGCTTCGGCACCATCGGCTCGCTCGTCGCCGTCGCCCTCGTCATCGCGCTCTACGACAATCGGTTGCGCGCCCGTAGCGCTGTAGCAGCTTCCGGCTAGCTTCCCCGTAGATTTCCGTACATTGCAGCGCCGTTTCGCCACGCCAGGGCCAAAATTGACGAAATCGTCAAAGTCTACAAAAATACGCAGGGTGTCTGTTGAAATAGACCGTGCTTCCCTCCCTACAGAAATCAGGTAAAGCCATGACTTCCCTCGCAGTAGAAGCCCAGGATCTCGAGCTCAAAGGTGACGAGGGCCAAGTATTTGGCCCTCTCTCCTTTTCTATCCCCAACCAGGGGCTAACCAACCTGCTCGGCAAGGGCGGCTCTGGCCGTACCGCCTTGGCTCTGGTTCTTTCTGGGCGCATGAAGCCCACCGGTGGCACCCTCAATGTTCTCGGTGAAACCAAGCCCAAGCAGATCCGCTCCCGCGTCGCCATCGCCGGCGTAGAGCAAATCGACCTGTTGGAGCGTTCCGTCACGGTCCAAGACATCCTCACCGAATCCCTGTCCTGGTCGAAGCCCTGGCTCATGCCGATGCGCAAGGCCACCGCAGAAGACCTACAGCGTATCTGCTCCCAGGTCTACGGCGAACGCGATCTTCCCCCGCTGGATGCCTACATCTCCCAGCTGGATAACCTCGACAAGATCATGCTACGCATCAGCCTGGCCCTGTCGCCCGCCGACAACAAGCCAGTCCACCTGCTGATCATGGACGACATTGAGCAGGTGCACGAAAACGACGAGCGCGCGATCCTACTGCAGGTACTCGAGCGCTTGTCGATGGATATTCCTGTGGTCGTTAACTCGTCGAACCCTATCGTCGGTCCGGTCGAGCCCACCACGGTTATTGAAATTGACGCCTACGCTAACCACGCGCACCCGATTCATACCGGACTGCGCGAATACACCGACATCGCAGAGCCAAAGGAGAACAACTAATGCTCGCCGGTTTTAAACTCAACAGCGAGATCCGCAGCTTCAAGCGCAACCGGCTGACCCGCGCCGCGCTGGTCATCCTTGTGCTCATGCCGCTGCTGTACTCCGCCTTGTACCTCTGGGCATTCTGGAACCCATTCGGCAACCTGAACGCCCTGCCCGTTGCCCTTGTTAACAGTGACAAGGGCACGAGTGTCGACGGCAAGGAGCTCCGCGCCGGCGACATGGTCATCGAAGGCTTGAAGGAAAACGACCAGATCAGCTGGATCGAAACCGATTCCGAGGATGCCCGTCGGGGCGTGGAATCCGGCGAATACTACTTCTCCTTGGAACTGCCGGAGAACTTCTCCGACGCAGTGGCCTCGCCTACCTCCGGGAAGCCGGAAAAGGCCAACCTCATCAGCACATACAACGATGCCAACGGCTACCTCTCCACCATGATCGGCCAAAACGTCATGCGTGAGGTGCTGAACGTCGTCGGCGACAAAATCAGTGCAGAGGCCGTGGATAAAGTCCTGCTCGGCATCGTCGACGCGGGCAGCGGCATGCAGCGCGCCGCCATCGGCGCCGGCAAGCTCGCCGACGGCACCGCCCAACTCAAAGACGGCTCCGTCCAACTGAACGATGGCGCAGAAAAGCTCGCCAACGGCCTGGCCACCGCCAAGGACGGCTCCGGCAAGCTGCGAAATGGCGCCGTCGAACTCGACGACGGCATCGCCAAACTGCACCAGGGCGCCGGCACGCTGTCCGACGGCACCACCGAACTGTCCGACAAGGTAAACGCCGCGGCGGAAAAGATCAACGGTCAGGCTGGAAAGCTCAACCAGCTGGAAGGTGGCGTCGATAAACTTGGCGACGGAGCGAGCCGCCTCAACGACGGCGTGCAACAGCTCAACACCAAACTCGGTGGAGTCACCAAGGCACAGGGCGACCACGCAAGGAACCTGCGCGACATCTCCCGCAACCTGCGTGGCAGTGGCATGCCCGCCGCCATTACGGCCGCGAACGAGCTAGACAAGGTGGCCCTCGCCCTGGAGACGCAGGGCATCGGCCCGAAGTCGCAGAACGCGACCGATCTGAAGCGCCTGGCTGACGGCAGCGCCCAGCTGTCCTACCAGCTCAACGACCCGAACGCCCCGCTGCGCAAGGGCGTGGGCGAACTTTCCGGGCTCCCCGCACAGTTCAAGCAACTGCAGGACGGCGTGAACAAGATCAACAACGGCGCGCACAAGCTGGACGACAAGCTGGGCGAGGCCTCGGCTGGCGCGACGAAGCTGAAGAACGGCGTGATCAAGCTGGACGACGGCAACACCAAGCTCAAGGACGGCGCAGACAAACTGAAGGACGGCACCGCCAAGGCCAAGGACGGCACCGCCAAGCTGAACAACGGTGCCACCGAACTGCGCGACAAGCTTTCCGAGGGGTCCAAGAAGGTTCCGCAGTGGGACGAAGGCCAGCGCCTGGCAGCCTCCAGCACCATCGGCGGGCCGGTACAGATGAAGGCCGATAACGACTCCGGCACGCACACCTTCGGTGCAGGCATGGCGCCGTTCTTCTTCAGCATGTCGCTGTTCATCGGCGGCATCATGGTCTACGTCATGATCAAGCCACTGCAGGCCCGCACCGTGAACTCCGGCATGCACTCCTGGCGCGCCGCCCTGTCCGGCTTCCTGCCGACAGGCATCATCGCCATCCTGCAGGCAGCAGTCGTGGTGGCTGTCACCATCTGGGGTGTCGGCATGGATACCGCGAACGTCCCGGGGCTATTCCTGTTCGCAGCGCTCGTGGCGCTGGTGTGGATGCTCATGAACCAAATGCTCATCGCCTTCCTCGGCCCCGGGCCTGGACGCGTGACCGCCCTGGCGATGCTCATGCTGATGATCCTCGCCTCGGGAGGCTTGTACCCCGTCGAGACACAAAACAAGTTCTTCCAATTCCTGCATCCGTTCGACCCGATGACATACGCGGTCAACGGCTTCAGGCAGCTGATCTACGGCTTCTACGACGAACGCCTGCCGATCGCAGTGGGAGTGCTGTGCCTCGTTGGCCTCGGATGCTTCCTGGTCACCACGCTATCGGCGCGCAGCCAGCAAATGTGGACCATGAAGCGGCTGCACCCCGTGCTGAACGCTTAAAGGTCGTTGGGACGAGGGGGCGTCACTACCCTCTCGGCTCCCTGTACACCCAACAAGATCGAAGGGTCGATCTGCTCCCCCACCCGCAGCGTAGAGATCGAACCATTGGATTCCAGCACCATGCAGGCGACCTCGCTGAGGTCGCGCACGCCGGCCTTGCGCATCGCAGTGGCAATGGCGACATCATTGATGTGATAGCGCTGCAGGGCGGACTCGATGATCTCGCCGTGCGCGATCAGAACCGTTGGCTGCGGGTTGATGGTCCGGTGGAGCCCCACCACATCCTGCACGGCGCCGAACAGCGCCTCCATACACATCAAAGTAAGCAGGCCGATCACGCCCGCAGCCAGCGACGGCGGGTGGCCAATGACGGAACGGCCGGCGACCGCGCCGAACATGAAAATAACCACTGCATCGAAGCCGCCGAGACTGCTTAAGATCCGCTGTCCGAAAAGACGGACCGCCACCAGGAACGTCAGATAGATGCCGACGGCGGCGACCATCACAATCGGAATGCGCCACAGGTCGATGCCTAGCTGTTCTTTAAGCACCGGCCCCCAACCCTGCGGCGGGGTGAAATCCGCAGCGCTAATCGCAGCCGTCGTGAGTGATCCGTAGATGCCGCCAAACATGAATACCCATTCTACGCTGTGGTTTTGGGGTTAGGATTCCGGCTTGGCGGGGCTTTCCATGGACTCGTCAGGGAGCTCGCTCTTCACCTCGTCGGTGATGGTTTTGTGCAGCTCCTTGTCCTCGATGTTGGATTCGCCGACCAGCTTGCGCAGTTCCTTGCGGTCCTCGGCGGTGTATTCCTCGTCCTCGTGCTCGCGGTTATAGGCCAGCTCGTGGATGCGGTCGCGACGCTTCGATTCCAGGGAAATGCGGGCGCGGGAACGCAGCCACCAGGCAATCATCACGACGATCATGACCATGCCGATGTAGCCAATGACCGGGTACACGTACGTCATCAGGGTCTCGAAGCCGACGAAGCTGATGCCGTAACCAATCAGCGTCACCACGACAAACACCGGACGGAAAGACTTGTCCGTGCTGGCCGTCAGGCGCTTACCCAGCGCGTAGAACATGCCGATCGCGGTGTTGAAGATCATGAAAAAGATGATGATCGCCATGATCACACCGAGGGTGGGGTTGATGTTGTTCATCAGCTCCAACATCGGGACGTCGCTGTCCTGCACGGTTTCGATGTTCAGGTACAAGGTGATCGCGGCGATGATCAGCATGACCGTGTACAGGGCGCCACCCATCAAGCCACCGATACCGGCCTCCTTCGGCGAGGAGTAGTTACCGCCGATGACCAGTGACATGGACACGCCCAGCAGCAGCGCCAGGCCGTTGTAGTTCAGGGCGGACAGGATCCACGGCGATACGGGGGAATCCGCCCCCTTCGCGATCTCGCTGAGGTGGGACGTGTCCGCGGGCATGTTGATCAGCGTGTACACGAACGCGAAAAGGACGGCGACGATGATCAGCGGGGTCAGCGCGCCGATCACCTGGCTGACTTTTTCCACGTCCAGCATGCCCGCAGCCAGCACCACGCCGGTCATGATCAGCGCACCGGCCCACGCGGGCAATCCGAACTGCTGTTCCAGGTTCGAACCCGCACCCGCCAGCATGACAAATCCGACGGCGAACAGCGTGAGCGTTACCGACAGATCCAAGAAGCGCGAGACTATCGGGTGGGCGACATTGCGGAACACCATGCGGTGTTCGTCAGCCAGGAAGTAGCTTCCCACCTGCAGGATCACGCTGCCCGCGATGGTCATGACGATGCCGGCCAGCACCGCACCCCAGATTCCGTTCATGCCGAAGGACACGAAGTATTGGATGACCTCTTGGCCGGTGGCAAACCCGGCGCCGACGGTCAGGCCGACGAAAGCCATGGCGATGGAGAACGTTCTCTTCACGCTCGCAGAGCTCCTTAGTTTTTGCTCGATGGTTCTTATTCGATAGTGCTATTTTTAGCCCGAAGTTCGACTGTACTCCGTCGGCTTCCCGGTGGCAGCTCGGCGCTTCACCGGTCCGCGCGCGGATGGGCGCGGAAGGGCACGCGTCGGAATCCGACGGGAAAACGGCCTAGCATGGGAAATAGAGGACATCTCACCGGAAGGAGAACCATGAAGATCGTCGACAACGGACCAGAAGCCAACGTCTTTGATATTGAAACGGCCACCCGAGAGAACACGAACTACCGAACCACCGCGTGGACGGGCAAGTACCTGCAGGTGACCCTCATGTCCATCGCCCCGGGCGATTCCATCGGCCTGGAGGTGCACCACGATACCGACCAGTTCCTGCGTCTGGACGCGGGTGTTGGCAAGTGCATCATGGGTCCGGACAAGGACAACATGACCATCCAGCAGGAGGTCTCCGACGGCTGGGCGGTGCAGGTTCCGGCTGGTGTGTGGCACGACATCATCAACACAGGTGACGAGCCGATGCAGGTGTACGCGGTTTACGCACCGAGCCACCATGCCAAGGGCATCGTCCAGGAGACGGCCGAGCAGGCAGAGCAGGACGAGGAGTCCGGCAAGGACGTTCCGCCGGAGTGGACCGTTCAGCCTCCCAAGCAGCAGGCTGACGAGCACGCTTAAGGCTCGGCTGGGCTGGTGACCGGGCTGGCTCCTGTGCAGGCTCCCTGTGCTGGCCCCCGTGCAGGCTCCCTGCGCTAACCACTGACAGTGGCACCTCCCCGCGTGGTGCCACTTTTCTTTTTGCCCTTCACCGCGCAGCCTCCACCGCATAACCTCCACAGCGCCGGAACCGCCCACGCCACGCGCGTCACATCCGCCCCTTGTGCCCCACAGGCTCCACGATCGCAAACGGGCTGCGGCGACAATGTCCCAAATCTTCGAGTTACTAAGAATAGCAGGTGTGCGGCCATTTTACGCAACGCACTGACCTGCATAAACAGAATAGTTATATTCTAAGACGTGGAATTTGGGACATCACCCCCTCGCATCACGCGACATCACCCCCTCGCATCACGCGCCCTCACCCCCCGAACTACACGCCCAACCCCCGGTATGTCACACACTGCAATCGCGGTAAGTTAGCATGTGAAACTAAACAGCGTTCAAGACTAACGCTCAAGAGCGATATGCCCCCATGACTCGCCAAGACGCGCCATGACTCGCACGAGAACTAGAGGAGACCGACGATGACTACTGCGGAAACCAATGCCGCGAAGACCCCCGCGACCGAAAGCCCAGCACAAACCCCCGCGACCGAAAGCCCAGCACAAACCCCCGCGACCGACACCCCAGAAATCCTGAACCTCGCCCGCACGAAGGTTCTGGAAAACGGCGAGCCCCTGAACTACGAGGAAACCCTCCAGGTCCTGCAGCTCGGCGACGAGCACCTGGACGAACTGCTCGACCTGGCCCACCAGGTCCGCCTGAAGTGGTGCGGCGATGCTGTGGAGATGGAAGGCATCATCTCCCTGCAGACCGGCGGTTGCCCCGAGGATTGCCACTTCTGCGCCCAATCTGGCCTGTTCGAGTCCCCGGTTCGTTCCATCCAGCTGGATATCGCCCAGCTGGTCGAGGCTGCGAAGCAGACCGCGAAGACCGGCGCCACGGAGTTCTGCATCGTCGCCGCGGTGAAGGGCCCTGACGAGGACCTCATGAACCAGATGGCGAAGGCCATCGCCGCTATCCAGGCGGAGGTCGACATCAACGTTGCCGCCTCCATCGGCATCCTCACCCAGGAGCAGGTTGACCGACTGAAGGAGCTCGGCGTCCACCGCTACAACCACAACCTAGAGACCTGCAAGAGCTACTTCCCCGAGGTCGTCACCACCCACACGTGGGAGGAGCGCACCTCTACCCTGGAAATGGTCCGCGACGCAGGCATGGAGGTCTGCTGCGGCGGCATCGTCGGCATGGGCGAAACGGTCGAGCAGCGCGCGGAGTTCGCCATCGACCTGCAGAACCTCGACCCCACGGAGGTTCCGCTGAACTTCTTCGATCCGCGCCCGGGCACCCCATTCGCGGACCTCGAGCCGATGCCGGTCAACGATGCCCTGCGCACGATCGGCGCGTTCCGCCTGGCCCTCCCCCGCCAGCTGCTGCGCTTCGCGGGCGGCCGCGAGCTGACCCTGGGCGACCTCGGCGCAGAAAAGGGCCTGCTGGGCGGCATCAACGCCGTGATCGTGGGCAATTACCTGACCACGCTGGGCCGTCCCGCTGAGCGCGACGTGGATATGCTCGGCAAGTTGCAGCTGCCGATCAAGGCTCTGAACGCAACGCTGTAGGCGCCTGACCGTGACTTCCTCGATGCCTCTTAGCGAACTTACTGCCCTCTATGTTCTCGGCGGTATCCCTTTATATGACGCCCACACGGGCCAGCCACTCGATACGTCCGACGGCTCTTTGCGCGTCGGTCGCGGGGCTCTTGCACAGGCGAGCCGCGGAGCTCTGGCGGGTTTGGAGCCGCCACGCTTCTGCCCGCTGTGCGGTCGGCGCATGAAGGTGCAGGTGAATCCGATGGGCTGGACGGCGGAGTGTTCCCGGCATGGTGACATGGATTCGTCGATTGTGATGGATGTCTAGCTTGTGGCACGTAGGGTGGAATCACCGCTAGTTCTAGTGCCAAAAGTTCCAGCACAGTTTCCATACAGCACAGATTGCACCACACAGATTCCACCGAAGAAAGGCAATACCCGGACCATGGCAGCACCTGAGATTTCCGCCAGCATTGACGTCAACGCTCCTGTTAGCAAGGTCTGGGAGCACGTCACCGACTTGTCAGCGATGGGCAAACGTAGCCCGCAGTGCAAGAAGATGATCCTACTGAAGGGGCGCGGCGGTAGCAGCGGCTCAGGTGCGGGCACGGCCGGCGCAGGCGCGGGCACAGCCGGCTCAGGTGCGGCCCCGGCGCCGGGATCCATCACCATCAACCTCAACCGCCAGGGCTTCCTGTGGTGGCCCACGTGGGCGGTGGTCACGGAGGTCCAGCCAGGCCGGGTCTTCGAGTTTAAGATCCCGCTGAATGGCTCCCACTGGCGCTTTGAGCTGACGGAATCTGCCGACGGTTCCCGCACCACCCTCACGGAGAAGCGGCACATCCCGGGCGGAAACACCTCCCTGCTCTCCCGTGCGCTGGTGGCGACCGCCCTGGGCGGGGAGAAGAAATTCGAGGCCAGTCTCCAAGAAGGAATTGAGCAAACTATTCGTGCCATTGCAAGGGAAGCTGAAGGCCTTTAGGTACAGTTCACTTTCGTGAGTGATCAGACGAACCTATCCGCCGCCCCGTGGCCACGATCGAAAATCATCGCAGCCTGGGCGCTGGTGCAGACGGTTATCGTCGGTATCCTTATCTTCTGGCCCTTCGCAAACGGCGACCCGCTGTACTACTTCCGCAACTCCGTGAAGGAGCCAACCCGCCCCCACAATGGCGCCATCCCCCTGTCCGAGTACCCGGATGCAGGACTGTGGCCCGTGCGGGCGATCATCCAATTGTGTGGGGATCATACGCGCGTTTTCCTGACCCTCTTCTCGGGGTTTTTGTTAGCCCTGAGCACGGCGTTTTTCTTTTACCTGCTACGCCGCAGCCACCGGGCCGCCCTGTTCTGGACGGCCTTCTCCGCCGCGGCCGGCCCCATCGCCTACTCCCGCCTGGACCTGATCCCCGGCCTTCTGGTCGCAGTCACCGCTGCGGCGCTTTTCACCCATCCAAAGATCGCCTCGGCTCTGCTGGGGTTCGCGGCGATGTCGAAGCTCTGGCCCGCCGCCTTGGCCGCGGGCCTGGTGGATAAGTGGAACCGATCGGCCACGTGGACCCGGCTGGCAACCTTCGCGGGCACGATGTTGGCCGTCGGCGCGATAACGTGGCTGACTTCCGGCTGGGATCGCCTGGTCTCCCCTCTGACGTACCAAGACGTCCGCGGCCTGCAGATCGAGTCGATCCTGGCCACTCCCCTCATCGTCGCCGCGGCCATCGTCCCGGGGCGCTGGCACATCGCCAAAGCCCCTTCAAAGAGCTTCGAGATCTTCGGCCCTGGCGTGGATCAGCTGGTTTTCGTCAGCTCTGTGCTGATGCTCGGAACGGTTCTGTTCGGCCTGGGTTGGGCTCTGTGGCGCTTTCTTTTTGACGCCTGGTCTCCCCGCAGCACCGCCCTCTTCTTCCTGTCCATGGTGCTGCTTCTGATCATCTCCAACAAAGTGTTTTCCCCGCAGTACGTCGTGTGGTTCGGCCCGCTGCTCGCCGTGTTGATAGTGAAGCTGTCGCCGGAGTCTCAGTCCGCACAGGAAAACGAGCCTGTGCTTGATGACCAGCACGCGCAAGTTCGCGAGCCCGCACAGGATGGCGAGCGCGCGCAGGACGTTCTCGGAGAGCTGCCCCGCCTCAGCGTCATCGCTGCCGCCCTCACCACTGTGGTGTTCCCTTTTACCTATAACCTCCTCTTCGAGGGGCCCCACTGGTTCGCCGCGCTCGTGCTTGCTCTGCGCAACATCCTGATGGTGTACATCACTTTCTTGGCGATCAAGCTCACCATCCGCGAAGGGCTTAAGTCGCGAGTCTCCGGCGGGCTGGGGACTGTGGGCGTCCTAAAGGAAAGAAATGCTAGGAATAATAGCGAGCGTTTCGATCCCGCGAAAGCCACATTCCGCAGAAACCAAGCGCCCACACGGTAGCCACGGCCAACCAGGCCGCACCGAAGTTACCCCAGGTGTAGTGGCCATCGGGGGCCTGGACGTTCAGCAGGATTCCGACGGCCTGGGCGCCGATCATGCCCGCGACCCAGCCGCCCATATTCGCCAAACCCGTGCCTGTGGCGACGAAGCGACGGTCCACCTTTTCGCGCACAGAGTCGAAGCCCAAGTTCGCAACGGGGCCGGTGAAGCCCATGACCACGTTCATCAGGCACGCCGCCCACAGCACTCCCGTCGGCGCGGCGGTGAAAAACCACAGCCAGCCCAGCCAGCCGGTGATGGAAAAGAGCATCACCACGTACATGCGGCGGCTGTAGAAACGCGCGGATAGCAGGCCTACGATCGGGCCGACCGCCACCGAGGCGAGGGTGCCCAGGGATAGCGCCAGGCCGGCCTGATCCTTTGGTAGCCCCATGCCCAGAGTCATGATCGGCAGTCCCCATAGCAGCGTGAATACCACAAGGGCTCCCAGGCCGGTCCAGTGGATGAAGAAGGCGTGCCAGCAGACTCGGTTGGTCAAGACATTCGCCAGGATCGTCTTGACAGGCAGGCGCTGGGCGGGCGCGGCGGACTTAGCGGGCTCGGGCGCAGAGGGTTCAGCGGGCTCGGGCTTCTCGGGCTCGGGCGCGTCCTTCACCAGCACTCCCGCGGCCATGGCCAGCAGCGCACCAACCGCGCCGAGGCTGAGGAAGCCCACCTGCCAGCTGGTCGCGTGCAGCAGGCTAAGGAAAGGCACGGCCGACAGGAACTGGCCGAACTGCCCCACCGCGCCCGTCAGCTGCCCCATCAGCGGGGCGTGGCGCAGCGGAATCCAGGCGGGGATCAGGCGCATCACGGACAGGAAGGCCGTGGCATCGCCCGCTCCGATCAGCATGCGGGCGCCGATCGCCACTGGATAGCTGGTGGTGCACGCCAGGATGAACTGCCCCAGCGCCATCACAAAGGCGCCCGCGACCATGAGTTTCCGCGGCCCGAAGCGGTCGATCAGCAACCCCACGGGGATCTGCGACAGCGCATACACCGCCAGCTGTAGCGCGGTGAATACCGCCAGTTGTGCTGCGTTGATGTGGAAGCGGTCGATCGCATCCACGCTGGCCACGCCGAAGGAGGTGCGCCCCGTCACCGCCAGGGTGTAGCACAGCACTCCGGCTGCCCACACCAGCAGCGCCCGGCCGCTGAGTTTGTCGGCACTTGGGTTGTCTTTCTCTCTTGCCGTCACTTGTCCAACGCTACTCGTCGATAAATAGATAAACTTATTCACCATGAGCTTTACCCGTCCCTTTAGCAATCGTCGCCGAGTAGCCGCCGCCGTTGTCGCGTTATTGGTCGTGATCGCGTTGCTTGTGTGGGCGGTGGGTAGCTTTTCTGGTGATGACGCCCCCTCGGCCTCCAACGGCACCAACTCCAGCGAGGGCACCGGCGGTTCTGCTTCTTATTCGTCCTCAACGCCGAAGCCCAGCAAGAAGAAGGAACCGAAGTCGGAGGACGAGAAGGATCCATCGGTGGTTCCGGGGCAGGTCGGGCAGACGGGAACGTTCAACATGGACGGCCCCGCCCCAGTGCAGGGTGCGACTTTTGCTTCTATGCCCTATGCGCTGCCACTGAACCCGGCGGGTCCGCAGAACACGATGGTGCGCTGGGTGGACGGCTGGGGAGTATCCCCCGCCGATGCGAAGAAGGGCACAATGTACGTGCTGGGACACGCCTGGGGTTCCGCCCCGCTGGTGTTTAACCCGCTGAGCGAGGCCGTGACCGCCGACGTGAACCTGAACGCCCCGGCGAAGACCGTTACCGGTACGGATGGGAAGCCGGTGAAGCGCTACTCTTCGGACGTGCTAAACGGGGCGCGAATCAAGATGCGCGATGGCGCGAACCACCAGCGCACCTGGAAAGTCACCCGCAGCTGGCTGGTGGACAAGAACGAGGCCATTGTCGACCCGGACATCATGGACGACAAGCGGCCGGGGCGGATTGTGTTGATCGCCTGCTCGGTCTCCGGAACCAGCGACCTGGGCTACAACGTGATCGTCGAGGGTGAGCTGGTCTAGCCGCCGTAGTCGATGCCGACGTCCTCGCCCCAGAAGATCCTGTCCACCACTCGGTGGGCTTTGCGGGTTTTCTTCAGGTAGTCGTCCAGGAACTCCTGAGCCTTCTCCGGCGGCCAGTGGGCGGCAGCCGCGACGTGACGCAGCTGGTCGCCGTGGCTGGGCAGCTGATCCTTTCGCTTGCCCTTGACCAGCACAATCGCATTGCGGGCAACAGTGGCGGTGAGCCACGCTTCGCGCAGAATGTCGGCGTCCGACTCGGCGATGAACTCGCCGCTGGCGAGCTCACGCAGCATCTCCAGGGTTGATGTGTTGCGCAGGTTCTGGGCATCATCCCCGTGCTGCATGGCCAGCAGCTGCACAGTCCATTCCACATCCGTCAGGGCACCACGTCCCAGCTTGGTGTGGGTCTTGCGATCCGCCCCTCGGGGCAGACGTTCGGAATCCACGCGGGCCTTCATCCGGCGGACTGCCTGGACTACCTTGTCGTCCACGCCACCCGGCGGGTAGCGGAAGTCGTCGATCATGCGCAGGAACTCGATGCCCAGGTCTTTGTCACCGGCAATCCAGGTGGCGCGCAGCAGAGCCTGCATCTCCCACGTCTCGCCCCACTCCTTGTAGTAGCGGCGATAGGAATCCAAGGTGCGAACCACCGGGCCGTTTCGGCCCTCTGGGCGCAGATCAATATCCACATCCAGCGGCGGGTCCTGGCTGGGTCTGCCCAGCCGCGTGCGTACCGAGTCACAAATGGAGGTAGCCCACTTCAGCGCCTCTGATTCATCCGCTCCTTCGACAGGCTGAGCGACAAACATCACGTCGGCGTCCGAACCATACCCCAGCTCCGCACCGCCCAAACGGCCCATCCCGATGACGGTGATGCGGGCGGGTGCATTGGCGACGTTTTCGTCTTCCCAGAAACGAATCTCGGCGCGCAGGGCGGCCTCCAGCACCGCGTCCCACACCCAGGACAGGGACACGCAGACCTGCTCTACGTCCATGAAGCCCAGCAGGTCAGCCGCGGCGATGCGGGCCAGCTCCGCGCGGCGCAGGGAGCGGGCGACGGCGATCGCCTTGTCCGGGTTCAGGTGCCGACCAGCGGCCGCGACCAGGGAGTGGGTCACCACCTGCGGCTCGCGAGCCAGGAACTTCGGGCCGGTGGCACCATCGGACAGAACCTTCACGGAATCCACCGAGTTGAGGAACAGCTCGGAGGCATAGGGCGAGGTGCCGAGGATGTGCATCAGGCGCTTGCCCACGATGTTTTCATCGCGCAGCAGTCGCAAGAACCAGCTGTAGTCGTGCGCGGCCTCCGACATTTTGCGATAGTTCAGCAGGCCGGCATCCGGATCAACGGTTTTGCCGAGCCATTCCAGCAACGTGGGCAAGATGATGGCCTGGAGTTTTGCCTTGCGGCTCTTCCCCGCTGCTAGCGCACTCAAGTGCTCAAATGCACGATCCGGGTACGCGTATCCCAAGGCGGCAAGCTGGCGCTTGGCGGCCTCCGGAGACAGGCGAATGGTATCTGCCTCCATCGCTGCCACCGAAGTAAGCAATGGGCGGTAGAACAGTTTCGAATGCAGGTGGCTGACCTGTAGGTTAACGCGCTTGACATCCGCGGATAGCTGCTCGTCCATCGACCTGGTGCCCTCCGGTCGGCAGCCGGCTGTGCGACCCAGCCATACACGTGCGCGGATGTCCTCCTTGGGCGGCAGGGTGTGGGTGCGCTTAAGGCGCTGTAATTGCAGGCGGTGCTCAAGCAGGCGCATGAACGCATAGTCTTCCTGCAGGCTCTGGCAATCTGCCCGGCCGATATAGCCACCTGCGGCCAGAGCATTCAACGCGGAGACGGTGGAGCGGGTACGCAAAGATTCGTCGGTGCGCCCGTGCACCATCTGCAGAAGCTGGACTGCAAACTCGATGTCGCGCAGGCCCCCGGGGCCCAGCTTCAGTTCGCGGGCGCGGAGCTCGTCCGGGATGTTCTCGATCACGCGGCGGCGCATGGCTTGGACGTCCGGGACGAAGTCCTCGCGCTCGGCGGCCGACCACACCAGGGAAGCCAGGGAGTCCACGTAGTCCTGCCCCAGCTCCATGTCGCCGGTCATTGGCCGGGCCTTCAACTGAGCCTGGAACTCCCAGGTTTCGGCCCAACGGTTGTAGTAGTTCACATGCGATTCCAGGGTGCGCACCAGCGCACCGCTCTTGCCCTCGGGGCGCAGTGCCGCATCCACCTCAAAGAACACGCGAGTGCCGATGTTGATGAACTCCCCTGCCCAGCGCGTAGCCTTCGGGTCTGCGGGTTCGGCAACAAAGATGACGTCCACGTCCGAGATGTAGTTCAACTCCTGCGCACCGCATTTGCCCATGGCTAGTACGGCAAGCCGGGCGGGTTCCTCGTCGGCGTCATACACCTGCGCACAAGCCACTGCCAGCGCGGTGGTCAGGGCAGCATCCGCAGCATCCGACAGGCGTCGGGAGACCAGCTCGAAGCTGACTGGTTTGCATGGCTTCTGTCCGCGCTGAACAAAAGTGCCCGCCACATCCACAGCGGCGATGCGGGCCAGGATTGTGCGATAGGCAAGGCGCATGGCGTCGTCGGCCTGCGAACCGGTAACGGCTGCGCGGAACACCCGTTCACCCGCGCCCTCAACGCGCGTCGCCTCGACGCTGTCCAGCATCAGCTGCATCATCTCTTGAGAGGTGGGCATGCCCGATTCCAGCTGCTTCCACTCCTGCGGATGGGCGACAATGTGATCACCCAACATCGACGATGCACCGAAAAGCCCCAGTAGCCGCACGGCGAAGGTGCGGGACTCGGCAATGCGATCCAGCAGCTCAGATGCCCCATCACCCAGCGCCTCCACCAGGCGAATCAAGTTATTCAGCGCCAGATCCGGATCCCCCGTCGCCGCGAGCGTCCACATCTGCTCCGCGTGCTGGGTATCCACCCAGCCCAAGCGCTGCAGGTCCTCCTGCGCCTTGGGGTGCGTCAGCCCCAAACTGCGGGCGTTGGGCACGGAAGATCGCGAGCTGCGTGGGCGGGTCATAAAGTGCAGGTGCTCCTGGGGTTAGTGAAGGTGAGTACGTGAGGGCGTCAATAAATAGATCAATAAAAGAGAGTCAACTAAGGAATCAGAAAGACAAGTTATTCCGCAGCTCCCACGGCGTGATCTGCGACTGGTACTCGTACCACTCGCGCCACTTGTTGCGCAGGAAGTACTCGAATACGTGCTCGCCGAGGGCATCGGCGACCAGCTCGGAACGCTCCATCTCGCGCAGCGCGCTGTTCAGATCAGACGGCAAATCCTTGTAACCTGCGGCGATGCGCTCGCGGCGGGTCATGCGGGAGACATCCTCCTCCGCCGGGGCGGGCAGCTCGTAGTCCTCCTTGATGCCCTTCAGGCCCGCTGCCAGCAACACCGAATACGCCAGGTACGGATTGCACGCGCTATCCGGCGAACGCACCTCCACGCGACGGGAAGCCGCTTTGTGCTGCGTGTACATCGGCAGGCGCACCATCGCGGAACGGTTCGACGCACCCCACGCCGCCGCGCGCGGAGCCTCATCGCCGGACGTAATGCGCTTGTAGGAGTTCACCCACTGGTTCGTCACCGCCGTGATCTCCGGGGCGTGCTCCAGAATGCCCGCGATGAAAGACTTCGCGGTGCCCGACAGGCGCAGCTCATCATCCGGGTCGTGGAAAGCGTTATTCTCCCCCTCGAACAGGGACATGTGGGTGTGCATCGCAGAACCCGCGTGCTCCTGGAAAGGCTTCGGCATGAACGTCGCCGCCACTCCATTACGGCGCGCTACCTGCTTAATCAGGTAGCGGAACGTCATCACGTTATCCGCCATCGTCAGGGCATCGGCGTAGCGCAGGTCGATCTCCTGCTGGCCCGGAGCATTCTCGTGGTGGGAGAACTCCACCGAGATGCCCATGTGCTCCAGCGCACTAATCGCGTGGGCGCGGAAAGCCGGCGCATCGTCCGTGACGGCCTGGTCAAAGTAGCCACCATTATCCGTCGGCACGGGCGGGTAGCCATTGGTCTCTAGCTCCTTGACCAGGAAGAACTCAATCTCCGGGTGGATGAAGCAGGTGAATCCCAAGTCCGCCGCGGCCTTCATCTGGCGACGCAGCACCTGGCGCGGATCCGCCCACGACGGCGTGCCATCCGGCATCGCAATATCGCAGAACATACGCGCCGACAGCTCCCCGGTATCGGACTTGAAAGGCAAGATCTGGAACGTCGACGGGTCCGGCTGCGCAATCGTGTCCGATTCCGCGACGCGCGAAAACCCTTCAATCGCCGAGCCATCAAAGCCGATGCCCTCCTGAAACGCCCCCTCTAGCTCCGCCGGCACCACCGCCACGGACTTGAGGTACCCCTGGATATCCGTAAACCAAAGGCGAACGAAGCGGATCTCGCGCTCTTCCAGCGTGCGCAGAACATATTCCTGTTGGCGATTCATAGAACCCATTGTAAGAGCTTCCCTCTTCGCCGCGCCCCCTTTCCTGGCCTTCACCGGTGGCCGGGTCGTTGGTGCTGGAGGCGTCACTTAGAATGAACAGCATGACTGCAACATCTGGAACATCCGGCTCCACCCCCAACGGCTACCTGGTCCCCACCAAGAAGGTGCGCATCGCCGATCTGAAGGCGCGCAAGGGCACGGGCGAGCCGTTCGCGATGCTGACCGCCTACGACTACTCCACCGCCGTCGCATTTGCCGAGGCGGGCGTGGAGATCATGCTAGTCGGCGATTCTGCCGCGAATGTGGTGTTTGGGTATGACGCCACCCAGCGCATCAGCATGGACGAAATGGTCTACCTGGTCGCCGCCGTCGTCCGCGGGGCTGGCAATGCCGTTGTGGTCGCTGACCTGCCCTTCGGCACCTATGAGGCCTCGGACGAGCAGGCCGTGAAGGCCGCCACCGAGATGCTGCATCGCACAGGCGCGCACGCGGTGAAGATCGAAGGCGGGGTGCGGATTGCGGATCGCATTCGCGCTATTACTGACGCCGGTATCTCCGTCTGTGCCCACATCGGCTTTACTCCGCAGTCCGTCAACCAGCTGGGCGGTTTCAAGGTGCAGGGCCGCGGGGCTGGGGCCGAGCAACTGCTGGCCGACGCCCGCGCTGTGCAGGAAGCCGGTGCCGACATGGTGGTGCTGGAGATGGTGCCCGCG
Source organism: Corynebacterium sp. LK28 (assembly GCF_014335105.1). Classification (NCBI taxonomy): domain Bacteria; kingdom Bacillati; phylum Actinomycetota; class Actinomycetes; order Mycobacteriales; family Corynebacteriaceae; genus Corynebacterium; species Corynebacterium sp. LK28. Next base: position 131,649 of record NZ_PDGZ01000001.1, on the reverse strand, counting down.
GACGTGGCTGCTTCGGTAACCAAGGAGCTGGCAATCCCGACGATCGGCATTGGCGCAGGTCCAGATTGTGATGGGCAGGTTCTGGTGTGGCACGACATGGCTGCCTTTCCGGCCGGTGGGCACCGTCCGCGCTTCGCTAAGCAGTGGGCTTCGGTGGGCGCGGATATGACTGCCGCCGCGGCTGCCTACAAGCGGGAGGTCGCTACGGGCGAATTCCCGGCAGCGGAGCACTGCTTCTAGGCCTGCTGGCGCCTCCTTGCCGCCGCGCCACACCAGCCCCACTGGCCCCACTCGCCCCACTGGCCACACATCCAACCTCCCAGACCCCGCCACCTCCCCGCCCCCACCGTTCGACGCACCACACCAGCCCCACTGGCCACTCTGGCACCCTTCGAGCGGGCTGGCGCCGCCTTATAAACCACTAAATGTCGTTAAAGTGGGAATTCGTCTTCCCGAACAAATTTTTCCAACCGTAAAACTGCCCTGACCTGCAACTTTACACTATCTGCAATCGTTGCCAGTAAGGTTTTACCACTTTAACGACATTTAGCGCGCCAGCCACCGCCAGTTACCACGAGCCACTGTCAGCCACCGCCAAGCATCGCCAGCCACCGCCAGCCACCACTAGCTTCGCCCAGAAATGTAAATCTTAAGCCGAACCGGCATGCCGCCGCCAGGCGAGTTTTCTAAATCCATCCCTACACTTTCTCGAATATATTCTGGCCTCTCCCCAAAATGAAAATGGGGATTTAAACTAAACTCTTTCCCTCCCTTAACAGCATGAACACCGGAATCCAGATAGCCGCCGCAGAGGATTGACTTCTCATGCTTGTCATCCCCTTGACCCCTACATCCCACAAGGTCATACTGCATTAACTCTGGGTCACTAGACAAAGCGTCTTGGATCTCTCGATGGTACTTCTCCAAAAATGTCTTCTTGGTGTGATCCATTCTCACAGTGTTCATTGGGGAATCTTCCGACACCATGGGAACCGCCCTCCCATTCCCATATTTATCCAGCGCGTAGATTTTGGAGGATATTCCACCCGGGAACAGCACTAATTTGAAGGACAACGGAACAGAAATCACGTATATCGCAAAGGACAGAGCAAAGATAACTGTCCACAAACGGGTTTGTCTGCCGGGGTTCTTTTTTCTCCAAACCGATCTGGAAATCAAAATAATGATTGCCGCCCAGGCCATAATGCTGGACAGAACAGTAAAGAGGATCAACCCGTGAAAGATGAGATCTAAGACATTAGCCCCTGGGGCAACATCAGAGACGTCAAAAGTCCGATAGAAAACATTCACGTCCACACGCTTTTTGCCCCTTTATTACGCCTGCACATAGTGACCTGCCTTGAACTGCGCGTTTGATCAACACTTAGGACAGTACAACAATACTGGGCGGTTGGGGTTAGATGGCGTCCAGAATAACGAAGATGGCAGCGACAAAGCCGCAGATCAAGACAGCCGCAGTGACCGCGACGACCGAGCCGACGTTTGCGGTGAGGCGTTCGGCGCGCAGGCCGGCGCTGAAGCGCAGGTAGCGACGCCTTTGGGTCAGCAGAATCAGCGCTGCGAGCAGCACCAACACTCCTGCGGCGGGCAGGACGACCACTCCGTAGCGGCCGATCCAGCGGAACAGCAGGGCGCTGACGACCAGCAGCGCCAGCAGGGTGCGCTGCCACGACAGGCTGGTGCGCTCCGGCTGAAGCCCCAGGTCAGAGTGCGGGCGCGCAGGAGTCTGGCGCGTAGTCCGGCGCGCGGAAGTCCGGCGCGCAGGAGTCCGGCGCGCGGAGGGCCGAGGCGCAGGCAACTACAGCTCCATCCCGAAGTCGCCGAAGATCACAAACCCCAGCGCCACGGCGCAGGCGACCACGGCCACGCCCGCCAAGAAGGGCACGATCGCGGGCACAGGCAAAGCCTTCCCGGTGCGCATGGCACGTTCCACGCGAAGCCAGCGCACCGCCGCACCCAGCCCGATCAGCATGCCGACGAGCAGCACCAACACAGCTGCGCCGCTCCACAGGTGCTCGGGGACGCTCGGAGAACGGAACGCTTCCAAAGCTACGCCACCGGCAAGAAACGCCAGGCTAGTGCGGATCCAGGCCAGGAAGGTCCGCTCGTTGGCGAGGGTGAAGCGCGGGTCGGGCTCCTCCCCTTCGGGCAGTAGCGTGCGCGCCAGCCACGAGCGCTCGTCCGCGCCGCCAGTGCACGAGCGCTCGCCCGCGCCTGTGCTTCCCGAGCCGCTCGAGCCCGCGCCCGCGCCGCCAGCGCTCGAACCCGCGCCGTCCGAATCCTTAGTCGTCATTCTCTTCCGCGTCGTACTCCTCGGCTTCCTTGGCGCGCCGCTGCGCGGTCTCGATAGCCGACTGGGCCTCCTCGCGCGAGTCGTAGGGCCCCATGCGGTTTTCCCAGGCGCCTTCCTTACCCTGGCTGACCTGCCCAGTCTTCGTGTCGTAGTACCACTTCTGCGCATCGTTTTCGCTCATATGCCTATGTGTACCACACGCACCGGACAGCCCCCGCGCTAATCCGCTGGCCAGGCGAAACGCACCTTTCGCGCTGCGGGTTCGGCGATGACCAGGGTTACTTTTACTGTTGACGCCTCGTCCGGGCCGCCAACACAAGTCGTCAAGATGGGCGGCTGTTCGACCAGGATTTTTGCTTTGTCTGCGCCGTCGCTATGCAGGACGGTGGCGTTGAAGTTCTGGCCGACCCACGGTTGCAGAACGACTGCCTCGGTGAGGTTCAGGCAGGCGCGGTCGACGGCGCTAGCCGTCTGGCCGCTGGACTTCATCGTGCTGAGTACCTGGTCTACGTTGGCGGTGACCCACTCCGGGATGGGCTGGGAGTTCGCGATCGCCAGGCAAACCTCCGTGGCGAAGCGGTCCACCAGCCGGCGCAGTGGAGCGGTGACGTGCGCGTAGTGGCCACCGATGCCGGCGTGGATGCTGGGCTCTGCGTCGGCATCCTCGCCGACCAGGCCGAAGTGCTGGTACCCCGCCCCGCGCAGAAGAGTCTGCGCGTCACGCATGAGTGCCATGCCGCGCGGCGTGGAGGCGTCAATATCAGCGAGCAATTCCCCGATCGAACGACCGGAGCGATCAAAGCCCAACGCGCGCGCACCATTGTCGAACGCGGCGATTTCCTTGTCTCCGGCGGGAGGCAGGGTGCGCAGGATGCCGACTCCGGCGCGAACCATCATCTCGCCGGCGCACATACCCGCCAGAAGGGAAAGTTCGGAGTTGAAGTCGTTCATCTCCAGACGCTCGTCGATGTCCAGGACGTAGCGCTCGGTGCCGTCGTCGCTTTCGGTGCGCTCCACGGAAATCGAAGGTAATCGCAGGTTGATGGCCTTTCGACGCAGGTCAGAGGACTGGCGCGCCCGGCCAACCTCCGGCAGCTGCGCGATGGCGGGGTGAAGAGTGCCACGCTTCATGTCGGCCTCAACCTCGGTGTAATCGAAGCGCTTCACGGAGCGGATCAGTGCGCGGTAGACGGTGCACTCCGCGACCTCGCCGTCGGCGTGCAGCAGAATGTCCCACACCACGGCGGGGCGGGTCTGGTCCGGCAGCAGCGAGGCACTGCCCTCGGACAGCTCCGCGGGGTGCAGGCGGGTCGGCTCGTCGGGCAGGTACATAGTCTGGCCGCGCTGCAGGGACTCCGCCATCAGGGCCCCGGCCGGGTCGACGAACGCTGCAACGTCCGCGATGGCGTAGCGCACGCGCCACCGGGCCGCGCCGCCAGCCGGGTCCGCGCCGCCGCCAGCCCCGCCAGCCGCGCCAACCCCTCCAGCCCCGTCTGCGTCCTGGATGTTCACTGCCTGATCCAGGTCCATCGAACCGGCCGGGTCGATCGTCACAAAGGGAACATCCAGCAGGTCGCGGCGCTGATCCGCATACCGGTCGGTGGCGTGCAGCGCCTCGGCGTGGACATCCTCCGGGAAGTGTTCCGGCAGTTCGAACTCCTCGGCGATGGTGCGGAAGTTCAGCTCGGCGGCGAAAAGTTTCATGCCTTCAAGAGTGGCACAACCGCCCTGCCCGCGGCAGCCCAACGCCCCGCCTCAGCCACACCCCAAAGCCCCGCCCTAGCCACACCCCAACGCCCCGCCCCTGCCACTCCCCAAAAGATTTTTGCGTCGAGACGACCTGTGAGCCGGATTCTGTCCTATCCCCCGCCCACCCCGCAGCACCTATGGCACGCGAGGCCAGCGTGGGACGAGGCGATCATCCATCTGAGCGCACCATTGCTGATGGCTTCAAGCGGCCTACCTGCTCATTGTTGGGCGGGCAGCCCTAGAGCTACGCCGCACGTCTGCACTATCTGGGATAGCGCGCGTGCGGGCACCTTGACCTTGCTCCCGGTGGGGTTTACCTAGCCACCCCAGTCACCTGGGGCGCTGGTGCGCTCTTACCGCACCTTTTCACCCTTACCCGCCTGTGGCGGGCGGTTTGTTTTCTGTGGCACTGTTCCCGCGGGTCGCCCCGGGTTGCTGTTAGCAACCACCGTTGCCCTGTGGAGTCCGGACTTTCCTCCGCGCCCGGCCTGCCCCGTGTGCAGGGTGGTTCCGCGCGCCGCGATCGCCCGACCGTCTCGACAAGGGTTAACTCTAGCGCACCGTTTCTGTATCCAGGAAGTGCGTATCGTTCACCCGTCGCACTACTGCACTGTCTTTATTCTGGACGCCCACTTCTCCCCCGCGGGCCGCCCCATCGGCACCGAAGATCTCGATGACGGAAAGCCCCGCCAGGTCCAGGTGCAGTGTGCGGTAGATGGCACCGCTTGCGCACAGCGCGTGGCGCAGGATGGATTTGATGGGGGTGACGTGGCTAACCAGCACGACGTCCTCGCCCGGGTGGTTGCGGGCTACGTCGCGGAGGAAGGGGCGGACGCGGGCGAGCACGTCATCGGGGCTTTCACCTCCACTGGGGGCGGCGGAGCTGTCCCAGAGGCAGGCGTCGTGCTCGAGGGGGAATTCGTCCATGACCTCGGCAAAGGTGCGGCCTTCCCAGTCGCCGAAGTTCATCTCAATGAGGGCCTCGGTGGTGTGGACGCGGGGGCGGGCTGGAGCGCCGCCTGCGGTGCCAGTTGCGTTGCCAGCGTCACTAGAGCCACCAGCCCCGCCCGCGTTCGCAAGTGCCTCGGCCACGGCTTCAGCGGTCTGGCGAGTGCGCTTCAGCGGGGAGCTGTAAATGGCCACCGCGCCAGCGCCAGCACTTGAGCCAGCGCCACCACGCGAGCCGCCGCCAGCACTTGAGCCAGCAAGCTGCCCTGCCACGTACGCTGCAGCCCGCTTGGCCTGCTCTTGTCCGTGCGCGGTCAGCTCCGGGTCGGAGAGTCCGGAGAACTGCCGCTGAACACTCATCTCCGTCTGTCCGTGACGTAGCACCCACAGGCGCGTCGGCTTCCCGCCGGGGTGCCATTCCGGCGAGCTTGCGGCCTCCTGCGCCGGAGCCGGTGCCGTCCCCTTCGGTGCAGCAGGAGCCGTCTGCGCCGGAACAGCTGGCGTCGCCTGCGCCGTGGCAACCTCCGCAGACTCTGCCCCGGCCCCCGCGCCAGCGCTCGCTGAATCGGCGGCAGGTTGGAACGAAAGGGCGTCATCAAACCAGCGACCCCCAACCTTGTCATCCATGGCGCGGTTGGCCAGCTCGTCGGCGCGCTTGTTCTGCGCGCGCGGCACCCAGTTATAGGTCACGGTGGCGAGGGTCGCTTCCAGCTCCTTCACCCGCGCGGCCAGGGGCTTCATGTCGGGGTGCTTGATTTTCCAGCGGCCGCTCATCTGCTCGACGACGAGTTTGGAATCCATGCGCACCTGGATCTCCAGCTCGGACGGCGCAGCACCGCGCATTTTCGCGACTTCGATGGCCAGCTCCAGGGCATTGATGAGCCCCTGGTACTCGGCCACATTGTTGGTGGCCTTGGCGATGAACTCCCAGCGTGCGGCAACTTCCTGGTCGCCATCCAGAACCGAGCTGCCACAGCCAGCGATGCCCGGATTACCGCGGGATCCTCCGTCGCATTCCACGTCTAAGCGCATCATTCATCACCCTCGTCTGCCGAAAACCCTCGTCTACTGTTTTGCACAACCTCGCGCCGCCGTGCGCGATCTTCACGCCACTTTATCGCAGCAGCAGGACATTACATTCAGGGCACCGCGGCACTTCCCCACTACCACTGTCGGCCAGCGCGTCGAGCTCCTTCATCGACAGCGGGTCGAGCTCCATGAAGCACGCCTGGCACGTCCGCCCTTGCAACTCTGCGGCCCCCACGCCATGCTCGGACATCTGCTGGTCGTAGGCCTGTAGAAGGCCAGGGTTCGTGTCCTCCAGCGCTGTTCGCCGCTGAGCTAGCCGCGCCTGGATCGCAGAAATATCCGCCTGCAGCGCACTGGTCGCCCGCTCCACATCGGTCCGCGCGGCGGCGATGTCCGCGTCGATCTTCGCGTGCGTCTGGCTATCGGCCTGCTCGGCAGCAGTGTTCGCTCCGCTAAACAGCGACTGCACCTTCGCGGAGCGTTCCAGCCGCTGTTCCATCTCCCGCAAGCGGTCGCGAGTACTGCGCAGGTCGTGCTTTAGATCCCGCCGCCGCTCGGGGTCGGTCTGCGCGCTGAGCCCCGCCACGTTGGCGCGCTCTCGCTCCTTCAACTTCGCCACGTCCTGGCGGAGGCGCTGCACCGTCGCCTGGTCACTCCTGACCTGCGCCTTATTCAGCACATTTTTACGCTGCTCCGCCCGCTTCTTCGCCAGCAGCTCCTCCAGTGCCGCCTGTTCAGGCAGAGAATCCAGCCGCGCCTGTGCGATCCCCAGCTCCTCCTGGTCGCGCGCCAGGTCTGCCAGTGTGTGTCGGTCCTCGCTCGTCCAGCGCATCGCAGTAACCCTCCTATTGTTCGTGCACGGTCCACGGATCGGTGCGCACGTCGATCACTGTGGTCTGTGCCTTCGTCGCTTTCTTTATGACGCCCTCCGCCTGGAAACACCACGGAAACTCGCTGGCCCAGTGGGCGGTATCGATGACCGGGCATCCGCCCATGCGTAGGTGTTCATCCACCGGGTGGTGGCGCAAGTCGGAGGTGACGAAGCAGTCCACATTCATTTTTGCGACTTGGCCCAGGAAGCTGTCGCCGGCGCCGCTGGCGACGGCGACGGTACGGATCATGGCGTCCGGGTCTCCGGCTGCGCGCACGCCCCATTCGGTGCGGGGTAGGCGCTCGGCTACACGGGCGGTGAACTCCCGCAGAGTCATTGGGGTATCCAGCTCGCCGACGCGCCCGATTCCCAACTGCTGATCGGCGGGCGTGGGCAGGGAGGTTTCCACGCAGTCGTAGGCCGGCTCCTCGTAAGGGTGTGCCTTAATCAAGGCCGCACGGATGGCTTCCCGCTTCGCGGCGGGGGCTACGAATTCAATGCGGACCTCCTCAACCGTCTCGACCTCCCCCACCGCGCCGAGGTGCGGATTCGCCCCTTCCGTGGGCCGGAACTGCCCGGTGACGGAGAACTCAAAGCAGGCCTGTTCATAGTCACCCTGCGCTCCGCCGCCTGCGGAAAAGATGGCGGATTTCACCGTGGGGGCGTCATTAAGAGGAACGGTGAAGCCCCACTTATCGGTGCCGGAAGGGATCGGCCGCAATGCTGCGCCCGGGGTGATGCCGAGGAGTTCGGCAAGGCGATCGTTCACGCCAGGGCGGGCGGAATCGGCGTTCGTGTGCGCGGCGAACAAGGCGATGCCGTGGCGGATGAGCTTGTGGACGATGCGGCCCTTCGGGGAATTGGCGGGCACGGCGGTGACGCCGCGGAGCAGCAGCGGGTGGTGGACCACGAGCATCTGCGCGCCCTGGGCGATGGCGGCATCCACGACGGCATCGGTGCAGTCCAGGGCGAAGGCAACCTTGTCGGCGGGCTCGGCGGGGTCGCCGCAGATCAGGCCGACTGCATCCCAGGATTCGGCGAGGTAGGGCGGGTAGGCGGCCTCCAAGGCGGCGACGACGTCAGCGACGGTGGTGTTGACGGCGGAGGTCGCGGCGGTTTCGGTCGCGGCGGGGTTGGTAGATGACTCTGGCACGGATTCTCCTGGGGTACTGCTTTGTGCTGCTGGCACTAAATGCTGCTGGCACTGCTGTCTGCATGCTTCACCCAGCCTAGCCAGATCTGACAGACTGGAGGAGTGCGAGATTTACCAATTCTGCTTGTAGACGTAGACGGAACGCTGATGGATAGCTACCCCGGCATCCGCGCCAGCTTTGTAGAAGCACTGGAGGCACACGGGGTGCCGGTTCCTCCCGAGGAGCGCGTGCGGCAGATCCCCGGCCCACCGATGGTCGAAACTCTGCGGGACATCGGGCTGGAAGGCGAGCTGCTGCAGAAGGTCTTCGACACGTACCTGTCGGACCAAGAGAACGGCCGCTGGCAGGAAGCCACCCCATTCCCGGGCATGCGCGACCTGCTGGAAAAATGGTCCGGCGAAGGCATTGTGCTGTCGACGGCGACGTCGAAATCCGAGGTCTCGGCGGAGCGGATCCTGCGCGAACACGACATGCTGAAGTACTTCGCGGTTCTCGGCGCCGCCCAGGAGGACGGCACGCGCCGGTCCAAGGCCGCCGTCATCGAATATGCGCTGGAGCAGCTGAAAGAGGCCCCCGAGGTGCGCGAAGTGCTGGCGCACATGAGCGCCGAGGAAGGCCTGCGGGCCCTCGACCCGACGAAGATGCTGCTGATCGGCGACCGCATCCACGACGTGGAGGGCGCCGCGCAGTCCGGCATCCCCACCGTGCTGGTGGGCTGGGGTTATGGCTCTGCGGAGGAGCGCGCCAAGGCCGCCTACACCGTGGACACTCCCGAGGAACTGGACGCTCTGGTGCAGCGCTGGGCCAACGAGGGCTAGCCGGATCGGCGAGAAACGGAAAGGAAAACAATGCACATCACTGTCGTATGCACGGGCAACATCTGCCGCTCCCCGATGGGTGAGGTCATCCTGCGCGCCGGCTTCGAAGATGCCGGCATCGCCACCAGTCACTCCCCTGAGTCTGGCCCCTCGCCTGAGCCTGGCTCCTCCCCGGAGTCTGGTCCCTCGCCTGAGCCTGGCCCCTCCCCGGCAGCTGAAACCGCTGGTTCCGCCGACGCGCCCGTGACCCTGAACTCCTGCGGACTCGGCGGCTGGCACATCGGCGACGGCGCTGATGGTCGGGCGGTGGACGAGTTGGCGTCACTAGGCTACGACGGCACAGCGCACCGCGCGGCACAGCTTGGCTCTGAGCATATGGGCGCCGACCTTTTCCTGGCGATGGACGACGGGCATGCGCGCGGGTTGCGCAGTGCGGGGGTCGATCCGGGGCGCATTCGCTTGTTCCGTAGCTTTGACGCCAACTCCCCCGCCGGTGCCGAAGTCGCCGACCCTTATTATGGCAGCCGTTCGGACTTTACCGAGGTCGGGCAGCAAATCGAGGCCGCCGTGCCGGGGATTGTGGAGTATGTGCGGGAGCAGCTGGGGCGCTAGCGGCCCTGTTCACCGCCTAAATGTCGGAAAGCTTGCACAGCATCTGGGCCGCGCGCTTCAGGTCGCCGTCTATGACCCCCAAATGTCGGAAAACTTGCACAACACCTGGGCCGCGCGCTTCAGGTCGCCGTCTTTGACCCCCAAATGTCGGAAAACTTGCAATTTGTTACTGCAACAAATTTTCACTAGTCCAAACATACAGGTCAAAGCGTTTTGCTCATTCTTCGCAAACCTACCGCGGCGCCCTATTGCAACTTTTCCGACACTTACCCCCTCCTCCCGCATTCTCGAACACTGCTAATTCGCGCACCCGGACTCCCCGGAAGGCCAAATGTCGTTAGAACGGGAATCCTCGGCCACTCCAGATGGCCAAATGTCGCTAGTACGGGAATCCGTTACAGAACATCGTTATCAACAACGCAAAAGAGCTGGTCAGCGCATTGCAGAAATCCAAAGCTCTGCGCCCGCGCTTCCTAATTCCCGTTCTAACGACATTCGCGCCTAGCTGCCCCGGCTAATTCCCGTTCTAACGACATGTCGCGGGCTGGGCGGATAGCTTGCGGAGACTAGAAGCGCTCCTTGCCACGCTTTTCGGCGCGGCGTTCCTCAAAGCGGGAACGGGTACCTCCATAGCGGTCGGTAAGGTCAGACCGCTTTCGAGATTCCTTGCCGGAGGCAGCATTATCCCTGTTCGGAGACGTTTCCCTCTTGCTTGGCTCAGATTTGGCATCGGCGGAACCAGCGGATTTGGCATCGGCCGCACCAGCAGAATTACCAGCAGACGTGTCCGCAACAGCAGACTTGTCCACGTCGCCAGACTTGTCCGCAACAGCAGAAGCACCTTCAGCGTCTCCGACAGAACCGCCGCCAGCACCGTCGGTGACCTGGGCGTTTAGGCGGGCGACCTCGGCGCTTTCCTCACGCTCGCGCCGGCGCTCGCGCATCTCCGCATACACGAACCAGCCCAGACCCGCCGGAGCCAGAATGCCAAACGCAATCCACTGGATTCCGTAGGACAAGTTCGTGCCACCATCCAAGTGTGGCAGAGGCAGCGCCTGCAGATCCGGGACTTCAGCACCACCGCCACCGCCACCGGCCATACCGTTCAGCCGATCCACACTCTCCGAGTCCAGCTGCACATAGTCCGCCGCCAGATCCTCGCCCGTCGCCTCGGAAATCTGCTTCGTCGACATGCCCGTGACCTGCGTGTATCCCTGAGATTGCGACGGCTTCGCAGACGGCACGGCCTCGCTCATCCGGATAAACCCGGTCACCTTCACGTCACCACCCGGCGCACGCTTCAACTTAGGCGCAGCCCCGTCACCTTCCACGGCAACCCACCCGCGATGCACCAAGACGGTCTGGCCGCCGTCAAGGCGAAAGGGCGTCAATGATTGATAAGAGTGAGCCGATTCGACCGGACGGTTACGCAGCAGCACCTCTTTATCGGGCAGGAAGTGGCCCTGTAGTGCGACTCTGGTCCATTCTTTATCGACGCCCACCGATCCCCCGTCGCCCGGAATCACATCGGTGATCGGGGCGGGGTCGACCTGGAGGGATTGTTCGAGGCGCTGGTTAAAGGCGTTTTTATCCTTGTTCTTGCCGAGCTGCCATGGAGCCAGGAAGCTGAATGCGGTGTAGGTGAAGGCGATGACCAGGATGGCAGTGATGATCCATCCGGGGGTGAGGAGACTTCGCCAGCCGCTGCGCTTCGAGGGTGTCATGTGATCCATTATTGCCCCGGCCAGCGGAGAGGCCAAATGTGGCGCGGGCGAGTGCGCGTGCAGTGCGGGCGGAACGCAACAGCCCCGCGACCGAGGTGGCCGCGGGGCAGTGAAAAATCTTGGTGCGCCCTGACGGGTTCGAACCGCCGACCTGCTGGGTGTAAACCAGCTGCTCTTCCAGCTGAGCTAAAGGCGCGTGCCGTTTCTAAGAAAGAAACTGTGGCTTCGTTTGAAGCGTTAATGACTCTAGCACGTCCACCCGCAAAATAACGAAACCGCAGGTAGCGCCCGGTCCGAGAAGCATCCGCACCAACGGAAGCGCCTGCGACTGTGCCTGCGACCGCGACTTCGCTAACGGCAGCGCCGGGTTGAAGCTAGCGCTTGGCTCCGGAGGAAACGAGGCAGGCACCCTGCCAGTCGCCGAGGCGCTCCGACTTGGTCTGCACCAGTCCCGCCAGTTGGGCGGACTCTGCGATCACGCCTGGCTCGACGCGGCCGGCGTCCAACTTTGCGGGGGTCAGCAGCCAGATGCGGCCGTCCTCCCCCAGGCTGCGCGTTGCGTCGACCAGGCCGTCGACCAGGTCGCCGTCTTCGTCGCGCCACCACAAAAGCACCACATCGACGACCTCGTCGGTATCGATGTCCAACAGTGCGTCGCCAATGGCATCTTCCAGGGCTTCGCTGATGCTGCTGTCGCAGTCTTCGTCCCAGCCGATTTCCTGGATCAGGTAGTCGGACTCGATGCTGAGCAGGTCCGCCCAATCAGACGCGCCCTTCGCGCCCTTCGCATCCTTGCCTTGTGCACCGCCAGCGGAGCCTGCAGAGCTCTGAGCCGAACCGGGGGCCATTGCCACTGTTATTACGTACCTTTCCTAATCGTCCAACCCGGCATACAAATCCGCCATGCAAATCTGCCGCACATTCCTGCCGTACAGATCTGCCACGCGAACTAACCGGGCATACCAGCCACGCACACTGCCTAGCCATACAACCGTCGCAATCGCACCGCGCACTTACGCCGCGCAATCACAGCGCGCACGTGCACCGCGCAATCACATCACGCAGTCACATCGCGCCCATGCACTGTGCGGTTGCACATACACTTGCACAACTTTGCAGTTACCGCAGCTGGTGTGGTTAAAAAACTACATTTTTGAACCTAACACAATCGGCCAACCAGCGGAGGTTTTCTAACCCGACTTTGACGTACTGTGGCAAGTACTGTGGGAACAAGAGCAGGGGCTCACCCTGAACCCCCGGAACACGTGGATCATAGGAGGACTAACAAGTGTCCGCTTCAGCTGAAGAAAACAACATCCCAACCGATGCCAGCAACTTCGCTCTCATTCGCGATGGGGTGGCCTCTTACCTGGCCGATTCCGACCCGGAGGAGACCCAAGAATGGATGGAATCCCTCGACGGGTTGCTGGAAACCGCAGGCCCGGATCGTGGCCGCTACCTGATGCTGCGCCTGCTAGAGCGCGCCACCGCCAAGCGAGTTCCCCTCCCGCCGCTGCTATCCACCGACTACGTCAACACCATCCCCACCACCCAGGAACCCGACTTCCCCGGTGACGAGGAAATCGAAAAGCGCTACCGCCGCTGGATCCGTTGGAACGCGGCCATCATGGTGCACCGCGCCCAGCGCCCCGGCATCGGCGTGGGTGGCCATATCTCCACCTACGCTGGCGCCGCACCTCTCTACGAGGTCGGTCTGAACCACTTCTTCCGTGGCAAGGATCACCCGGGCGGCGGTGACCAGATTTTCTTCCAGGGCCACGCCTCCCCCGGCATGTACGCCCGCGCTTTCCTGGAAGGCCGCCTCAGCGAGGAGGACCTGGATGCCTTCCGCCAGGAGGCTTCCAAGCCCGGCCACGGCCTGCCTTCCTACCCGCACCCGCACGGCATGCCGGAGTTCTGGGAATTCCCTACCGTCTCCATGGGCTTGGGCCCGATGGATGCCATCTACCAGGCACGCTTCAACCGCTACCTGCACGACCGCGGCATCAAGGACACCTCCGAACAGCACGTTTGGGCATTCCTCGGCGATGGCGAGATGGACGAGCCGGAATCCCGCGGCCTGATCCAGACCGCCGCGCTGAACAACCTGGACAACCTGACCTTCGTCATCAACTGCAACCTGCAGCGCCTGGACGGCCCGGTCCGCGGTAACACGAAGATCATCCAGGAGCTGGAAAGCTTCTTCCGCGGCGCCGGCTGGAACGTCATCAAGGTCGTCTGGGGCCGCGAGTGGGACGAGCTTTTCGCCCGCGACGAAGAAGGCGCCTTGGTTCATGCCATGAACACCACCCCGGACGGCGACTTCCAGACCTTCAAGGCCAACGACGGCGCCTACGTCCGCGAGTACTTCTTCAACAAGGACCCGCGCACCGCCAAGCTGGTCGAGGACATGACGGACGAGGAGATCTGGCACCTGCGCCGCGGCGGCCACGACTACCGCAAGATCTACGCCGCCTACAAGCGCGCCCTGGAGACCAAGGACCAGCCGACCGTCATCCTGGCGCACACCATCAAGGGCTACGGCCTGGGCCACAACTTCGAGGGCCGCAACGCTACCCACCAGATGAAGAAGCTCACGCTGGACGATCTGAAGCTCTTCCGCGATAAGCAGGACATTCCGATCTCCGACGAGGAGCTGGAGAAGGACCCGTACCTGCCGCCGTACTTCCACCCCGGCAAGGACGCGGAGGAAATTCAGTACATGCTGAACCGCCGCAAGGAACTCGGCGGCTTCCTGCCGGAGCGCCGCGAGAAGTTCACCCCGCTGACGATGCCCGACCTGTCCATCGCCAAACTCGCCCGCAAGGGCTCCGGCAAGCAGGAGGTCGCCACCACAATGGCGTTGGTCCGCGTGTTCAAGGACCTCATGCGCGACGACGAGCTGAAGAAGCGCATCGTGCCCATCGTCCCGGACGAGGCGCGCACTTTCGGCATGGATTCCTGGTTCCCGACGCTGAAGATCTACAACCCGCACGGCCAGAACTACACGCCGGTGGACCACGACCTGATGCTGTCCTACCGCGAGGCCACCGACGGCCACATCCTGCACGAGGGTATCTCGGAGGCCGGTTCTATGGCTTCCTTCATCGCCGCGGGCACCAGCTATGCCACCCACGGCGAGCCCATGATCCCGCTGTACATCTTCTACTCCATGTTCGGCTTCCAGCGCGTGGGTGACGAAATCTGGGCGGCAGGCGACCAGATGGCTCGCGGATTCCTGATCGGAGCCACCGCGGGCCGTACCACGCTGACAGGCGAGGGCTTGCAGCACATGGACGGCAACTCCCCCGTGTTGGCGTCCACAAACCCTGCCGTGGTGACCTACGACCCGGCGTTCGGCTACGAGATCGCCCACATCGTGCACCGTGGCATCGAGCGCATGTACGGCGAGAACAGCAACAATGGCCGCGGCGAGGACGTGATCTACTACATCACGGCCTACAATGAGCCGATCCACCAGCCGGCGGAGCCAGAGAACCTCGACGTTGAGGGGCTGCACAAGGGCATTTACCTTTATGACGCCGCCTCGGGCTCAGCGGAGTTGCAGGCCAATATTCTGGCCTCTGGCGTGGCCATGACGGCAGCGTTGAAGGCGAAGGAACTGCTGAAGGAGTTCGACGTCGACGCGAACGTGTTCTCTGTGACCAGCTGGAACGAGCTGGCCCGCGACGGCCAGGCCGTGGAGTTGGAGCAGCTTCGCGATCCGTCGGCGGAGCCACGCACGGCGTTCATCACTCAGCAGCTGGAGGCTGCGGAAGGTCCGTTCGTGGCCGTCAGCGACTACGCCACCACCGTGGCGGAGCAGGTGCGCAAGTGGGTGCCGGGCGAATACGTTGTGCTGGGCGCCGATGGCTTCGGCTTTGCGGATACCCGCGAGGCGGCGCGTCGTTACTTCAACGTAGATGCGGAGTCCATCGTCGTGGGCGTGCTGCTGGGGCTGGCGCGCGAGGGCAAGATCGATCGCTCTTTGGCTGCGGAGGCGGCCGAGCGTTTCCAGATCGACAACCCGACCGCTACCAACTAGCCCAGTAGGTTCAGTAGCGCCCGGTTGACGTCCTCCGGGCGCTCGACCGGCAGCATGTGCCCGGATTCCGGGTACTCGTGGAAGTCGGCGCGTGGCCAGAGTACGTGGATGCGCTGGCTTTGACTGGGCGGGGTGACGTCGTCCATGGCGCCGACCAGGATCTCGCCGGGGATGTCGGCCAGAAGGTCGGCGGTG
Source organism: Corynebacterium sp. LK28 (assembly GCF_014335105.1). NCBI lineage: Bacteria > Bacillati > Actinomycetota > Actinomycetes > Mycobacteriales > Corynebacteriaceae > Corynebacterium > Corynebacterium sp. LK28. The sequence continues at coordinate 116,190 of NZ_PDGZ01000001.1, read as the reverse complement.
ACGAGCTCGTCGTGCTCCGTCAGATCGTCTAGGTATCCCAGCAACGTACGCGTGGAGGTTCCGGCGATCTCATTGGCGTGGAAGCTAAGGACGTCGAAGTCGTCGGACTTCCCCTCGTCCAGCGAGCCGTGGTAAATGAAGGCGGCGATGACGGGCTTGATGGCCCACTCCACCAGCGCCTTTGCCCATTCCAACTGGCTGGGGCTCTTGGCTCCCAGCCAGCGGGTCGCGCGTACAAGAGGCGAATGCAGGATCCGGGTGACTCCTGCGGAGGCGAAAGTATCGATCGCGCCGTTAATCAACGCAATGCCGCCGACCCGCTGGAGATCGGCCTTATCCAGGTGGCGCAGCCCGCCCAGCACCGTCATCGCGCCCATCGAGTGGCCCGCCAGGATCAGCCTGCCCGTCGGCGCGAGTTCGCGGATAGTCGCGGCCAGGTCGATGGCGGTGCGTTCAATATCCAGCCCAGGTGCGTCCTCGCTGGCGCCGTGGCCGCGCAAGTCCGGCAGCAGGATGCGCAGGTTCGGCTGCTCACGCAATGCATCCAGTTGGAAGAACCAGGAGGCCGCCGTCAGGTTGAAGCCGTGCACGAGGATGAGCGTGGTGGGGGCGGACGAGGGGGCGTCCTCAAAAGAAAAAGAGTAAGAACGCACCTCATGGACCGCGACCTTCGCGCCGTCGTCCATGGTCAGGCGATGGATCCACCGTGCGCGCGGCAAGCCCGGGACGGCGGGAGGGTCTCGCAACACAATGCTGGCGAGGTTGCGGACGGCGGTAATGGGACGCATGGGTGGAGCCTTCGGAAGATTGTTAGGATGAGTGTACAAATGGCCGCGCGGCGCGGGGTTGCGCTGGAGCTTTAGCCACAAGGCTTATAGCTTAGTGCCCGGCGTGCGCGGGCCTTGAGGAGTGGCAGGAGAAGGGACAAACATGGCGGAACAGAACAACCAGCTGGCGGCGGCGCTGTCGAAGAAGCTGAAGAAGGACGGCGCTGCGGATACTGCTGGCGCTGCTGGCGCTGCCGACAAGGTCGATAAGGCCGACAAGGCTGGCGTAGCCAACGCGACCGGCGAGAAGAACAAGCGCGCGATCGTGCTGGACATCGTGGAAGACGCGACGGGCATCGAGCGCGAGGAGCTGGAGGGTTCCAAGCGCCTGGGCGACGACCTAAACATTGACTCGCTATCCCTGATGGACATCGCCGTGCGCCTGGAAGAGGAGTTCGGCGTGGAGGTGCCGGACGAGGACATCAACCGGGTGAAGACCATCGACGAGCTGGTCGGCCTGGTGGACAAGTGAGCGGCGCAGCGGCAGGCGGCGCTGCTGCAGTCGGCGCGGTAGAGGACGTACTCGCCGAACTGCGCGACTGGCCCGTAAACAACGTGGCCGCGGCGGCGCTGTGGGATGGCGGCTCCGGCGCCCGTACTGCAACCTTCGGCGACACTGCCGCGCAGTTCCCCCTGGCCAGCGTGAGTAAGCTGATCACCGCCTACGCCACCCTGCTGGCCGTCGAGGAAGGCGCCTTCGAGCTGGACCAGCAGGTCCCCGCCGAGCTACTCCCCGACTTCGACGACCTTCCGACCGTGCGCGAGCTACTGGCTCACACCAGCGGCATTGGCTTCCGCGGCCGGTCCCCGGAAAGGCGGCGCGGCACCCGTCGGATTTATTCTTCGGCGGGCTACGAGGTGCTGGCCGACTTCATCGCCGCGGAGGCCGACATGCCCTTCGCCGATTACGTGGCCGAGGGCGTGTGCGCGCCCCTGGGCATCGAGGTCGCGGTCGAGGGCAGCGCGGGGCATGGTTTTTCTGCCTCGGTGGATGCTCTTGCGGTGTTGTGCTCTGAATTTTTGACGCCCACAGTCATCGCCCCCTCCACCCTCAACGAGGCGCTGGAGCCCCAGTGGCCGGAGCTTTCCGGGGTGGTGCCGGGCTACGGAATGCAGAAGCCCTGCCCGTGGGGTCTGGGCTTTGAACTGCACGGCGAGAAGTCGCCGCACTGGCTGGGCGATGGAATGCCGGCCACGGTGGCGGGGCACTTTGGCCAGTCGGGAACGTTCCTGTGGTTCGACCGGAGTGCGGGGACGAAAAAAGCCGCCGTTGTCCTCACGGATGAGGACTTCGGCGACTGGGCCAAGCAGCGCTGGGGTGGTTTCAACCAGCGGCTGTGGGAGGCGCTGGGCTAGCCGACTCGGCTAGCACGCCTGGCGCGCGGGCCAGGCAGCGCAGTCCGGCTAGCCCAAGCCAGCGCGGGGCTACTCGAAGGTCGTGCGCAGGTCCTGGTGGCCCTCTGCGTGCCAGTCGACGTAGGCATTATCCTTCGTATCGATACCCTGCTCCTTCTGGTGAGGAACCTTGGCAACGATGTTGCGGCGCGCGCGGCCGGAACGCAGCTGGATCTCGATACGCTCGGCCAGCTTTGCCAGAGCCATATTGATCAGGATCATGATCAACGCAATCAGCAGCAGGGCCGGGATCATCGCACCGTAGTACTCGCCCAGCTGGCGACCGGAGCGAACAACCTCGACGAAGCCGATCATGTAGCCCAGCGCGGAATCCTTCAGCGCAATAACCATCTGAGAGATGATCGCGGGCAGCATGGCAGCCACTGCCTGCGGCAGCAGGATCAGGTTGATGGACTGGCGGTGGCTCAGGCCCAGTGCGATCGCGGCCTCACGCTGGCCACGGGGCAGGGACTGAATGCCGGAACGCAGGGTCTCTGCGATCACGGAGCCGTTGTACATCGTCAGGCCGAATACCACCGAGGTGAAACCCAGCCAGCTGGATGGCACCAGCTGCAGCAGGGAGAACGTTGCGTAGGCAAACAGCATCAGAACCAGCACCGGGATGGAACGGAAGAACTCCACAATGATGCCGCAGATCCAACGCACCGGTGCAGAGGTGGACAGTCGGCCCACGCCCAGCAGCGCACCGATGGCCATGGCCAGCACAATGGAGACCACAGCCGCGCCGATCGTGGAAATCAGACCTGGGAGGATGTAGGTCGTCCAGGTGGAGCCCTCCAGGAAGAAGGACCACTTTGCAGATTCGAACTGGCCCTTTTCGTTGAGCTTCATGCCCACCAAAACCAGGATCACCGCGACCACTACGACCGTGATCGCCGTGAGGATCGAGTTGAGCCTGCGGCCCTTCGGGCCTGGGGCGTCATAAAGAACAGTTGCACGTGCACTCATTAGCGCTTCACCGCCCATCGCTTACCTGCCCAGCCGAAGAACAACCCGGTCGGCAGCGTCAAAATAATGAATCCAACTGCGATGATTCCGAAGATCACCAGGATGTCGCTGGCGTAATCCTCCGTCAGGGTCTTCATCAGCAGGGACGCTTCAGCAACACCGATCACCGAGGCGATGGTGGTGTTCTTGGTCAACGCGATCAGGGTGTTGCCCAGCGGCACGATCGCGCCGCGCAGAGCCTGCGGGAAGATCACGTGCCGGAAGTTCTGGCTGAAGCTTAAGCCCAGCGAGCGGGCGGCCTCGGCCTGACCGAAGGGCACCGTGTTAATGCCGGAGCGGAGGGATTCTGCCACGAAGCAGGAGGTGTAGGCCACGAAGGCCAGGACAGCCAGGCGGAAGTTCTGCTTTTCGATGAAGGAATCGTTCTCCACCGCCAGCAGCAAGCCCAGGTTGTAGTACAGGCCCATGGAGGCCAGCAGAATGATCAGCGTCAGCGGGGTGTTACGAACAATGTTGATGTACCACGCGGACAGGTTGCGCAGGATGCCCACGGGGCTAACGCGCATGGCGGTCAGGATGATGCCAAAGATCATCGATCCGACTGCGGAGAAGAACGTCAGCTTGACGGTTACCCAGAATGCCGGCAGCAGTTCGGGCTTCATTTCGGCCCATAGTTCGGGGTTCATAGTGCGTTCCTCCTTCCTACTTCTTGTCGACGAACGACAGGTCGCCGATCTTCGGCTTCTCGCCGAGGTCCACGTTGTCGCCCAGGTTCTTGGCGACGATCTTCTGGAACTCGCCGGAATCGTGCATTTCGTTCAGCGCTTCGTTGACCTCCGCCTTGGCCTTGTCGTCGCCCTTGGGCAGGCCGATGCCGTAGTTCTCGTTGGTCCAGAAGCTGCCGTCGTCCTTCTTGAGCTGGATGACGCTGTACTTCTCGTTGAAGCGTTTCTGGTAGCGCTGTGCGAAGCCCGCCAGGATGGTCGCGTCCGTGGTCGTAGCGTCGACCACGCCTTGCTTCAGGCCTTCCGCACACGCGGCGTAGGTGTCGAACTCTTGCAGCTGCACCTCTGGCAGTGCGGACTTCACCTTTTGCGCCGGGGTGGAGCCAGACACGGAGCACAGGCGGGTGCCCGGCGCGATGTCGTTCAGCCCCTTGATGCCGGAATCCTCGCGGACCAACAGTGCCTGGTGGGTAACCAGGTACGGGCCGGCGAAGTCCACGGCCTTGAGGCGGCCCTTGTTGATGGAGTACGTCGCGGTGATCATGTTGACCTCACCGTTGTTGATGAGGGTCTCGCGCTGCGCGGACGGCGTTTCGCGCCATTCGATTTCCGGGGTGGCCCAGCCGTGCTTCTTCGCGATGTATTCCACCACGTAGCGGGATACGTCGGTATCCAGGCCAGCGAACTGCTTATCCGGGGTGCGTTCACCCAGGTTGGGCTGGTCGAATTTGGTGCCCATCACGACGTGGCCGGATTCGATGTCTGCCAGCAGGTCGCGGGCGCCACCGGATCCACACGCGGTCAGCGCTACTACGGATGCGGTGGCGACCACTGCAGCCGTAAGGCGCTTGAGTGCGCTTTTGAATGTAGACATGTGAAACTCGCTTCCCGAACTAGTGGTTCACGATCTTCGCCAGGAAGTCCTTGGCGCGATCGGATTGCGGGTTCGTGAAGAAGGTCTCCGGGTCGGCGTCCTCAACAATGGCACCATCGGCCATAAACAGGATTCGATCCGCAACACGGCGAGCAAAGCTCATCTCGTGGGTGACAACCACCATGGTCATGCCGCCCTTGGCGAGGTCGGTCATGACGTCCAGGACTTCGTTGATCATCTCTGGGTCGAGGGCGGAGGTCGGCTCGTCGAAGAGCATCACCTTGGGGTCCATGGCCAGGGCGCGGGCGATGGCGACGCGCTGCTGCTGTCCGCCGGATAGCTGTGCCGGGTACTTGTCGGCCTGGGCGGCGATGCCCACGCGGTCCAGCAGCTTCTCGGCGGTCTTGCGTGCCTCTTCCTTGCTGACCTTGCGGACCTTGGTGGGCGCCAGCGTGACGTTATCGCGGATGGTCTTGTGGCTGAACAGGTTGAACTGCTGGAACACCATGCCGACCTCTGCGCGCAGCTTGGCCAGATCCTTGCCTTCTTCGGGCAGCAGTTCGCCGTCGATGCGGATTTCGCCTTCATCGATGGTTTCGAGGCGGTTGATGGTGCGGCACAGCGTGGACTTGCCGGATCCGGAAGGGCCGAGGATGACCACGACCTGGCCTGCGGGGACTTCGAGGTTGATGTCTCGAAGAGCGTGATACTCGCCGAAGTGTTTGTTCACTCCCTTGAGCTCAATCATTGTTTTGGAAACAGTTGGTTCAGACATAGGTCTCATAATAAGTAACGCTGATCACTTTTAAGAAATGAAAGCTAGGTGACTCACTGTTGGGCGTTCTTATCGGATTCTTGACGCCCTCACGGTGAGCGAGTCGAGGGGGATAACAGGGCTAAGACTCGGCGGCTTGGGGTGAGGGGTTGCGGAGGCGGTGGCGGGAAAGAAAAGACAGATAAAAGCGTACGGTGGCAGACATGAACTTTTCTGAATTTATACGTAACCGCCACTCCCCTCGCGCGTTCCTGCCGGACGAGATTCCGGCAGAGGACATCAAAGAGATTCTGCTGGATGCCCAGTCCGCGCCTTCGAACTCCAACACCCAACCGTGGAACGTCCACGTGATCGGCGGGCAGAAGTTGAAGGACTTGAGTGCCGCGCTGATCGAGGAGTTCGATACCAACGGCCTGAACCCCGATTTCACTGTGGACTACGGCGAGGGTGTGCACCCACAGCGTTCCATGGAGCTGGCTGCGAAGATGTACGGCTTGCTGGGCATTGCCCGTGAGGATAAGGAGGCGCGCACCGAGTTCGTCCGCGAGAACCTACGCTTCTTCGGAGCCCCGTACTCGGCGCTGATGTTCATCCCGCCGATGGGCGACCGTATTCGTGCGGCGTTCGACCAGGGGACGTATGCGGAGAACTTCCTGCTGTCCCTGACTGCCCACGGCTACCACGGGGTGCCCCAGGGCATGATCTCCCTACTGGCGCCGACGGTGCGCGAGTTCCTGGGCGTGGATGAGGAGTACAAGCTGGTCACTGCGCTGACCTTCGGCCGCGCCGATGAATCCAGCCCGGTATTCAAGACCGACCCGGGCCGCGTTGCGCTCTCCGAGACGGTGACGGTGCACGGGATTGAGGGGTTGGGGCTTTAGATCGCAGGTCGATCAGAGGTAAAGAAAACCCCGCTGGCGCGGGGAGCAAGTGACCCCACGCACTGAACCGTGCAAAGCCAACGGCTCATCCCCGCTGAGGCGGGGAGGCATGGGCGTCACTAGTTCCCCACCCTACAAAACCAACTGATTTAACCCAGCTCGCGGCATGCCCAACTTTTTTCATAACTTGGTATTGCATGGTTAGACAGCAACTGCTAGATTTGACTGTACACACAACACTACGAAAGTCAACGGACATGACAGACCACCATCACACACCACTGTTCGATTTAGATTCCTGGAACGGAATAGTCGACGACTTCTCCCCCACAGCCCGCGCTTTCCTGGCCAAATCAGGCGACGCAAACGGCCCCATGTCACTCGTCCAACATTTGGTCGACTCGGGCGCGGTCGCAACCTACCTTTGGGATTCCTGGCTCTCCCAACAGATCAAGGACTTCCTCAGCCGCACTACACGACTCTCCCCTGAACAAATCCGCTCACTCACGGTTTTCCTTGTCTCCGGCCACGACATCGGCAAGATTTCCAACCCATTCTTACGTAAGCTTCGCTCCCCCGAGACGAACGCCCCGATCCTCTACCCACTCGAGAATACTGGCATTCCTATCCCAGACCTTACTCCCGATGAAGAGATCGCTAGTCTTGCCCACCCGCTCTATTCGCGCGAACTCTTGGCGCGATGGCTAAAGGACAGAGGTCTCAAACCGCCAGCTGCATTGTCTCTCGCCCAAACCGTCGAAGCTCACCATGGCTGGCTTGACGCCAGCGGACGAAAAGCTGCCGTGCCCTTCGTCGACAGTTACCCTCCCGAGTGGCAGAGTGCCGTCAACGAGATTCTGAATATCCTCGCGGCTGCAACCCAAGTTCAATCAGCTCTTGAATCGCTGGCAAAGAAACCGCCGACAACTGCGATACAGATCATCACAGGATTCATGGTGATGTGCGACTGGCTGGCTTCCAACACCGATTTCTTCCCGCTTCGCTTTGAATACCCTCAATCTGAACGCATCAAACAGGGAATGGCTAAAGCTGAGTTTGATCTCCGCACAGAGTTCAAACAACTCGATGACGATCCCACTCTGGTTGCCCAGAACTATCGCTCGAACTTCTCCTGGCCAGAAAGCACCACTCCACGCCCCGTCCAGCTCGCAGTTGCGGACATACTGCACGCCAAATCTTCCGGCCCCTCCCTACTCATCATCGAAGCCCCTACCGGCGAAGGGAAAACCGAAGGTGCCCTCTATGCTGCTCTGCTATTCGCTCAACGCAATCGCGCCAGTGGTGCGATCCTGGCGGCCCCCACAATGGCAACGGCAAACGGCCTGTTCAAACGATTTTCCCATTGGGTAGAAAACATCACTGAAAATTCTGCCGTGTCCTCTCTCTATCTGGCTCACAGCAAGAATCGCCTCAATACGGATTACCGCAAGCTCCGGTACCGCGATATCGGAGAGGACTGTGCCGACCACGGGACAGTCATCGCCACCGACTGGCTATCCGGCCGCAAGAACGGCCTGCTTGCGAACTTCGTGGTGGGAACCATCGACCAGGTCTTGATGATGGCGTTGCAGATGCGACACTCCATGCTGCGGCACCTGGCACTTGCCGGGAAAGTGGTGGTCCTCGACGAGGTCCACGCCTACTCGACCTATACCAACGAATATCTCGCGGAAACACTGCGGTGGCTCGCCACCTACGGCGTGCCAGTCGTCCTGCTGTCAGCCACGCTGCCGACGAGCCGTAAAAAGGAACTCGTTGCAGCCTACGGTGGCCAGCTCATCAAAAAAGACTTAGACCTTGTCGAAGAAGGCTATCCACTTCTCACACTGGTGACCGCGGATGGCGTCAGCGAACAAGCCGTCGCACCTCGCCCAGACGACATGCACGCCAGGGTGAAGCTCATCGACGATTCCATTGAGACACTGACCCAAGTCGTTACCGAGCTCTGCGCCGACGGCGGCGTAGTTCTTGTCATTTGCAACACCATCAGGCGGGCCCAGGATGCCTTCGTCGCTTTGGAAGCAGCATTCCCCGGTGAAGTCCGCCTCCACCACTCTGCATTCACCGGGCTCGATCGCGCTCGTCATGAAGAAGAGCTCCTCGACGAGCTGGGGCCAGCATCACATAGAAATCAAGGGCGCCCGAACCTGCGCATCGTATGCGGTACGCAGACACTGGAGCAGAGTCTTGATGTTGACGCCGACGCTTTGATCACCGACATCGCACCGATGGATCTAATCATCCAGCGGGCTGGGCGATTGCATCGCCACCAGCGACCAGAGAGCGATCGACCGGAGAAGCTGCGTGATGCCTGCATTTACATTCGAGGGGTCGTGGAAACTTCACCTAAGCCCGAATGGGATTCCGGCACGAAACACATCTACGATGATGCGTTGCTTCTCACTACGTACAGGCTGCTCTCCACGGAGGTAGTGGACAAGGGATTTCACCGTCCTTCAGATGTACCGGGGTTAGTTCAAAAAGCATACGACCTCGCGACAGATCATGAGTTCCCAGAAGACTGGGCGGAGCGCTGGGAAGAGTCTCGGCTGAAATCGCAGGCCAATAGCTCTGCCGATAAGTCAAAATCTAGAGTCTTCAGGATTCCGAGCCCAGGCAAAACGGGCGGCAGCTTGGATTCGCTCTTCGAAATGTCGGTTCATGACCGTTCACAGGAAGAAGTCAAGGCGACTGCATCAGTTCGAGATGCCGAGAGCAGTATCGAGGTCATCCCTATCGTCGATGACGTTTACGGATACCGTCCTCTCAGTGCAAAGGGCGACGATCACCTCATGGAGCTCGTGGAAGACACGACTACCCCGAATTTCGATACGGCCTTCCGCCTCGCGGCATCCACGGTGCGCCTACCTTCGATGTTCACGCGCAGTGACAAGGTTTGGGACCGCACAGTCGACGCCCTAGAGGATCAAACACCAGAAGGATGGAAGGAACACTACCTGCTCAAAGGCCAGGTCGCGCTGCGCCTGGATCAGAATCTCGAGGCCACACTGTCGGGTGTGAAGATCCGCTACTCGGAGCTTCTGGGTTTAAAGACCGAAGGCTTTCCAAAAATTCAGGATGAGGCCTGAAATGGTTGGTTTACAAGTAGTTTTAAAGGAAATATGTGCTCCCTTTCAACCACCCTAGGGAGTGATATAACCCCACGGTTCTTTGCCAAAAACCGATAGAAACTAGATACGAAAGGAAGGTTTGTCGTGACAGAGAGCTTTAGCCTCCTCGATCAGCCGTGGATTCTCACGATGCTGACCGACGGCTCCACTGCAGAGCTCAGCCTGCGCGAGATCTTCGACGGTTCCCATTCGATTGCCTCCATCCGCGGCGATAGTCCTGTTCAGGATGCCGCCATCTACCGCCTACTCCTAGCAATGTATTGGTGTGCTTACCGCGAGGAACTAGACCTAGCCCCTAGCGAAGAACTGGACATGGCTGAATGGATACCCGAAAGACTAGAAGCAGCCACAGAGAACCAGCCAGACGATACGGTGCTGGGATACCTAGACCGCTACGCTGATCGTTTTGATCTACTGGATGCCAAAAAGCCGTTTATGCAAGTTGCCGACCTGCATACAAGCAAGAACGCAACGTCCGATGTGCGCCGGATCGTGCCGGATTTCGAAGACGATTACTTTACGCTCCGAGCTGGCGACGGCGCGATCTCGCTTACCTTCGCCGAAGCTGCCCGCTGGCTGGTATACATCCAGGCTTACGACTATTCAGGTATCAAATCCGGCGCCGTCGGCGACCCTCGAGTCAAAGGCGGTAAGGGTTTTCCGATCGGCACCGGTTGGACCGGAGCTATCACTTCGACAATCATTCTTGGGTCGAACCTCCAAGAAACCCTGGCGCTAAACACCACCGCGGAAGTCCTTCAGGCTGAGGGCGACCGCCCTGTGTGGGAACGCGAGCCAGATACCTCTGCGCAGCGTTTGGACCCCGCAAACAAAGACGGCATCTACCCCAAAGGACCGGCTGAAATTCTGACTTGGCAGTCCAGGCGGATCCGTCTCTTCCCAGAAAATGGCCTGATTACCCAAGTCCTTGTCTCGAACGGCGACCGCATTCCGAACGCTAATGCGAATGTCAAGGACGATCCGATGACGCCCTATCGTTATAGCAAGAACAAGTCCAAGAAAGGCTTGGATGTCTACTACCCCAAGCCCCTCGATGCCCAGCGGACGATGTGGCGCAGCTTGGAACCACTGATTGCCCTGGAAACAGATCCCGTCTATGACGAAAAGAATCGCGCCCCAGAACGTCCGCGAACGATCGACCAGCTGGCTTACCTAAAGGAAAACGAGGTTGATCTTCCTGAGACACTGGATGTCTCGATGTCCTCCGTTCAGTACGGCTCGAATAGCTCAGTCGTAGATATCAGTATTAGCACTCGAATAGAGCTGCCTCTTGAGCTTCTACCCAAGTCCGCTGTCGCAGAGCGCCAGGCTGTGCTCAACCTCGCAGCTGCGACTAGCCAGGCTGGAACCATGCTAGGTAGCTTTGCCGGTCAGCTTTTCCAGGCAGCGGGTGGGGATTATGAGTTCCAACCAGCCGCAACCGACACCCTGCTAGCCGAATTGGAGCCGAAGTTTAGTGAGTGGATGAAGACCCTCCAAAACTCAGATCTAGAACCCCGGCTAAAGGCATGGGAGATGACCGTCCGCAACGCTGTTCTACAGCACGCAGACGTACTCCTCGTCGGTGCCGGTCCAAAGGCGTTGATCGGCAGAATTGTTGAAACCAACGGAGACGAACGCTTTGTATCCGCAGGAACAGTAATGAGTTGGCTGCAGAAAAAGCTCCGCGAGATTCTGCCACGCACCGTTCCACGCTAGATTTGCCGGTTCACTGCAACGCCCACCAAGAATAGGAAAACAACCATGGACCAAATAACAGATGACCGGCCACAACTAAGTTCGTCGGTCGCCGCTACGTGTACACGATTGCAAGCCGATTACTTAGGCCGCAATGGCTACCCCAACCAGGCACAAGCCCGAGGAACCCTTGCTGAACTTCGCAAATCGGCTGGGCAACCAGCACTGCAGAACCCGCTTGTGTTTGAAAACGTTCTATCTTCACTGGTCACCCCTCTGTCCGAAAAAGAGATGGGATGTGGCGACGCACCTTCCCCATCCGAGGAAGCCGCCTTCCACGCGCTGACTTACTTCGCGCTCCACATGCAGGGCGCCACCCACGAGGTGCACGACAGTTCCCACTCTTTTGCCTCCGCTTGCGGTCGCCTGGCGCACACTAGCGAGTCGAAGTCCATCAAGGGGCGCTTCGATGCCCTGGTGCTAGCGCGTACCGCCCAGTCCAGGTTGATTCAGACTCGCTCTTTGATCTCGCTGCTGCGATCCAAAGACCTCCGTTTCAACTACGGCTGGTTCGCCACGGACCTGCGCAAGCTCTCTAACCCACGCACCCGCAATGGCGTACTGCTGCGCTGGGGGCGTGATTTCGCCTTTGCTCAGTACCCGCGCGAAAACAACAGTTCCTCTGCCACCAAAGAAAACTAAACTTCCCAGTTTCGAAAGGATTCTCTCATGTCCATCACCATCGATTTCCACGCTCTACAGACCCTCCCACCAAGTCTGATCAACCGCGATGACACCGGCGCACCCAAGACGGCCATCTTCGGCGGAGCTCCTCGCCAGCGTGTCTCCTCTCAAGCTTGGAAGCGAGCCATTCGCAAAGATTTCGGAGAGACGTTCCCGACCGGCTTCGTCGGCTACCGCACCCGCCGTGCGATCGAACTGCTCGCTGACCGCATTCAGGAACTGGATGTCTCCATTGAAGATGCCGAAGCAACCGCCTTGTCAGAGAAAGTATTCACCGCCGCTGGCTTCAAGCTGACAAAGCGGAAGCCTGCAAAGGAGATTCCCGAGGGCACGGAGCAAAAGTCCGAGCTCGGCTACCTGCTATTCCTCAGCGTCCGACAGGTCGACAACCTCGCGAAGTACGCTATCGATCACCGTGAGGAGAATAAGTTCCCCAAGAAGGAAGTAGCCGTACTGTTCGACCAAGAACACGGCGTAGACATCAGCATGTTCGGCCGCATGGTTGCTGACGCCCCGGACTTCAATGTCGATGCATCTGTACAGGTCGCACACGCTATTGGCGTACATGAGTCCGAGCCGGAGTTCGACTTCTACACCGCAGTCGACGACATGGTAGAAGCCGACGAAGAAGTCGGAGCAGCGATGATGGGCACCGTTCAGATGATGTCCTCCACTCTGTACCGATTCGCCACGATCGATGTTGACTCGCTGGCCGACAACCTCGGCGACCAGGACGTACTGGCCGAAGCTATCAAGGCGTTCACCAACAGCTTTATCACCTCGCTACCCACGGGCAAGCAGAACACTTTCGCCCACAACAGCGTGCCGGAGCTCGTGTACGTGACCGTGCGTGATGATCGCTCTATCTCCCTGGTCAATGCCTTCGAAGAACCGGTGGTCTCCGAGAACAACCAGGGCCGCCGTAAGTCCGCTGCCGACCGCCTGGCTCACGAGGCTGAGCAGATCCAGAACACTTATGGCTTCGTCCCTCAGGCCGCGTTCGTCATGTCCCTCGGCGACCTGGCCGATGCGTTCGTCGAACAGAACCTGGCCAAGAAGACCACTCTGCCCGAGCTCGTCGAAGCTGTCGCAGAAGCTGCCACCCAGGAGCGCTAATGCCTTCCACCCTTCTACTCAGGCTGTCTGGCCCCATGCAATCGTGGGGCGCCAGCAGCCGATTCAAGCAACGCGCCACCGAACAGGTTCCCACCAAGTCCGGCGTGCTGGGGCTTCTAGCCGCTGCACAAGGGCGCCAGCGCACTGACGACCTGCAAGATCTTGCGGCTCTAACGTTCGCCGTTCGTGTGGATCAGCCTGGTTCCCTACTGCGGGACTACCAGACTGCTCAGCCATGGCAGAAGAGGCCAAAGGACAACGCGAACCTGGTCACGCGGTACTACCTTGAGGATGCTGTTTTCGTCGCTGCCGTCGAATCAGACAATGAACCCTTCATCGACGAACTCGCAAGTGCCGTCCAACGCCCCCGCTTCCCGTTATTCCTTGGGCGTCGATCGTGCCCTGCTCCCCCGACCCTCTACCTCGGAACTTTCCGTGGCTCGGCCGTCGACGCGCTGCGAGCTACCGACTGGCAGGCCACCCGCGCACACAGAAAGACTCGGGCGCCGAAACTCTCGCTGCCTATTTTTCGTGACGCCACGAGTGGTGAAACCGGCATTGCTACTCGAGACGTACCGATCTCCTTCTCTCAAGAGCATCGAGAGTACGGATGGCGGGATGTCGTCCAAGACCAGACGGGTGTGCCCATCGAGAATGACCTCGGTTCGACCAACGACCCATTTATGGAGGCGGTGATGCAGGCATGACGACCTTCACACGACTTCACCTAGATCCCCGTAGTCGCCAAGCGCGAAAACTGCTGGGTAATCCGCAGGCTATGCACGCTGCGGTTCTGAGCTGCTTTCCTAAAGAAGTAGCCGACAAGGAACGTATCCTCTGGCGCCAAGACGGAGAACTCCGAGGCACAGACGAGCATGCTGTCTACATCGTCGGACCGGATAACTGCGATCCGAACAAAATCGCTGAGCAAACGGGTTCCCAAACTGAACCGCAAAAGGCAAGATACGACCGTCTGCTCGGGGCACTGGAAGATGGACAGCATTGGCACTTCGAGGTGGTTCTGAACCCTGTGGCTGCTAAAAAGGCTCCTGGTTCCCCACGCGGAACCCGTGGCAAACTCACTGCACTGGTGGGCGAGGATGCTCAGTTGGAATGGTTTAACACCAAGGCTAAAAGCTGTGGCTTCACCCCGCTGGAAACCCTCATCGTGGAACGAAAAACACTGCGTTTCTCGAAGTCGGTGAACAACTCCAAGGGCCGCCAGGTTGTGATTGGCACGGTGCGATACCGCGGCACACTGCAGATTGACGATGCCGAAAGCTTCAAGAAAGCACTCGTCGAAGGCATCGGGCGAGGCAAGGCCTACGGTTGTGGCTTACTGACACTCGCCAAGCCCATTACCGGCAAGCCAGACTAGGGATATCGCAGTGGCACAGCACCCTTCGAAGTCGCCCATGGATCGTCCGATCCTACCGCGCGTGCAGGATCGGATCTCGTTTCTATACGCCGAGCGCTGCGTAGTTAATCGCGATAACAACGCTGTTACCTTCACGGATGAACGCGGCATCACCCATGTGCCTGCGGCAGGTATTGCTGCCTTAATGCTTGGCCCAGGTACGAAAGTGACATACGCAGCGATGGCTCTGCTAGGGGACTCCGGGGTTTCCGTCGTATGGGTTGGGGAAAAAGGCGTGCGCTACTACGCATCCGGCCGTTCGCTTTCGAATTCTTCGGCAGCGGCGGAGGCGCAGGCGTCAATAGTAAGTAACCAGCGCCGCAGGCTTTTCTGCGCACGACAGATGTACGCCATGCGCTTCCCCGGCGAAGATATTTCAAGTGCGACGATGGCACAGCTGCGTGGGCGTGAGGGATCCCGGATGAAGAAAGTCTACCTGGCGGAGGCCGAGCGAACCGGGGTGCCGTGGAAGAAGCGGATGTATGATCCGCAGAACTATTCTAGTGGTGACCCAATTAACCGGACTCTTACTGCAGCGAATGCAGCACTTTATGGTGTGGCTCATGCCGTTATTGTTTCGCTGGGATTCATTCCCTCCTTGGGCGTAATTCACCAAGGCACGGAACGCGCGTTTGTTTACGACATTGCGGATCTGTACAAGTCGAAGATTTCAATTCCGGCAGCGTTTGATGCTGTGGCGGAAAATGAGTTAACCGCCGATGCAAATATCCGACGAGTGATCCGTGATTACGTGGTGAAGAAAAACCTCATACCGACAATGATTCGGGATCTCATGTTTCTGATGGAAATGACCTCCGAGGCGCAAAATATCGATTCCGAATTGTTGCTCTGGTCGGATTTAGAGGTTGTCGCTTCAGGACATAACTGGTCGAACGAAGGACCAGTGGAATGATGGTTCTGGTTGTTTCTGCGTGCCCTGCAGGACTTCGCGGTGATCTAACACGGTGGCTTTTGGAGATTTCACCGGGAGTGTTCGTGGGGCGTCCCAGCGCCCGAGTGCGTGACCAGGTTTGGGAGCGCACGTGCGATCTGGTGAATGACGGTCGGGCAATCATGGTGTTTCAAGCAGCGAACGAGCAAGGATTTGATTTCAAAACCCACCGGCATAACTGGGTTCCGACTGACTTCGACGGAGTGAACCTGATTACGCGACCGAATAACCGAGCACCATCATCACGACGGCGTGGGTGGAGCAAAGCACGGCGAAGATAGATGCGTGGGATGCAGTTCGCGGGTCCAGCGGCTGGTAGTTAAAACAAGTTGAACTAGAATCGGCTTTAAGGCTCAAAGAACCACAGCTCAGAGAGTGTGCTCCCCGCGCCAGCGGGGATGAGCCCCGTGGAGACGTGTTTGAGGCAGGTGCGCACAGGTGCTCCCCGCGCCAGCGGGGATGAGCCTTCATAATGTTCAGCAACCCACCGTTAATCTGCGTGCTCCCCGCGCCAGCGGGGATGAGCCCTCGTGGCTGTCCGGCTCGCTAGGGCGAATCTTGTGCTCCCCGCGCCAGCGGGGATGAGCCTGGATTCGGTAAGTAGCGCCCTTGTGCGACTGGGTGCTCCCAGCGCCAGCGGGGATGAGCCGGCGTTCGCAGAGCGCTTGGAGAAGCCCGCGAAGTGCTCCCCGCGCCAGCGGGGATGAGCCCGTGGCTGTGGCAAAGCGTCCTGCAACCCGTTTGTGCTCCCCGCGCCAGCGGGGATGAGCCGGAGCTGGGCAAGTCGCCGGAGGACGTGCAGAAGTGCTCCCCGCGCCAGCGGGGATGAGCCCCTCGGCTGCCTTCTCCTGCGATTTAGCGGAAAGTGCTCCCCGCGCCAGCGGGGATGAGCCTGGTGGGGGGTCTATGGGGGAATCGCTGCACGGGTGCTCCCCGCGCCAGCGGGGATGAGCCGTTTGAGGAAGCGCGCGATCCCGAGAAGGCAGCGTGCTCCCCGCGCCAGCGGGGATGAGCCGACGTGAAGTCTGATTCCGGTGAGGCTGCTAAGGTGCTCCCCGCGCCAGCGGGGATGAGCCCAACAGGAAAGAAGTATGAACTGCTGGAAGGTAGTGCTCCCCGCGCCAGCGGGGATGAGCCGCTAGTGCCCCACGAGGCGTAAATACCCGCAGCGTGCTCCCCGCGCCAGCGGGGATGAGCCCGACCGATAGCACCCCGCACAATGACCACACACGTGCTCCCCGCGCCAGCGGGGATGAGCCGCATGAGCGAAGACCACGCCCTGCAGATCGCCTGTGCTCCCCGCGCCAGCGGGGATGAGCCGGAGTACCGACAATGGCTAAGAACCTAGAGCAAGTGCTCCCCGCGCCAGCGGGGATGAGCCTGCCACGGCGTAGCAGACCCAGGACGCCAATGGGTGCTCCCCGCGCCAGCGGGGATGAGCCCATGTGCAGATTGTCCCCCTCAGACTGGTTCGAGTGCTCCCCGCGCCAGCGGGGATGAGCCGCGGTCGACTTTTCCAACGGTCATGATTCCACCGTGCTCCCCGCGCCAGCGGGGATGAGCCTACAGGTGCAACGCAATAGGCTGCGAAGAGTCGGTGCTCCCCGCGCCAGCGGGGATGAGCCCAACTCCCGCCTTCGCTTCGCTCAGTTGTGCTGGTGCTCCCCGCGCCAGCGGGGATGAGCCGGATGTAGGGGTGATCCGCGCGGGCGTCGCCCTGTGCTCCCCGCGCCAGCGGGGATGAGCCTTATCGACTAGCTAGCTCACTGCGTGAATCTCGGTGCTCCCCGCGCACAGCGGGGGTCCACCGTGCTCCCCGCGCCAGCGGCGATGCGCCCTATGAGATCGGTAAATCCACCCCACGGAGGTCGTGCTCCCCGCGCCAGCGGGGATGAGCCTGCATACCGTCCCCGCCCGTATACGGGAGTGATGTGCTCCCCGCGCCAGCGGGGATGAGCCGGTAGCTGACGATAAGACGAAGGCTGCGCAGGCGTGCTCCCCGCGCCAGCGGGGATGAGCCCTGATCCCACCGCTCAGCGAGATCCGCCGTCTCGTGCTCCCCGCGCCAGCGGGGGCATGCTTAGGCCCGTTCTAGCGACAATCTGGACGGCTCGCTGCAGGGGATTTACTTAACCGGAACCTCTTTTCGCAGGAATGCCAGCTGCTCCTCAATGATCTCCGAGAACAGCGGCTCCACGTAGGGGTCGAAGTGGCCGCCCTCGTGAATGTGAATCGTAGCGCGCTGGACCTTGCCAGCTGCTTTGAGAGCGACATTTGTTGGAGTGACGGCGTCATGAGACATCACCTGGAAAAGCGCCGGGCAGGAAACATTCCCGGCCGTCCGCGCCGGCGAATAGAAACCAATCAACGCCAGAATGCTGTTCGACGTGGCCGGTGTACCAACTCACGCGCCTATTCTTCCGCTTCTATAGGTAGGGGAAATAGGCTCTGACGTGCCGTTTTCTGTGGGGCCAGCGGGGCTCGAACCCGCGACCAGCGGATTATGAGTCCGCGGCTCTAACCGACTGAGCTATAGCCCCAGTATGCGTCGCCACTCGATGGAGTGGCTTGCTAACAAAAGATTCAACCACACTGCCTTTGGCGGGTAGTCATATACCCCAGCTTCAACGAAAACAGCCCCCACAATAGGTGACCTGACCTGGCGATTTGTCTGTTTACACCCCAGGCATATAAAGTATGATTCCGTTGCACAGAGCAAGGGCTTACGCCTGAAGCTCAAACAACTTAATCCCCTATAGCTCAGTTGGCAGAGCATTCGACTGTTAATCGAAAGGTCACTGGTTCGAGCCCAGTTGGGGGAGCAACTAAAAGCCCCGATCGGCTGCACTACATGCAGGTGGTCGGGATTTTCGCGTTGGTGCCGCTACGTCACTTCTGAGCGATCTTAGAAATCTTAGGCTGAGATATAGACCCTTTGTTCGATTGCTAGGTGGCTTGTCCATTCCCCTCTCTACACTTACCTCCATTCTCAACCACCACAGTTGTTCACCTAAGCGAACGTAGAAGGGTAAGGTAATGGAACCATGACGACCACGAACCCCAGCAAGCGCCGGGCGTTCCTGACGGGAGTGGGCAGCATCCTCGATCTACAGGGCGCCGCGACGTACCGCCGCATGCAAAGCCTAATGCCACCCCCAGCGCCGAGGACTTCCATCAACGCAGCATTGGTACGGGCATCAGCTCTGAGCAGCTCCGAAACGACCCCGTTCTCCTCGCCCAAATAACCGCCTACCTGGAAGAGAACCATCTGCATGTCCCGCTTCTTATGCCGGACATCGACAAGATGAGTGAATTGCGAAGTGAAACTCCCGAGCTTTACTCGGCGTATGTGGAGGCATTGCGCTCACAAACCCGGGCCGACGAGCTAACGCGAACAGCGCCTTACATAGAGCCTGCCAAGGCCGCGAGAAGGGGGCAGATATTTGGCCTCACCGCAGTGCTCGCAGTTCTACTTCTATGTGGTTACCTGGCCTTTTTGGGATATGTGATTAGTGCAAGCATCATTGCAGGATTCGATCTGGTGGCCTTAGCAAGTGTATTTGCCAACGGTCGGCGAATAGAGAACTCCTGACCACTTCCCTCGTGCACGTCAGCCCAAGGGCGATCACAAGGGTGAAAACCACGGACGACACAATTTGTTGGGAACCCGCTACCGGTCGACCACCAACCGAGTACTACTTGCAAGTACAAAGCTAGTCCACGGAAACAAAACACGATTCTTCCGCATTTTTACCTACAGCCGTGCATTTTGCATACGGTGCATCGCCTTTACTCAGCCACAGAAAAATGTAGACAGATGAACTCGCCCAACAAGAATCCTCAAGACCGCCCTTCCCCAGCACCAACCCCAGAGCCAACCTCTATTCAGGCTCCGAAGAGCAAATCAACAAGTCCCTGGAAAAGATCAAGCCGGACTGGAACAAGCAGGCAATTAAGTATGCCCGTCACCTCGCCGAACCCCTTGGAACCGATGATCGGGATACGATATACAACACCATGACTGAGGGCGTTGGCTTCACCCACGAACAAGCCGAGTACGGCATCAGCAACATGTAGCCCGCGCCCCCTTTCGCCCCCTCCCATCTCTCCCCTCCACCACTCTCAAAAGTCCAGACTCAAAGGAACTCCAATGGAAACCCCAACCTCGAACCCCTCACCTCAGAAACCTAATCCGTTCGAAGATCCGTCCAACAGGCCACCTGGCGCAGCCCAAGAGGATGCAAAGCAGGCCAATCCCGGCGGCAAGAAACTGGCCCTGATCATCGTCGGCGTGGTCGCTCTGATCGGCATCATCGGTGGCTCCGTCTGGTATTTCACTAGCGGCGACGACAATGAGTCTGGCAACGACCAGCAGCCCGCCGCTACCTCCGAAGACAAGGGCTCCGCCGAAGAATCCAACTCCAAAACCGACATGACCGCCATGGACGTCAGAGGTGACAACAACGGCGGGACTAACGCCCCGAATGGCAACCCAGCGGACTCCCCATCGGACTCCTCAGCGGACTCCCCGACCAGCACCCCCAACGCATCTGGCGCGCCTGCACTGCCCGACCTTTCCGACCCTTCAAAGCCCAAGACCCAAGATGGTGCAAACAAGGCAGCCGCAACCGCCTACAACGTTTTCAAACTGTCCGAGAAAGGCATCCACGACAATCTGAAGATCCAGGGCTACTCCGAGGATCAGATCAACAAAGCCATCGAAAAGCTAAACCCCGATTGGAATAAGCAGGCCGTGGACATGGCCCGCCAACTCTCCAAGGGCGACTCACCGATGCCCAAGAATCAGCTCAAGGACATGCTCACTAGGAACCTTGGCTTCACCGACGAGCAGGCCCAGTACGCCCTGGACAACATGTAGCCCACACCCCACCCCTAACCTGAGAATTAACCCAGGAAAGGGGTGGCTTTTCTTATCGTGTAGGTAGATTCGCCGACGGTTATTTAGTCTTTACGGAGTGTGCACAGAGCAAGCCTGCTCTGCCCTCCACTTTTGACAGACGACAAGGACTAGGCCAATGACCGCTCCCCAACCCGCTCCCTACGGCGATTCCTACGGTTACCCCTCCAGTGGTCCGGCACCTCAACAGTCGGACAACAAAGGAATGGGCAAGGGCAAGGTTGTGCTCATCTTCATCTTGGGCGTCGTCGGCACGCTTGTAGCGCTGGGCATCATCGGAACCATTTGGGGTGAGGAGGACTCGAGTGACAATGCATCCTCTTCCTCCAGCAGCGTTGTCACCGTGACCGAAACCGCACCGTCTGAAACCAGCGATAGTCCCAACCCAACCTCTCCGGAAGAAAATGCCACAGAAAGCACCGGCCAGGTTGCTGAGGTACAGAACTCTGACTCCGAGGAAGTAGAAGAACCAGCCGGTGATTCCAACGCTGCGGACGGCAATGCAACTCGCGAGCAGCGCAACGCGCTGCGCTCTGCCAACAACTACCTCAATCTGATGGCATTCTCAGACCCGGGGCTCCGTAAGCAACTCGACTATGAAGGTTTCCCGGCCGATGCCATCGAATACGCCATGCAGAACATCACGGTCGATTGGAACGCTCAGGCTGTCAAAATGGCTCAGCAATACGACCAGTCCGGCCTAGCAATGTCTAACGACGGACTCTACGACCAGCTAATCTACGAGGGCTTTACCCCAGAGCAGGCCCAGTACGGCGTGGACAACATGTAGTCCCCTGCCCCTGCACCCCTGCCCCCCTGCACCGCTACCCCCGCCAGCGCTTACCGAACCAGCCTCTTCACGGCCTGGGATACCTCCGCCAGTTTTTCCTCGGCTTCCTCTCCCCCGGCCTCCGCGGCGTGCCGCACGCAGTGGTTCATGTGGTCGTCCAACAACCCCAGCGCCACGCCCTTCAGCGCAGACTGCAGCGCACTGACCTGCGTGAGGATGTCGATGCAATATTGCTCCTCATCCACCATCCGCTGCAGCCCGCGCACCTGCCCCTCGATCCGCTTCAGCCGCGCCAGGTAGCGCTCCTTGTCACTCAAGTACCCGTGCATTATTTGAATCCTTTCAACCGCAGGCTGTTGCTCACCACAAACACACTAGATAACGCCATCGCCGCCCCAGCCAGCATCGGGTTCAGCAGCCCGAATGCGGCCAGCGGGATCGCCGCCACGTTGTAAGCAAATGCCCAAAACAGGTTCGCTTTGATCGTCCGCAGCGTCTTGCGCGCCAGCCGCAGCGCATCCGCCACCGCCAGCAGGTCGTCGCGCATCACGGTGATGTCCGCCGCCTCGATCGCCGCGTCCGTGCCCGACCCCATCGCGATGCCCAGATCCGCGCTCGCCAGCGCCGCCGCGTCGTTCACACCGTCACCAACCATCGCCACGTTCTCTAGGGAGCGGATGTGCGCCACCTTATCCTCCGGCATCACCCCGGCGATCACCTCATCAATGCCCACCTCGCGCGCCACGGCGTCCGCCACCTGCTGATTATCACCGGTCAGCAGCACGGTCTTCAGCCCCATCTCATGCAGCTTCCGCACGGCCTCCGCGCTGGTGGGGCGCACCGTATCGGCCACGCTGATGGTGCCGATCGCCCGCCCATCCGCGCTCACGCTGACTGTGGTTGCCTTATTTCTGGACGCCCCCTCATCCCCCCGACCAACCCGAATCACCTGGCCTTCGGCGGTTCCCTCCACGCCGTGTCCAGGCAGATTCCTAAAGCCGGTAACTTCCGGCAGGTCGCCGAACTCCGCCCGCCCGGCCTCTGCAATGGCTCGGCCGATGGGGTGCTCCGAGTACGCCTCGACCGCCGACGCGGCGCGCAGCACCTCAGCGCGGTTGCCGCCTGTCGGGGTCACGTCGACGACCCGCATGGTGCCCGTCGTCACCGTGCCGGTCTTATCCATCACCACGGTGGTGATGGCGTGCGCGCCCTCTAAAACCTCGGGTCCGCGGATTAGAATGCCCTGCTCGGCCCCGCGACCCGTGCCGACAAGCAGGGCTGTGGGCGTCGCTAAACCAAGGGCGCAGGGGCACGCGATGATCAGCACCGCGACCGCATTGCTAAAGCCCGCGAACAGCAAAGTGACCAGCGCGATCGCGATGACGACCGGAACGAAAATGCCGGAGACCTTGTCGGCCAGGCGCTGGACGTCGGCCTTGCCGGACTGGGCCTCGTCGATCAGCTTCGCCATCTGCGCGAGCTTCGTCTGCTCGCCGACGCGCGTGGCCTCCACGACCAGGCGGCCGGAGGTGTTGATGGTCGCTCCCGTGACCTCGTCGCCGGGACCGACGTCGACGGGCACGGACTCGCCGGTGAGCATCGACTGGTCAACCGCGGACAGGCCATCCACGATGCGGCCGTCCGTGGCGATCTTTTCGCCAGGTCGAGCCAGGAAGTGGTCGCCGATCTGCAGCTGCTCGATGGGTAGCAACGTTTCCCCGCCATCTCGCAGCACCGTGACCTGCTTGGCGCCCAGGTCAGTCAGCGCGCGGATGGCATCCCCGGCGCGCTGCTTCGCGCGCTTCTCGAAGTACCGGCCCGCCAGCACGAACGTCACCACTCCCGCGGCAACCTCGAAGTAGATGTCCCCCATCGGGTCGCCTGCGTGGTTCAGGATGGACCAGCCGTGGCGCATGCCGGGCTCGCCCGCGTGGCCAAAGAAAAGGGCGTACAGCGACCACAAATAAGCCGCTGAGGTGCCGACGGTGATGAGGGTATCCATCGTCGCCGCGCCGTGCTTCAGGTTCACCCACGTGGTCTTGTGGAACGGCCAACCCGCCCACAGAATCACCGGGGTCGCCAGGGCGAAGCTGATCCACTGCCAGTAATCGAACTGCAGCGGCGGGATCATCGCCAGCAGGATCACCGGGGTGGCCAGCGCGACGGCAAGCACCAGGCGGCGCTTCAGGCCGCGCAGCTCCTTGGCTGTGGGGTCGACGCCGGCGGGCTTCTCCGGCTTTGGCACGCTGCCGCCGTAGCCGAGCTTCTCCACGATCGCGATGTACGCGTCCGCGTCGGTGGCCGCCCCCTCCCTCGTTTCGATGTGCGCCTTCTCGGTGGCGTAGTTGACGGTGGCGGTCACACCCTCCTGCTTGTTCAGTTTCTTTTCGATACGGTTCGCACAGGAAGCGCAGGTCATTCCTGTGATGTCGAGATCTATTACAGCCATGCCCCCAGCATACCCCTAGGGGGTATTAGTAGCCGCGCTCGATGTACTCCTCGATGCGCGCTGCCTCGGCACCCACCGTCGTGGAATCGCCGTGGCCGGGGTACACCTCCATGTCGTGTGGCAGCTTAAACACCTTCGACTGCAGCGACTCGATGATCGTAGGGAAGCTAGAGTACTTCCGTCCCGTCGCACCCGGGCCGCCATTGAACAGCGTGTCGCCAGACAGCAGCGCGTTCTGCGTTGGCACCTCCACCACGATGCAACCCGGCGAGTGGCCCGGCGTGTGGTACAGCTTCACACCCCAGTCGGCCCACCGCGGATCCTCCACGTCAATCGGGCTGAACGGTGCATCGCCGTTGGATTCCTCCCACAGCATCCGATCGTCCGGGTGCAGGTAGACCTCCACTCCCCACTTCTGCGCCAGCTCCGGGGCCAGCTCACAGTGATCGTTGTGCGCGTGGGTCAGCAGGATAGCCTCCACGGTGCGATCCCCCACGTGGTCGATAACCTTCTGCGCATCGTGCGCCGGGTCCACCACGATGCAGCGATCCCCTTCGGCCAGCAGGTAGACGTTGTTATCCACGTCCCACTCGCCGCCATCCAGCCGGAACTTGCCGGAGGTCTCAAACTGCTCGATCTGCGGGTTGTCAAACTTGTGCTCGCTCATGCTTCCTCTCTACCTGCCTCTTTACCTTCCGGGTCTACGCCCTCGCCTGCTTACTTAAACTCCACCACGGAGCGCAGGACCTCGCCCTGCTTCATCTTCTCGAAAGCGGCTTCCACCGCGTCGATGCCGATGCGCTCATCCACGAAGCGATCCAGCGGGAAGCGGCCCTCCTGGTACAGGTCCACGTACATCGGGAAGTCCCGCTCCGGCAGGCAATCGCCGTACCAGGAGGACTTCAGCGCACCGCCGTGGCTGAACACGTCCAGCAGCGGCATCTCCAGGGTCATCTCCGGGGTCGGCACGCCCACCAGCACCACGCGGCCAGCCAGGTCACGCAGGTAAAATGCCTGCTTGAAGGTCTGGGGCAGGCCCACGGCGTCCACAACTACATCCACGCCGAATCCACCGTTGATCTCCTGAACCTTCGCCACCAGCTCTTCATCCGAAAGCTCGGAGCTGTTGATCGTGTGGGTTGCGCCGAACTCCTCCTTGGCGCGGGAGAGCTTGGCGTCCGAAACATCGATAGCAATGATCTTCGTCGCACCGGCAACGGCCGCACCCGCGATGGCGGCCATGCCCACGCCACCTACGCCGATGACGGCGATGGACTCGCCGCGCTTGACCTCACCGGTGTTCACGGCGGCGCCGAGACCGGCCATGACGCCACATCCCAGCAGACCCGCGACCGCAGGGTCGGCATCCGGGTTCACCTTGGTGCACTGTCCTTCGTGGACCAGGGTCTTTTCCGCGAAAGCGCCGATGCCCAGAGCGGCTTCCAGCTCCGTGCCGTCGGTGAGGGTCATCTTCTTCGACGCATTGTGCGTATCGAAGCAGTACTTCGGCTCGCCCTTCTTGCAGGCGCGACACTGGCCACACACGGCGCGCCAGTTCAGCACCACATAGTCGCCGACCTCCACGTGGGTCACGCGGTCGCCGATCTGCTCGACCACACCGGCGGCCTCGTGGCCCAGCAAAAACGGGTAATCGTCCGTGATGCCGCCGTCGCGGTAGGCCAGGTCGGTGTGGCACACGCCGCAGGCCTGGATGCGGACGATCACGTCGTTGTCACCCGGATCAGGGATGACGATGTCGGTCAGCTCGACGGGTTCGTTCTTCGCACGAGAAATTACGGCTTTCACAGTTGTAGTCATGTCACCCATTGTAGGAGCGACTCGGACAGGCGGCAGCGGGCGCCGAATCACCCGCCTGTTCCGTGCTCTGTTCTGTGCCGTCGGGGGCTTCGCGTAGGATTGGGGCACCAACGGCATTAATGCAGCAACTAAAGCCAAAAACCAAGGAGCCACCATGATTCAGCTCGTCGTCGGAGCCGCCGCGGGTTACCTGATGGGTACGAAGGCCGGCCGCCGTCGCTACGAACAGATCCGCCGCGGCTACCAGTCCGCAGTGAACTCGGACATCACGAAGGCCGTTGTACGTTCCGGCCGCAAGGCACTGGCCAACCGCCTGGATCCGGAGCCGCGCATGCACGAGGTGCGCGACCTGAACCGCTCCACCCGTAATTCGCTGGGCGAGGGCCAGACCATCGTCGAGGCCGATGACCTGCACCCGAACGACAAGATCGACCAGATCGACCAGCCGAAGAATCCTTTTAAGAAGAAGCGCTAACGCGTAAAGTCGCCGAAGTCCGCCGCGCGCTCCTGCAGCGAGCGCCGGTATTTCTCCAGCGCAATCACATCCGCAAATAGCGCGTTATACTCCTCCTTTTGCAGGTCGGGGCGCATGCGCTGCATACGGGACTTCATGTCCGCAATCTCGTTGCCCACCCAGCGTTCCTGCATCCGCGCCATGATCGCATCCGCGTAGTATGGCAGCCGCTCCTGCGGGCAGTGCAGGTCTTCCACCGCCAGCTCGGAGACGACCGCGGCCCCCATCGGATCCTTCATCTGCGTCGCGATCTTCTCGATCCATCCGGGCCCGCCGTTGCTGTTCGCCGCCCCTCCTAAGGACGCCACAGCCTCAGCCATCGCCACGTATGTCGGATGCACGAAGCTCTCCGGGGGCATGAGGTCGAAGATGGTGGAGGCCAGCTGCGGTTCCTGCAAGGCCAGCTTCATGACCTCGCGGGGGCCTTCCAGGAAGTCGTCGTTCGGGTTGGGGCGCTCCATGCCCTTGACCACGTGCAGCCCGGGCGCGCCCACGCCGCCAGAACCAGTGCCGCCAGTGGCTCCCGCACCAGCACCGCCGCCAGCACCCGCACCAGCACCGCCGACAGCACCGACACCACCACCGGTTTTCAACTCCAACCTCGGCCGCTGCGCGCCGGACTTCCGCGCCTCCTTTCGCACCTGATCCAGCACGTCGTTGGGGTTATCCCACCCCACCCAGCCCGCGGCCTGGCGGGCGTATTCGTCCCGCAGCGCCTCGTCTTTGATCCCCGCCAGCACCGGCACAATGCGCCGTAGGGCGTGCACGCGCCCGTCAATGCTGGCCGTATCGTAGTCGGCGATCAGGGTGCGGATCACAAACTCGAACATCGGAATGCGGGAGGCCACCAGCTCGCGCACCGCCGCATCGCCGCGCTTGATGCGCACGTCACACGGGTCCTGCCCGCCCGGCGCGACCGTCACATAGCTCCGCCCGGCGAACTGCTGGTCGCCCTCAAAGGCACGCATGGCCGCCTTCTGCCCGGCCTCGTCGCCGTCGAAGGTGTAGATGATCTCGCCCCGGAAGAACTGGTCGTCCAGCATGAACCGCCGCAGTGCCGCCAGGTGCTCCCCGCCGAAGGCCGTGCCACAGGCAGCCACCGCCGTATCCACCCCGGCAGCGTGCATGGCCATCACGTCGGTGTACCCCTCCACCACCACGGCCTGGTGCTTAGAGACAATGTTCCGCTTCGCCTGATCAATGCCGAAAAGCACCTTCGACTTCTTGTACAGCATCGTCTCCGGCGTATTCAGGTATTTGCCCAGCTTGTCATCGTCGAAAAGCTTACGGGCGCCAAAGCCAATCACATCACCACTGACCGAACGGATCGGCCACAAAAGGCGGCGGTGGAACCGATCGATCGGGCCGCGCTTACCCATGCGGCCCAGGCCCGCTGCCTCGATTTCCTTGAACGTAAAGCCCTTCTGCTGCAAGTGCTTCGTCAGCCGATCCCATCCTGCCGGTGCATACCCGCAGCCGAACTGCTCGGCGTGTTCCATGGTGAAGCCGCGTTCGATAAGGAAGTTGCGGGCGACGGCCGCGCCTTCGGCGTCACCAAGAAATTCCTTGCGGTAGAACTCAAAGGCCGCCTTGTTCGCGGCGACCAACCTGCGCCGCGTGCCGGGCTCCTCCCGCTTGCCGGGACCGCCGCCCTCGTAGTTGATGCGGTAGCCGATGCGCTCGGCGCAGGCCTCCACGGCCTCGGGGAAAGACATGTGTTCCATCAGCATGAGGAACTTGAAAACGTCGCCGCCCTGGTCCGTGGAGAAGCAGTGGAAGTAGCCGTGGTTCGGGCGCACGTGGAACGAGGGGGTCTTTTCGTCCTTGAACGGGCTAAGTCCCTTCATGGAATCGACGCCACCCGGTTTGAGCTGCACATAATCCCCCACTACTTCTTCGATGGGGGTCTGCTCTCGAATTGCTTCGATGTCCCGCTCCGGAATCCTGCCCTTAGCCATAGCCACATGCTAGTACAACCCCCGGACAGCCTGGATCGGGCAGCATTCCGGTGCCGGAAAGCTATTTTTCTTAAACAACACATCACGGCTATTCGTGGCGCTAACGTGTTCAAAATAGGATCTACGTCACACCAATGGAAGAGGGATGGTTGACTACCATGTCTAGCTCGCAGACTGACTCACAGAACGCCT
Source organism: Corynebacterium sp. LK28 (assembly GCF_014335105.1). Lineage (NCBI taxonomy): Bacteria > Bacillati > Actinomycetota > Actinomycetes > Mycobacteriales > Corynebacteriaceae > Corynebacterium > Corynebacterium sp. LK28. The sequence continues at coordinate 88,026 of NZ_PDGZ01000001.1, read as the reverse complement.
CACAGACCAACAACCACTATGACGTGCTGATTATCGGCTCTGGTTTCGGCGGATCCACCACCGCTCTGCGCCTGGTGGAGAAGGGCTACAACGTCGGCATCCTCGAAGCCGGCCGCCGCTTCAAGGACGAGGAATTCGCCAAGAACTCCTGGCACCTGAAGGACTTCCTGTGGATGCCGCACCTGGGCCTGTACGGAATCCAGCGCATCCACCTGCTCAAAGACGTGATGATCCTCGCCGGCGCGGGCGTGGGCGGCGGCTCGCTGAACTACGCGAACACGCTCTACCAGCCGGGCGAGGCCTACTTCAACGACAAGCAGTGGAACACGATCACCGACTGGGAAGACGAGCTCACCCCCTACTACAAACAGGCGCAGAAGATGCTCGGCGTGGTGGAGAACCCCACCATGACCCCCGCCGACGTCTACTCCAAGAAGGTTGCCGAGGAAATGGGCGTGGGCGACACATTCCGCATGGCACCCGTCGGTGTTTTCTTTGGAGAAAAGGTCGGGCTCGAAGGTAAGCCGTGTGAGACTGTTCCGGATCCATACTTCGGTGGCGTCGGTCCCGACCGAACCGCCTGCCACGAGTGCGGCGAATGCATGACCGGCTGCCGCCACGGCGCGAAGAACACCCTGCTGAAGAACTACCTGTACCTGGCCGAGAAGGGCGGGGCGAAGGTCCACGACCGCACCACAGTCACCGACATCACCTTCGATGGCACCACCTGGACGGTGCAGGCGAAGCAGACCGGGCCGATCACCAAGCGCAACCCCAAGACCAGCACCTTCACCGCCGATAACCTGGTCGTCGCCGCAGGCACCTGGGGCACCCAGAACCTGCTGCACCGCCAGAAGGCCAACGGCAACCTGCCGAAGCTCTCGGACAAGCTGGGGCACCTGACGCGAACGAACTCCGAGGCATTGCTGGGTGCGAACCGTTCGACCTACTCCCCCGACATGGATTTCTCCGAGGGCGTGGCCATCACCTCCTCCTATTTCCCAGCCCCGGATACGCACATCGAGCCGGTGCGCTACGGCAAGGGCTCCAACGCGATGGGCCTGCTGCAGACCCTGATGACAGACGGCGATAAGCTGCAACCCCGCTTCCTGGAATTCCTCAAGCAGGTGGTTTTGCAGTACAAGGCCATCCCCCGCCTGCTCAACCTGAGCAAATGGTCGCAGCGCACCGTCATCAACCTGGTGATGCAGACCAGGGACAACTCGCTGCGCACCTTCCTGCGCAAGGTCGGCCCGTTCAACATGCTGAGCTCCGAGCAGGGCACCGGCGAGCCGAACCCCACCTGGATCCCCGAGGGCAACGCCGCCACCCGCATCCTGGCGAAGATGCTGCCGAAGGGCATCGCCGGCGGCGTGTGGTCGGAGGTCTTCAACATCCCGCTGACCGCTCACTTCCTGGGCGGCTGCGTCATTGGCTCCTCCCCCGAGCACGGCGTGGTGGATCCCTACCACCGTGCGTGGGGCTACCCCAGTCTGTTCATCACCGACGGTTCTGCCATCACCGCGAACCCGGGAGTGAACCCGTCGCTGTCCATCACCGCCAATGCCGAGCGCGCCGCCGCCATGTGGCCGAACAAGGGTGAGGCCGACCCGCGCCCACCGCAGTCCGAAGGCTACCGCCGCATCGACCCTGTACAACCGAACAACCCGATGGTTCCGGACGACGCACCGGCCGCCCTCCGCCTGCCACTGCGCGTGCTCTAGACTCTTCCCTATGTCTCAGGGAAGTCTGCAGAGTCTCGTACCCAAGAAGTGGGCCAAATATGCCACGCCGATTGTCGGCGCGGCGGTCGTCGCGGCCGGTTGGTTCGGCCTGCATGACGACGGAAACGAGGGTGGTGCTTCCGGTGTTTCTAGTAATGACGCCGACACCTGCGCCGTTGACACCCTCCCGCCGGAAGCCAAGAAGCAGATCGACGACATTTTGCAGGACGCTCCGCCGGACGACGGGGAAGCCGACGGCAAGCACTTCGGCAACTACGAGGGCCTGCTGCCGAAGGAAAAGGGCAGCTACTACCGCGAATACACCGTGAAGACCCCGGGGGTTAACCACCGGGGTGCGCGCCGCATCGTCGTCGGCGGTGGTACCAAGACGGATCCGGAGGTGTGGTACTACACCTCCGACCACTTCGAGAGCTTCTGCTCCATCCCGGACGCGGAAGATTAGCGGGCTTGCGCTGACTCGCACCGCATTGTGCCCAGAGTGAGCGGCAGTGCGCAGCGTGAGCGGCAGCGCGCAGCCAGGCCCGGGCGGCGCGCAGCGTGAGCGGCAGCGCGCCGCTAGGCCCAGGCGGCGCTGATCCCGCTGGCGCGCTTGTCCAGCCGCTCCAACCTGGATTCCGTTAGCGAGGCCACCTGGTCGATAACTACCCGGCGTGCTTCGCGGTCGGAGGCTGCGGCGTCAAACCACGAAGAAAACATGGGGTCCAGTGCGCCCGAGCCGCCGCGCCACAGGTAGTCCGTGACGCGAAAGATGCGCTCGCGCTGACGCTGCTGATTGGCCAGGTGGCGGGCCTCGTCCATCACGTAAAGGACGGCGACGGACTTCAACAGCGTGACCTCCGCCTGGACGGGTTCGGGGATAACCAGGTCGGCGGCGTAGCGGCCTAGTGCCTCCTCGCCGAACTGCTGGCGGGTTCCGGTGACCGCGGCGGTGACGAAGCGGGAAACCAACTCGGACGTCATAGCCTTCAGCGCCGCGAGGTCCTGCATGGAACCCCCGAAATCCGCCGCGCGGGAAACCAGCGCCATGCCGCGCAGGCGGTCGGCTGCCTCCAAGAGTTCCTCCGGGGTGCCGCCGAACACGCGGGCGCCCTTCTCGGCCAACGCGGCCAGCTCCACCAGGTCCCACAGCACGCCAAAGTCGATGCGGCCGGAAAGGATCCCGTCCTCCACGTCGTGCACCGAGTACGCGACGTCGTCGGACCAGTCCATGATCTGCGCCTCCAGGCACTTCCGCCCCTCCGGTGCGCCTTCGCGGATCCACTCGAGGGTCTCCACGTCCTCGGCATAAGCGGAATACTTGGCACGCTTGTTGCCCTGTTCGTCGACGGGCCCCCACGGGTACTTGCAGGCCGCGTCCAGGCTGGCGCGCGTGAGGTTCAGGCCGTAGGAGACCGGCGCTGTGCCGGCTGTGCCGGCAGTGCCCGTTGTGCCTGCAGCATCCGCCAACACCTTCGGCTCCAACCGCGCAAGAATGCGCAGCGTCTGCGCGTTGCCCTCGAAGCCCCCACAGTCGGCGGCAGCCTCGTCCAAGGCGCGCTCGCCGTTGTGACCATACGGTGGGTGGCCAATGTCGTGACTCAGCCCCGCCAGCTCCGTGAGGTCCGGATCAGCGCCCAACGTCTTGCCGATCCCGCGGGCGATCTGCGCAACCTCCAGCGAGTGCGTCAGCCGCGTGCGCGGCGTATCCCCCGACCCCGGCCCCACGACCTGCGTCTTATCCGCCAGCCGCCGCAGCGCCGCGGAGTGCAGCACGCGCGCCCGGTCGCGGTCGAAACTATCCCGACCGTCGACTACTGCCCCGGGCAACCCCAGAGTCTTCGGCCGGTCCGGCAACCTCCGCTGCTGGTCGTGTTCGCTATACGGGTAACGCATGTCTTCTTTCTTACTTCTCTACTGCCTGGTAGTACAGCATGCCGAAGGTCTCGTGCAGGATCGAATTTACCTGCGACTTTCGGGTAAACACCGACGGCCCCTGGCGCGTCGGGCTCGCCCACGCCTGCATCCCCTGGTCGCGCACCATCCGCGTGGCCCGCAGCGAATGCGCCGGATCCGTCACCACCACGGACGTCTGCCAGCCATGGTCCTGCGCCACCTGGGCAAAAGCCTTCGCGGAATCCAGCGTATCCGTTCCTTCCTCCACTGAGACGACCGCGGACTCCGGGATGTCGAAGTTCTCCACCAGGTAGTTCTTCCCCGACGCAGCCTCGGTGTATTCGTCGCCCGCAGCCTTCCCACCGACAGTGACGATCGTCGGCGCCACCCCCTGCTTGTACAGCTCCGCCGCATGGTTCAACCTTGAGGCGAACCAATTCGACGGGTTGCCTGCATACTGCGCCGCGCCTAGCACAAAGATCGTATCCGCCGCGCGCCTATCGTCCGCCCGGGCGAAATGCCAGATCTGGAACGCGGTCACACCGAACACACCCACCGCCACCAAGACGAGGGTTAACAGCGCAACGAAGACATACTTCACCGCGCGCTTCACCGGATGCCGTGCAACTGCCATGCGCAAAACCATACGCGGTCTCCCCCACTTTTTTCGTTAAGGTGGGCTGTATGAAACCGACTTTTTCCCCTACCCGCTTCCTGGCGATCCTGGCTGCCGGCGCCGTTCTCGGATTCGGCTCTTTTCTTATTGACGCCCCCTCGGCCTCAGCAGCCACCGCCACCAGCGAGGTGAAACTTACATCCCAGCTGGTTGACGAGTCCGGGGTGTTGTCTGAGCAGGAAAAAGCGGACATTACGGCGTCATTAAAAGAAGCAACGAAGGAATCCGGCAAGAAGCTCTACATCGTCTTCGTCCCGACCGCACCAGGCGACATTAAAGCGCTGGCCGAGCAGCTGCGCGAACAAGACGGCACCGAGAACGTGATCGTGCTGGCCGTGGCAACCGAAACGCGGCAGATCGGATATGCCGCGGGGGCGAAGGTGGAAACCAGCGAGGCGGAGAAGCTGCAGAACGCGGCGCGGGAGCACTTCGCCGACGACGACTGGGCCGGAGGCGCGCGGGCCGCAGCGGACAAGCTGGCTGGCAAGACCTCCACGGCAACAAAGGTGTGGATCGGCGCGGGAGCTGCAGGAGTGATCGGCGCCGGGGTGGGCGCGGCAGTGTGGACTCGCCGGAACCGGAGGAAGACGCACGCGCAGCAGCTGGAAACTGCGCGCTCGATTGAGCCGGGGAACGTCGGCGACCTGTACCAGCAGCCCACCGACGTGCTGCGCGAGCTGGCGGCCGAGGAGCTGACCAGTACCGACGAATCGATCCGCAAGGGCGACGAAGAGCTTTCCGTTGCACGCGGAGAGTTCGGCGAAGAACGCACCCGCGACCTGGCCAAAGCACTGCAGCACAGCCGCAGCACGCTGAACAAGGCGTACAGCATGCACGAGCGGCTGAGCTCTGGACTGGTCACGGCAGAACCGGAGCAGCGCGACCTGCTGATCGAGATCGTTTCTACCTGCGGACAAGCCGATGACAACCTGGACGGGCAGGCCGCCAAGTTTGCCGAGCTGCGCCAGAAACTGATGAACGCGCCCGAGCTGGTGGAAAAGCTACGGCAGACCAGCATCAGCCTGCACAACCGAATTCCGAACGCGCGGGAAATTCTGAGCGATGCGGAGACCCGCGTTGATCCTGCGCTGCTGGATTCCGTGCGCGACAATCCGGACGTGGCCGAGGATGCCCTGACGGAGGCCGAGAAGGCACTGGATACCGCGCGTGGTCTGCTGGACAAGCCGGCCGGGCAGCAGGGCGGACTTATCGATTCCCTGGGCGCCGCGAAGCTGGCGCTACAGCAGGCAGATTCCCAGCTGTTGGCCGTGGAGCGTGCGGAAGAACACCTGCGTGCAGCGCAGAACAACCTGCCGGCGCTAATTGCTGAGGTTGAAGGCGAGATCTCCGAGGCCGCGGAACTGTCAAAGACCGGCGCGGACCTGGACCGAGACGACTTGCAGGCAGCTGTGGACCAGGCGCACAAGGCACTGGACAGGGCGCGGGCTGAGGGTTCAACGGATCCGCTGGGCTGTTACTCCGAGCTGCTGGAGGCCGATGGCGCGCTGGATGTGGAGCTGGACGAGGCGCGTGGCATCGCCAACGACTACGCCCGGACGGTCAACATGGTGGACCGCATCATGGAGGATGCGACCCAGCGGTTGGAGGCCGTGGAAGGGCTGATCCGGAACCGCCGGAAGATCATTGGCGTGGATGCGCGTACTTCTGCGCAGGCGGCGCGTTCTGCACTGAACGAGGCGGAACGGCTGCGCGCGGAGGATCCGAAGCAGGCGCTGCGGTCGGCACAGCGCGCTAACCAGTTGGCGAAGCAAGCCACGGCGGAGGCTCGCAAGGACATTAACGACTTCAACAACCGTGGCGGTGGCTTCACCGGCAGCAACTTCGGAGGTTACCGCGGTGGCGGCAGCGGCAGCTTTGTCTCTGGCGTGGTGCTGGGCTCGCTGCTGAGCGGCAACGGCGGCTTCGGCGGCTTCGGGGGTGGCGGTTTTGGTGGCGGCTTCGGCGGCGGGGGCTTTGGTGGCGGCGACTTCGGTGGTAGCGGCTCTTCCAGCTTCTAGCTGGCTGCGCCCCCGCTTCCGGCTGCCTGCCCCAGTTTCCAGCTTCCCCATAAGACTATTTGCACCCCACCAACCCTCTCAGCGACATTCCATCATGCACGCCGCCAAGCCGCGGCAGCTAAATGTCGCTAGAACGGGATTATGTTATTGCAAACATTTTTCAGCTACACATAACCGCAGGTCAGCGGTCTGCGAGTTTTCCCGAGCCAAGTGCCGCTCCTACAGATTCCCGTTCTAGCGACATTCGACCACTTTCCGTCCCCCTCCACGCCCCCTCCACGCCCCCTCCCACGCCCCCGTTGAAGGCTCCAAAAAGATCGGCATCACCGACCGAGGTGCCCACCAAACCCGCAAATGTCGGAAAAGTTGCAAAACCTTAGTGACGATACTTTCCAACTACATAAACGCGCAGGTCAAAGCGTTAGCTAATATGAAGCCTTGTGCAAAATATACGACAACTACAACTTTTCCGACATTTAGCGCCCCACAATCACGGAAATCACGCAGCCCCAACGGCAAAAAGCGCCCACCCCGAAGGGCGAGCGCTTCAGCAGTAGCCAGCCAACCAGCTTTGACCGACCTAAACCATGCGTAAGCCTGACTTAGAAAACTACGCGCAGGACAGAGACTGTACCGCCGGCGATAATTGCAGCGGCCGGCAGGGTGATAACCCAAGCCAGGGCGATGGGCTTCATCAGGCCCCAGTTGGCGTCCTTGTTAATAAGGCCAACGCCCAACACAGCGCCAATCAGAATGTGAGTAGAAGAAACCGGCAGCCCCAGCACGGATGCGCCCATAACCACGGCCGCTGCGGACAGCTCGGCAGCAAAGCCAGAGGCCGGGTGCATCTTCGTCAGGCCGGAGCCCACGGTGCGGATCACGAAGCGGCCAATGAACCACAGGCCGGAGATCAGGGCAACACCCATGGCAACCATGACGGGCAGCGCCACGCTGGATTCCTCAGAAATGCTGTTAGTCTTCAGCACGTCCAGCACTGCCACGAACGGTCCAAGCGCGTTAGCGATGTCGTTGGATCCGTGGCTGAATGCGAAGGCAGATGCGGTGAACACCTGCATCCAGCTGAACAGCAGGAAGGTGGAGCGACTCAGAGCATGCTTCTTCAGAGTGCGGGAGAAGATGTAGACAGCCATCCAGACAACAGCTGCAACCATGCCCATGATCAAGAAGTTGCCCAGGCTGGACAGCTCCAGGTTCATGTTCTTCAGACCCTTGAACAGCAGCATCGCGGAGATAATGATGGAACCACCAGCAGCCAGCAGCGGCACCCAGGTATCCAGAGCGTGGTGAGCCTCAACATCCTCAACGGACTTGTTAATGCGGTGCAGCTTCTTGTAGTAATCGGATTCCAGGTCTTCCTCAGAGAAGCTGTCCTCGCGCATCGTGGTCGAGTCGCGGATCATCGAGTCGGTCATGGCCAGCTGCTCTTCCTCGCTGAGCTGTCCGAAGGCGATCTTGTGCTGAATATTCAGCTCCTTCTTTTCCTTCTTAATCGCCTCAAGGCGCTCTTCAGCCAGCTCGTTATAGACCAGAATTCCGCGCTTAATTGCGCCGTATAGCAAGTATGCAACCACACCGCCCAGCGCCGGGGACAGAACCCAGGAGATCGCGATCTTGCCAACCGCGCCCCACTGAACCATGGACCAGCCGCCGGTACCGGTAACGAAACCAACGGTCAGCGCCGCACCGACGATACCGCCGACGATGGAGTGCGTAGTGGACACCGGCCAACCCATGCGGGTGGCGACAAGCAGCCAGACGGCTGCGCCCAGCAGGGAGGCCATCATGATGTATGCGAAGTTCATCGGCTCTAGGCCATCGATGGCATCCAGGTCGACAATGCCGGAACGGACAGTGTCCGTAACCTCGCCACCAGCCAGGACAGCACCGGAGACTTCGAAGATCGCGGCGACCACCAGGGCCTGCTTCATGCTCAGCGTGCCGGCACCAACGGAGGTACCGAAGGAGTTCGCAACGTCGTTACCACCGATATTGAACGCCATAAACACGGCAAAAATGATGGTAGTCAACAGCACGACTACGCTGGCGTTTTCGCCAACGTAGTCGTGTGCCCAGAGACTAAAAGTCACCAGGGTCACGGCCAGAAGTCCACCGAAGAACAGGTGCCACCAAGTATTATTTCCGTCCTCAGGGGTGGGGGTTATACCCTGGGCCGACGCAGGCGCGGCCGTATCGGTTGTCGCCGACAAGATTCCTCCAAAAGTCAAGATCTCAGACGAGGAATACCTTGACCCATGCAGGTAAAAGAAATGAGTGCAAAAGGTTAACTACAGGTTAACAGGCGCGAAAATCTCGCATTATTTCTAGTGAAATCTCAGCACCTGCCTGATCAGCGCTTACCTCTCCTCACTCCGGCACCTAAGCAAAGCACCCCGGCGCCGTCATGAACCCTCCCTCAGGCGCCCCACCCCGGCGCCATCACAGATGGCTTAAACAAACCCAATCCAGTAGAGCACCACAATCGGAATGCACAGCAGCAGCGCAATGGTGACCGCCCACGACGAGCTGATCATCCGCGTCTCCATACACAGCCGCGCCGCCCACGAAATGAATACGCGCACGTCGATGGGCAGCTTCTCCCCTGGCCCTTCGAACTCCACGTGGAGATTCCGCAGGCCGCGGTTTTCACTACTGAACTGCCCGGCCTTCTCGCCGTCGATGTCCAGCACGAAGTTCTTCTTCGTCTCCGCGATGATGGTCACGCGGTGCCGGTCGGCCTGTACCTCGTAGCGCTCCGATTTGCCGAAGCTCTTGCCGTCGCCGGTCACCGTCCAAGTGCCCGTCTGGGTCGTCGCCGAGGCAGTGCAGCCATTCTTTGTGACGCCACCGCCGCGGGACTCACCGTCTGCAGCACTGTCGGCAGCCGCAGCGCTGTCGCTGACGTTACTGTCGTCGGGGCCGTGCAGCTGCCACGTGTCGCCGCCGAAGCGGATGTTCGTGACGCCGCGCTCGTCGGCGAACTCCGCCACCTTCACCAGATCGTTGCTGGGACCTTCATAGATGGGGAACGTGTGCCCATCACTGGGCAGCCCCCAGCGGATATCGCTGGACATTCCTAGCAGCCCGCCAGTCGCTCGGCGAAGTAGCTGTGCAGATCCTCGATCTTGATGCGTTCCTGCTCCATCGTGTCGCGCTCGCGCACCGTCACAGCGTTGTCTTCCAGCGTGTCGAAGTCGACCGTGACACAGAACGGAGTACCGATCTCATCCTGTCGGCGGTAGCGGCGGCCAATCGCGCCGGAGGTGTCGTAGTCCACATTCCAGAAGCCACGCAGCTGGCCGGCGATTTTCTCCGCCGTCGGCGTCAGCGTCTCCTTCTTAGACAAAGGCAGAACGGCGACCTTAACGGGAGCCAGTCGACGGTCCAGCTTCAGCACCGTGCGGGTGTCGGTTCCGCCCTTCGCATTCGGTACTTCTTCTTCCGTGTAGGCGTCAACAAGGAAGGCCATCATCGCACGGCCAAGGCCGGCGGCGGGCTCGATGGTGTACGGAATCCAACGCTCCTCCGTGGTCTGGTCGTAGAAGCTCAGGTCCTCGCCGGAACCTTCGGAGTGGACGCGCAGGTCGTAATCAGTGCGGTTAGCCACACCCTCGAGCTCGCCCCACTTGGAGCCGTTGAAGTGGAAGGCGTACTCCACGTCGACGGTGCGCTTGGAGTAGTGGGACAGCTTCTCCTGCGGGTGCTCGTAGAGGCGCAGGTTCTCGGGCTTAATGCCCAGGTCGATGTACCACTGGTGGCGGTCATCGATCCAGTACTGGTGCCACTCTTCGTCCTCGCCCGGCTTGACGAAGAATTCCATCTCCATCTGTTCGAACTCGCGGGTGCGGAAGATGAAGTTGCCCGGGGTGATCTCGTTACGGAAGGACTTACCGACCTGCGCGATGCCGAACGGCGGCTTCTGGCGGGAGGTGGTCATCACGTTCTTGAAGTTCGTGAAGATACCCTGAGCGGTCTCCGGACGCAGGTAGTGCAGGCCTTCCTTGTCATCGACGGGACCCAGGAAGGTCTTCAGCAATCCAGAGAAAGCCTTCGGCTCGGTCCAGGCGCCGGGCTGGCCGGTCTCCGGATCGTTGATGTCGGCCAGGCCGTTTGCCGGCAGGTGGCCGTGCTTTTCCTCGTAGGCTTCCAGCAGGTGGTCGGCGCGGTAACGCTTGTGGGTGTGCAGAGACTCGACCAGCGGGTCAGTGAATACCTCCACGTGGCCGGACACTTCCCACACGCGCTTCGGCAGGATCACGGAGGAGTCCAGGCCGACAACGTCGCGGCGGGAGGTCACCATGTGGCGCCACCACTGGCGCTTGATGTTCTCCTTCAGTTCCACACCCAGTGGGCCGTAGTCCCAGGCGGAGCGGGTTCCGCCGTAAATCTCACCGCAGGGATACACCAGACCCCTACGCTTGGCTAGATTAACGACGGAATCAATGGTGCTTGCCATGGTGGGCGTATCTCCTTGGTCGGACTTTTGCTTCGGTGCAGGCTCAGCTTTCCGGCTCAGAACTTCAGCTCAGCCGTTTTAAGCTGTCGTGCCCCACATCTTAGCCTGTTCCAGGCAATAGCCGACGGTCGGGGTGGGTTCCCCCACAGCGTTTACGCGGTGTGGGAAGCACGCTCCGCGCAGTGCCTACAAAACGCTCCGCGCGGGACATAGAAAACGCTCCGCTCAAGGCAAGGAGTACCGACCGCAGAATGCTTGAAAAATAGAAAGAACCCGCGGTTAGGGGGGGGGGTAAAACCGCGGGTTCCGGCCACTCTGTCCTCACAAGGAGAATGGGGCCTGTTCCCTTATAAGCGGGAGCTGCGAGGGGGGGGGGATTACGCACACTCCCAAGGGAACTGCCTCAAATCTAGCCCGTTGCTTTCTACAAAGTCAAGCGTCTACGGAACATTGGTGAAGCATTATTTTGCACGCCCCGCCAAGCACCCGAAACTGGGCATTTCACCAGGCATTTCTACCCCTCTCTGGGGAGTGCCGGCAAGACTTATCGAAAGCTTATTGAAAACTGTCGGCTAGAGACCTAGTGTTGGTAGGTATCGCAGAGTAGCGTTGCGCACGATCGCATCCACATAGATCTGCCAGCTACAACCCCACGACAACCCCACAACTCCACCGCTCCCCCATTCAAGCGCTGAAGTTGTACCGGAGCCAATCCCCCAAGGACTCTCCCCCAAGGACTGGCACCGAGAATATATCCCAAGGAGCGAACTCACCGTGAGCACGCCAGTTAACAGCAAACTTCCGAAGATCGGCCAGCGCAGCACCCGCCAGCGGCGCGCTGTGGCGGAGGTACTCGACGGCCTCACCACGTTCTGCAGCGCTCAGGACATCCACCAAAAGCTGGTTGCCAAGGAGCACAAGGTCGGCCTGACCACCGTCTACCGCACCCTGCAGCAGATGGCTGAGGTCGGCGCTATCGATACGTTGCACGACGAATCCGGCGAAACGCTATACCGCGCCTGCGCCACCGATGATCATCACCATCACCTGGTGTGCACCTCGTGCCGCCGTACCGTGGAGATCGATGGCGGCCCGGTCGAAGAGTGGGCTGCTCAGACCGCCAACAAGTTCGGCTACGAAAAGTCCGGCCACACTGCTGAGATTTTCGGCTTGTGCGGCGACTGCCAGAAGAAGTAGCCGGCGCTACACGTTGAAGATCGAGCCCAGCAGGTACGTCGCCCCGGCAGCGCCGTAACCGATAAGTAATTGACGCAAAGCGCGTCGACCCGGCTCGACCCCAGACAACAGCCCCACCACAGAGCCGGTGAACATCAAGGCCAGCCCCACCACCACACAGGCGACGATCGCTGCGGCGGATCCGGACATGCCAAAGATGTATGGCAGTACCGGGATTAATGCTCCGACTGCGAAGCACATGAAGCTGGAGACAGCGGCGGACAGGCCTGATCCGGCGTCCTCAGCACCATCGTCTGCACCAACAACGGTGGCCTTGGCGGGATCGAAAGGCTGCTCCCCCACTGGCCGGCTGGTCTCGATGATCGAGTCGAAAACCTGGCGGGCGCGCAGGGCTGCCTCCTCCGCGCTCATACCGCGGGCGCGGTACACCAGCGCCAGCTCGTTCTGATTCACGTCCAGGTTCGGCAGCGAACGGCTGGCATTCGGATCCGGGGCGTTCGCACCCAGCAGCTCCTTCTGCGAGGTCACAGAAACGTATTCGCCCGCGGCCATCGACAGCGCACCGGCCAGCAGACCGGCGATACCTGTCACCAGCACCAAGTGGGCCGACCCACCTGTACCGACCATGCCCAGCACCAGCGCCAGGTTGGACACTAGCCCGTCATTGGCGCCGAAGATCGCCGCCCGGAAATCGCCAGACATGCGGGCGCGCCCGCGTGCCGCCAGCCCACGTACAACCTCGGCGTGAATAGCTTCGTCGGCAGCCAACCGGTCCGAGGCATCCTTGTCGGACACATACTCGTTGCGCTGCTCCGACGACTGCATCAGCGCCAGCACGAACACCGACCCGAAGCGCCGGGCCATCCAGGCCTTCATACGGGTATCCAGGCTGGCCTTCCGCGGCAGGCCGACGTATTCGCCCAGCCGGTTCTTCCAATATGCCTCGTGGCGTGCTTCAGCCTCGGCCAGCCCCAGCAGAATCTCGCGCTCCTCACCGGTGCGTTTGCGCGCCAGTTCGCGGTACACGGCTCCCTCGGCGCGCTCATTGGCGAGGTACTGCTGCCAGCGCGCGATCTGTCGCTTCGTCGGCTGCGGCTCGGTCTGCCCTGCCGTCTGCTCCGTCTGCTCCGCCTGCCCTGCCTGCCCGGTCGGCTGCGGCTGCTCTACTGCGTCGCTCACTTCACACCACCGAAGCGCCGGTCGCGCTTCGCGAACTCCAGCACCGCCGCCCGCAGGTGGTTCGGCGTGTAGTCCGGGAACAGAACATCCTGGTAGACCATCTCCGCGTAAGTGGACTGCCAAGGCAGGAAGTTAGAGGTTCGCATCTCCCCCGACGGGCGCAGGAACAGATCCACATCCGGCATGTCGGGCTCGTCCAGGTAGCGGGCGAACGTCTTCTCGTTCACCTGCCGGGGCTTCAACCGACCAGCCTTCACGTCCTCGGCGATCAGGCGCGCAGCATCCGCAATTTCCGCGCGACCGCCGTAGTTCACGCACATGCCCAAGGTCATGGTCGTGTTGTTCTTCGTCAGTTCCTCGGCTGCCTCCAGCTCCGAGATCACCGTCCGCCACAGGCGCGGGCGGCGCCCCACCCAGCGGATCCGCACTCCCAGGCTGTTCAGGTAGTCGCGCTGGCGGCGCAGCACGTCGCGGTTAAAGCCCATCAAAAAGCGCACCTCGTCGGCCGATCGGCGCCAGTTCTCGGTGGAAAACGCGTAGGCCGACAGGTAGTCCACCCCTAGCTCGATGCATTCTTCCACCAGCGACATCAGCACTGCCTCGCCCCGGCGGTGCCCCTCGGTGCGAACCATGCCGCGTTCCTCCGCCCAGCGACCATTGCCGTCCATCACTAGAGCGATGTGCTTCGGTCGGAGCTCTTGCGGGATTTCGGAACGATCCACGTGCGGATATTCGATGCTACTCACCCGTACTATCTTGCCACACGCCCGCGACCGCCCCTATAGCGCTGCGTACGCCGGGCACCCGACCTCTAGCTGCTGCCGTACGTGCGCCAGCACAAGGCGGTGCGCCGTCGCCGCGATGTCCTGCCCCTGATGGTTGCGGATTTCTTGGGCTGCTTGGTCATGACGCCCCCTTTTCAGCAACCACAACACGTGCACCGCCGCGGACGGAGGCGTGAATGCGCCCGGGGGTCTACACGTCACGCACACCGCACCCCCGGCTGCCGGGTGGAAGGCCCGGTGGGGGCCGGGTTTCCCGCACTGCGCACAGTCGACCAGGCTGGGTGCCCAACCAGCGACCTCCAGGCCATGCAGCACGAACTCGTCGGCCACGCACACGGGCGGTAGGTCTGAGGTGATGAGTTGCTGGAGTGCGGCGTCCAAAAGAAAGAAGATCGAGTTCGACGACGAAGGTTCGGCGGCGAAAACCTGGGCCATCTCCAACATCGCAGTGGCCGCGTAGAAGCGATCGACATCCGCGACGATACGCGAAGCGTAGGTGGCGACGGTGGCGGCGTCCGTGACATTGGCCAACGAACGGCCGGGGTAAATCTGCACATCGACGCGGGAAAAGCGATCCAGGCGGGCGCCGAAGCGGGACCGGGTCTTCCGGATTCCCTTGGCGACGGCGCGGATCAGACCGTGATCCTTGGTGAGTAGAACGAGGATCAGGTCGGCCTCGCCCAACTTGTAGGTACGAAGCACAAAGGCCTCGTCCCGGAAGCTGGGACGAGACCTTCTACTCATGAAGAGCAAGTATAGCGCTAGGCAGCCAGACCCCGCTGTTTGATGCGACCCCAGGCGGCTGCGGTGCTTACCAGCGCAACGGCGATCTCCATGATGACCCGGACAATCACCAGGTTGATCAGCGACTGCAGAACAATGATCAGGGTCAAGACCACCTTGGCAGCCGTGTTGTCTTCAATAGAGGAAACAGATTCCGTCTTATCGGCGCTCTCAGCGGCGCTTTGATTGAAGCCTTCGCTGTTTACCGTGATGTTGAATTGAAACGCATCAGTCCACGTTGCCAGCAAGAACAACACCAGATTCAGGGCAACGATGACGAAGGCGATGATGTACAGCACACGCAGGAAAGGCCTGGTTGCGTACTTCGAAAAATCCAGGTTGAAGAGGGAAGAAAAGAAAGATTCGTTTCCCATGGGCTACCCCCCAAAGCTGGAGTTACGCGCCTGCCGCTCGTCGATGGACTGCACCGACTGTGCAGTGCGAATGATGGAGACTGCAACTTCCAGACCAACGCGATAAAAGGCCAACCAGGCAATTGCGCCCAAGATCACCAGTGGCAGAAAGATGATGGCTGCGACAGCGGAAGATCCATCCTGGCTCATTGCAACGATCAGTCCAATAACCGCGAGCAGCACGAACAGGCCAATAACGACCATCAGCAGAGTGTACAGCACCTTCACCACGGACGGCGTGACGTAGCGGGTGAAGCTGAAGTCGAACAGGGCGGCAAAGAAGCCGTCCTTGTCCGCTCCCGTCGTCATGTTTGCCTGCTGGGCGTTCGGGTAGGCAGCCATGCCGTAAGGAGCACCTGCAGGCTCGCCATATGGAGCGGAGTTGTACTGGCCCGGCTGGCCGTAAAGGTTCTGTGGATCCTGCTGGAAAGAATCCTGCGGGTAGCCCTGGGTAAAGTCGCGGGTAAAGTCCTGGGTCTGATCCTGCGGGTTACCCTGTGCACCGCCCTGGGAATCATCAGAGCCAAACGGGTTCTGTGGAGTTGTCACTAAAGCCCTTCCTAGCGCCACCACGGGTGGCATACGTTCGCTTGTTCGCTATCGGTTAATAGGTCAATTCAACGTATCGCATTTCGCAACGTTGCACCGGGCGAACAGCATATCCCCAGGCCGGGACCGTTACCCCCGAGCTAGAACCCCATCCGCCCCAGCTGCTTCGGATCCGACTGCCAGTTCTTCGCCACCTTGATGTGCACGTCCAGGTAGATGTTCTGGTCCAGCATCTTCACGATTTCCAGCCTCGAGCGGTGGACGATGCGCGACAAGCGCCGCCCGTCCTTGCCCCGCAGAATCGCCTTCTGCCCTTCGCGTTCCACATAGATGACCGCATGGACATCCAGCACGCCTTCGCGCTGCGGGTTCGGCAGAACCTCTTCGATCTGCACGGCCACGGAGTGCGGCAGCTCGTCATGCAGACCGTCCAGCGCCGCTTCGCGGATCAGCTCCGCCATGCGGGTATCGCGATCATCATCGGTCACGTGATCGTCCGGGTAGAACTTCGGCCCCTCCGACAGGTGCTCACGCAGCACGTCCAGCAGCACATCCAGCTGCACCTGCTTGGTGGAGGAAACCGGTACCACGTCCGCCCCGTCCAGCAGCTCGTGCAGCGCCAGCAGCTGTGCGCCGACCTGGTCCTTGGAAACCTTGTCCAGCTTCGTCACCACGCCGATCAGCGGGGTTTTCGGCGCGACGTTGCGGACGGCCTCCACGATCCATCGATCACCGGGGCCGATCTTCTCGTCCGCGGGCACGCACATGGCGATGACGTCCACATCCGAGTACGTCTCCTTCACCACCTCATTCAGCCTCTCGCCCAGCAGCGTGCGTGGGCGGTGCAGACCGGGTGTGTCCACCAGGATGATCTGCGCGTCCTCGCGGTGCACAATGCCGCGGATCGGGTGGCGGGTCGTTTCCGGTTGGTCGGCGGTGATGGCGATCTTCTCCCCCACCAGCGCGTTCGTCAGGGTGGATTTACCTGTGTTGGGGCGGCCGACGAAGCTGACGAACCCGGAGCGGAAGCCCTCGGGCGCGCGGTATTCTTCCGGCACCTGCAGCTCTTCGGGGGCAACGGCCGCCCCGTCCGCACCGTCGGGCATGCCCGCGCCCGGGTCGAAGGGATCTTCGGGGATGTAAGGATCGTTCATGGTCATCAAGTATCCCTTATTGCTGTTCTTTATCGCTAGCGCTGTTAGCTTGGCCGCTGTTTCTTGTGGACGCCGCCACGGCCATACCGCCTGCCGCCCCACCATCGTGGCCGGCATCGCCAGTGCCATCAGCCTGCTGTTCGCGGCTAACCACGGCGGAACGAATCTTCACGCGCCCACGCCGATCGCGACCACCCTCGTAGCGGAAGTGTAGGCCAGCGGTCGTAATCTTCGCCCCGGGAATCGGCACCCTGCCCAACTCGAAGGCACCGAGTCCGTAAACCGTATCCACTTCCTCGTGCTGTTCTTCGCTGAACTCCACGTCGCCGTAGAGTTCCTCCAGCTCGTCCAGGGACAGTCGCGCCTGCACCCGGTAGCTGCCGTCGTCCAGCGGCTCGATCGGCGCTTGTTCGGAAGCATCGTATTCGTCCGCGATCTCGCCGACGATTTCCTCCAGAATGTCCTCAATGGAGATCAACCCGGCCACTGCACCGTATTCGTCGATGAGCATCGCGATGTGCACCTGGTCGCGCTGCATGTCCTCCAACAGGTCATCCAGCTTCCGAGAATCGGGCACGAACACCGGCGGACGCATGCAGTCCCGCACCAATGTGGAGCTGCCGCCGTCGCGCATGTGATAGGTCTCTGCGATGAGGTCTTTGAGGTAAATGACGCCCACAATGTCGTCCACATCATCGCCCACCACAGGCAGGCGGGAAAGACCGGTGCGCACGCATAGACTGGTCGCCTGCCCTGCGGTTTTATCAGCCTCGATCCACACCATTTCCGGCCGCGGCACCATCACGGAGCGCGCCGACGTGCTGGCGAGGTCAAACACGGATTGGATCATCTTCCGCTCGTCGTGCTCCACCACGCCACGTTCGGAGGCAATGTCCACCATCTCACGTAGCTCAATTTCGGAGGCGAAGGGGCCGTTGCGGAAACCCCGGCCGGGCGTCAACACATTACCGGCGCGCACCAGCAGCTTGGCGATGGGGCTTAAGAGCTTGGATAGCCCCAGCAGGATCGGGGCGGTGGCCAGGCTAATTGTGTACGGATTTTGCCTACCAAGCGTGCGCGACAGCACGCCGATCAGGATGAATGTCAGCAGCGTGACGATCAGGATGGCCGTGGCATAGGCCCAGCCGCGCGAGCCCATCAGCTGCACGCAGGCGGAGGAAGCCAACACCGCGCCGGAGACCTCGCAGATGGTGCGGAGCAGCACCAACAGGTTGATGTGCCCGGCGCGCCCCTCTAGCACCCGTTCCAACCGGACCGCGCCCGGGCGGTCCTCCTTGACCAGGTTTTCCACCCGAGCGGCGGAGAGGGAGGACACTGCGGCCTCCACCAGCGAAAGCACGCCGCCGAGAACAAGGGCGAGGACTGCAAAGGGAATGGCTAAGGGGATGTCGATTGTCATGAATTAGATTCAGTATCGCCGGGGTTGTCGCCGTGGGTATCGTCGCGGGTATCGCCGTGGGTATCGTCGCGGTCTGCAGCGCTGGGGAACGCCCCGGCGCCCGTGGGCTTGGGGGCGAAGCTCACCCCACGCTCTTCCTGCGAGTCGTACCAATTGGCCAGGATCTCGTTCTGCAGGGCGAACATCTTCTGTTCTTCTTCCGGGGTGACGTGGTCGAACCCCAGCAGGTGCAGCACGCCGTGGACGGTCAGCAGATCCAGCTCGTGTGCCAGGGAATGGCCCGCGCGCGCCGCCTGTCCCTCGGCGAAGTCGGGGCACAGCATAATGTCGCCCAGCATCGCCGGTGAGGGCTCCGCCGCGTCCTTGCGGCCCCAACCGGGCGTCAATTCGTCCATAGGAAAGCTCATCACGTCGGTAGGACCGGGCAGATCCATCCAGCGAACATGCAGGTCCTCCATGGTCTCCAGGTCCACGATGTGGATGGAAAGCTCGGCGGCCGGGTGCACGTCGAGGGTCCACAGGGCGTAGCGGGCGACGTCGATCAGCTCTTCCTCGTTGACCTCGCCGCGGCCGGATTCGTTAAAAACTTCGATGCTCATGGGTGCTAGTTGCCTCTTCGTAAGTGCTTCAATTCTTGGTCGCTGCTAGATTTCGTTTTCCATCTCATAGGTGCCGTAAGCCTCCACGATCTTGGAGACCAAACGGTGGCGCACCACGTCGTCCGAATCCAGGTTGATGATCGAAACGCCATCCACGCCCAGCAGGACCTGGCGGGCGACCTTCAGCCCAGATTCCTGCCGATCCGGCAGATCCACCTGGCTCAGGTCGCCGGTGACCACCATCTTGGAGCCGAAGCCCAGGCGGGTGAGGAACATCTTCATCTGCGCCGGGGTGGTGTTCTGCGCCTCGTCCAAAACCACGAAGGAATCGTTGAGGGTGCGGCCGCGCATGTAGGCCAGTGGCGCGACCTCGATCACGCCGGTATCCATCAACCGCGGGATCGTCTCCGGATCCACCATTTCTCGCAGCGCATCGTGCAGCGGGCGCAGGTAGGGGTCAATCTTGTCACTGAGGGTGCCGGGCAGGAAGCCCAGCTTCTCCCCTGCCTCCACGGCTGGGCGGGTCAGGATAATGCGGTTGACCTGCTTGGACTGCAAGGCCTGAACCGCCTTCGCCATCGCCAGATAGGTCTTGCCGGTTCCTGCAGGGCCGATGCCGAACACAATGGCATCCTCGTCGATGGCCTCCACATACTCGCGCTGGCCGGGAGTCTTGGCGCGCACGGTCTTGCCACGGTAGGAGACGATGGGCGCGAGGTCGCCACTGGAAATCAACTCCGTGGCCTGCTTCTCCACCAGGGAAATGGCTCGCCGCGTGGCCGCGGGATCCACCGCGTGACCGCGATCCACCAGATTGATCATCTCCTGCAACACCCGGCGTGCCTGGGAGACCTCGGAGGCCTCGCCACGGATCGTCACGCGATTGCCGCGGGTCAGGATGTCCGTATCGAAGGCGAGCTCCAGCACCCGTAGGTTTTCATCTGCCGGGCCGGCGACAGCCACGATGGAATCCGGGTCGAACTCCACAGTAGAGCTGGCTACGCGGGGGCGCGGTGACCTGGCGGAGTTGGAAGACGTCATGTGAATAGATCCTACCGCCAACGCTCCGTCACAGCGCCGATGGCGCCCAGGGCCACCGCCGCGGCGGTGGCGGTGCGCAGCACCTCCGGCCCCAGCCGGACCGGGGTGGCACCCAACTGTGCCAACTCTTCCAGCTCCTCGCGGCCGATGCCTCCTTCTGGTCCGACCACCAGAGCCAGCTCGGCGGCACCCGCGGACACCGCGGCGGTCACGGCCGCGGGAAGCGGCTCGGTAGCTTCCTCGTGCAGTACCAGCACGCGGGTGGTGTCGGCTGCGCCGGTGTTCCCGGCAGCGCCACTGTTATCGGCGGCGCCACTGTTGCCGACTGCGCCGGCCTCTCCGAGCTCTAGCACCCGGGCGAGTTCCCGCGGACTACGCACCAGCTGGGTGACCTCCGGGATCTGCAGGCGGCGGGACTGCTTCGCCGCCGCGCGGGCAGCGTTCTCCCACTTCGCGTGCGCCTTGGCCTCCTTGCCATCCCACTTCGCGATCGCCCTGCGGGCCGCCCACGGGACAATCCGATCCACGCCCGCCTGCACCATCAGGTCCACAGCCAGTTCCGCCCGGTCGGACTTTGGAATCGCCTGCACCACCGTCACCCGCGGGTGCGGGACGGGAAGCTGCAGAATGTCGGCGACCTCCACGGTGGCGTCACCAAGAAAAGAACACTGCACCGCGCGAGTGGTGCCGTCGGTGACAACCAACCCCTCCCCGACCTCGAGACGCTTGACGGTGGCGTGCTTGGCCTCCGCGCCGGTCAGCGGGAAGCGATCCCCGGCCGCGATGGGCTCGGGGATGGGGTGGATGAACACCGGATCGGTCATGGGCTAACGGCCAAACTTCGAGCGGAGGCGGGAGAAGAAGCCGTCGTGCGACTCGTCCTTGGTGGCCACACCGGCGTTCTGGGAGCTAGCCTCGCGCAGCTGCTCCAACAGGTCGCGCTGCTTGTGGCTCAGGTCGGTGGGGATCATGACTTCCACGTGGGCGATCAGCGAACCGTGGCCTTCGCGGCGCAGGTGCGGCATGCCCTTATCCGACAGGCGGATGGTGGCATCCGGCTGGGTGCCGGGGGCGATGTCCACAGTGGCGACGGAATCGTCCAGCAGCTTCACTTCCACGGAGGTGCCCAAGGTCGCCTCTACCGCCGGGACCTGCAGGTTCACGTGCAGATCGTCGGATTCGCGGATGAAGTAGGGGTGCTCGGTGGTGTGTACCTCCACGTACAGGTCACCGGCCGGGCCACCACCGGGGCCGACCTCGCCCTTACCGCTCATGCGCAGACGCATGCCGTCGGAGATACCAGCGGGGATAGAGACCTTGAGGGTCTGACGATCGCGCACGCGCCCGTCGCCCGCGCAGTTTTCGCACGGATCCTGGATGACCTCGCCGGTGCCCGCGCAGCGGTGGCAGGCGCGGCGAACCTGCACGCGCCCCAGCATGGAGTTCTGCAGCTCCATGACCTCACCCACACCCTGGCAGGTAGGGCAGGTCACAGGGGCTGCCTTAGAGGCAGAGCCGGTGCCGTCGCACACGTCGCACAACACGGCGGTTTCCACGGTGATCTCGCGATCCACGCCGGCGTAGATTTCCTCCAGTGAAGCCTCGATCTTCACCAGGGCATCGTTGCCGCGGCGCACGCGGGACTGGCGCGGCCCACGCTGGCCACCACCACCGCCGCCGAAGAACGCATCGAAGATGTCCCCCAGGCCACCGCCACCGAAGCCGCCGAAGCCGCCCGCTCCCGGCTGGCCGAAGCCCTGCTCTTCCGGATCCCCACCGGCGTCCACGATCTGGCGCTTCTGCGGGTCGGTCAGCACCTCCTGGGCAAGGGAGATTTCGCGGAACTTCTCCGCGGCCTCTTCAGAAGGGTTGACGTCGGGGTGGTACTTGCGAGCCAGGCGGCGGTACGCCTTCTTGATTTCGGCGTCCGTAGCGTCGCGATCCACACCGAGGATTCCGTAATAGTCTCGAGCCACGTTCAGCGGGTCCTTTTCACGTCTATCTTGAGTTGCTTGCGGTTGCTTGCAGTTACTTGCAGTTGCTTATCTGCGGTCTTATTCCTAAACCAACTGCATTAGTCTACTATTCCTACTCTTCGCTCAAAATCCGCGAGACGTAGTGCGCCACGGCCGTCACCGAGGAAATCGTGCCGGAGTAGTCCAGGTGCGTCGGGCCCACCACACCCATGCCGCCGAGCACCGCGTTGGCGTTGCCATAGCCGGTAGATACGACGGAGGCCCCGCGCAGCTCCTCGTCCTCATTCTCCTCACCGATGCTCACCTGTACATGCAGGTCGCGCACGCTATTCAGCAGTTTCAGCACCACCACTTGTTCCTCCAGCGCCTCCACCACGGGTGTCAGCTCCGAGGTGCGCATCAGGTTCGGGGTGCCCGCCAGGATCAGCCGGTCGTTGGGCCGCTCCAGCAGGGTCTCCACCAGCACGGTCGTCACCACAAGCGCAACGTCCCGCAGTTCCTCCGGCATGCTGTTGCCCTTGGCCTCGCTGGCCAGCGCGGCGATGTTCGTGCATGCGTCGTCGAGGGTGCGCCCCACCATCGCGGAGTTCACCAGGTCGCGCAGCCGCGGCAGGTCGTCGTCGCTGATCGGCTGGCCCAGATCCACGTTGCGCTGGTCCACGCGCCCAGTATCGGTGATCAGCACCAGCAGAATGCGGTGGCTTCCCAGCTTCACCAGTTCGCAGTGCTTCACCCGGCCACGCCGCAAGTCCGGCATCTGCACCACCGCCACCTGGCGGGTGAGCTGCGATAGCAGCTGCACGCTGCGGCGCAGCACGTCTTCCAGGTCCACGCCGTTTTCCAAGAAGTCCAGGATCGCGCGCCGCTCGGGCGTGCTGAGTGGCTTGATATCGTGGATGCCATCGACGAAGCGCCGGTAGCCCTTCACCGTGGGAATGCGCCCGGAGGACGCATGCTGTTGCGTGATGTACCCCTCGGCTTCCAGCACCGCCATGTCGTTGCGAATCGTCGCCGAGGAAACACCCAGTTGGTGCCTGTCCACCAGCATTTTCGATCCCACCGGTTCGTGCAGGGCGATGAAGTCGCTGACGATCGCCCGCAGCACCTGGTTCCGTCTGTGTTCAGTTCCGCTGGACAGTATCTTCACCCCTTACGTGAGTCCGGCTATAGCCCGAGCGCCAGCACAATATCGGTGACTATGCCGTCGGCTAGGTAGCGCCCTTTATCCGTCAATCTTAGGCGCTCGCCGCGATTGTCCAGCAGCCCCAGGCCGGTATATCGCTCAATCACCCGCTGGAGCTCGGCATTCTCATCGCTACCGGCTAGCTGCAGCCCTTCGGCCAGTCGCAGCTGCAGCATCACTTGTTCGGTGCGCAGGTCGTCGTTGCTTAAGCGCTCGGTCGTCACCACCGACCCTGGTACGGGTAGGCCGTCCTTTCTTGTGGACGCCCCTTCGCCCTCGCCCAGCAGACCATCCCAATAGGTCGCTGGACGTTTCGCATTCACCAGCCTCACCAGGCCAGACTCGCTGTGCCGCTCCCCGCGCAGCCGCACGCATCCGTGGGCGCCGGGGCCGGCGCCCCACCACTGCCCGGAGCGCCAATAAATCAGGTTGTGCTGGCATTCGCCGCCGGGTTTGGCCCAGTTAGAGACCTCGTACCAGTTAAACCCGGCCTGGCGCAGGCGGGCGTCGATGGCGTCATAACGATCAGCGAGGGTGTCCTCGTCCGGGGCGGGCAGCTCGCCGCGCCGCACCTTCCGCGCCATGGCCGTGCCATCCTCGACGATCAGGGAGTAGGCGGAGACGTGGTCGACGTCGGCCTCCAGCACCGCGTCGAGGGTGCGCTGCAGGTCCTCGTCGGTCTCGGTGGGGGTGCCGTAGATAACGTCCAGATTGATGTGCTCGAAGCCCGCCCGCTTGGCCTCGCGGGTCGCCTCGATGGGGCGGCCTGGGGTGTGCTGGCGCTCCAGAACCTTCAGCACATGCCCCATGGCGGACTGCATGCCTAAGGAAATGCGGTTGAAGCCAGCTTCGCGCAGGTGCTCAAAGAACTCCGGGCTGGTGGATTCCGGGTTCGCCTCGGTGGTGACCTCCGCATCGGCGGCCAGGCCAATCGTTCGCCGGGCGGCATTAAGCGCCCGGGCCAGCCCCTCGTGCCCCAGCATGGAGGGCGTTCCGCCGCCGAAGAAGACGGTCTGCACCTCGCCGGGGTAATCCCACACCTCGGCGGCGACCTCCAGCTCGCGTTCCAGCGCATCCAGGTAGCCGGAAATGGTGTTGCCATCCACAGCCCTGCCTTCTATAGCGCTGCCTTCGGCCGCGCTGAGCTCCTGCGGAGTGTACGTGTTGAAGTCGCAATAGCCGCAGCGGGTAGAGCAAAAGGGAACGTGGATATAAAGGCCGTGCATACTACTAGACTGCCGTGCCGCGCTTCCGGCGCTGCAGTCGGCCGACGATCTCCTCCACCCGGGCGCGCTCGACCAGGAACTCCGGTGGCGCCTCGCCGCGCATACCCGCGGCCAGCTCCGGCTGGCGGTCAATCACCTCGCGCCACTGGGCAACCAGCTCCATCGTGCGCTGTTCGGCCTTCACATAAACCTGCGGCAGCAGAACGGACTGGGATTCCAGCGCGCACTGGGTCTGGTTGACTACCCAATCCTCCACCTCGCGCAGATCCGCGCGGATGTGCTCGGCTTGTTCGCGCAGCCACATGCGCCAGGAGGCCGTGGAGGCCATCGTCGCTGGGGCGGAATTCTGCGCCCCAGCAGGGGAACGGTCAGCGTTGCTGGGGTTGGTGGCGGTGGAGGCGGTGGCGTCACCAAAAGAACCACGAAGACGCGCACCCACCTGGCGGGAGGCGCCGGGCTTTTTATGCATGAAGCTCAAGGTGCGGCCGGGGTGCGGGTAATCGCCGCTGGTGGTGGTACCAAGGGCGCGTGGGGTGCGGGAGGGGGTCACGCCCGACATGCTGCCCGCGCGCACGCCGGAGACGAAGGCTTGGCGCAGGCCGTTGAGCTCGGACAGGCCGGGGCGGACCTCCGCGCGCCCCTCCGCGACGATCTCCTCCAACTCAAGCAGGCAGTCTTCCACCAGGTCGGCATCCCAATCGGCGATGGCCTGGGAGACGTGGTTGATGTAATCGGCGATTTCGTCGCCAATGTCGTAGATGTTTTGGGTGAGCTCGCGAACGCGCAGGGCAGCGTCGTAGTGCACGCGTTCTCCTCTCCCCGAGCCCGTCAGTAGCCCAACATCTGGTGGTTGATATCGCGACTAACTTTAAAACACGAACACCGGCCCTGCGCGGAGGCTTGGCCGGTGTGGTGGGGTGGAATTCTTAACTTATTTTGAGTTGTAGATCCAGGCGATATCGTCGGCGAAGTTCTTCGCTACAACGAAGCGCTTCAGCTTCAGCGACGGGGTGACCTCGTCGTTCTCCTCCGTGAAGTCGCGGTGGACGATGCGGAACTTCTTGATGCCCTCGGCGTGGGAGACAGTAGCGTTGGCCTCGTTGATCGCGTCCTGGATCTCGGAGCGCAGAACCGGGTTCTTCGCCAGCTCGCGGATGGAAACACTGTCCGCGATGCCATTGTTTTCCTTCCACTTCTTGGCTGCTTCCTCGTCCAGGGAGATCAAGGCGCCGACGAACTTCTGGTCATCGCCCACGACCATGGCCTGGGAGATCAGCGGGGCGGAGCGCAGGATGTCCTCCATCGGGCCAGGCGAGACATTCTTGCCGCCGGCGGTCACGATGATTTCCTTCTTGCGGCCGGTGATCTTCAGGTGGCCGGTGGGCAGCAGCTTGCCCAGGTCGCCGGTGCGGTAGAAGCCGTCCTCGGTGAAGGATTCCGCGGTGGCTTCCTCGTTCTCCCAGTAACCCGCGAAGACCATGTCGCCCTTCAGCAGGATCTCGCCGTCGTCGTCGATCTTGACGGTGATGCCACCCAGCGGGCGGCCGACGGTGCCGATGATGTTGTCCGGGGCGAAGTTAGTGCAGGCTGCGGCGGTGCACTCGGTCAGGCCGTAGCCCTCGTACAGGGTCACACCCACACCGCGGAAGAAGTGCATGAGCTCCGGGTTCAGTGCGGAGCCGCCGGAGATCGCGTAGTCCAGCTCGCCACCCATGGCCTCACGGACCTTGGAGTAGACCAGCTTGTCGCCGATCGCACGGTTGATTTTCTGCTTCAGGCTCGGCCCCTCTTCGGTATCGAGCGCGTGGGAGTAGTCGACTGCGGCGCGTTCTGCGAAGTTGAAGATCTTTGCCTTGACGCCGCCGCCCTCCGTGGCCTTGGACTTCACGCCCGCGTGGACCTTTTCAAAGATGCGAGGCACAGAGCAGATCAGGTTCGGCTTGGTGCGCTGGAACTCTGCGACCAGCGTGCTCATGTCGCTCCAGTGGGTCTGGGTAGCGCCACCGACGGTCGCGGCGTGCGCCATTGCGCGGGAGAACACGTGCGCCAGGGGCAGGAAGGTCAGCTTGCGGTAGCCGAAGGACGCGGCGCGGCCGACCGGGTGGGTCAGGATGGCGCGAGCCTCTGCCAGCCAGTTGTGGTGGGTCAGCTTGCAGCCCTTGGGGCGGCCCGTGGTGCCGGAGGTGTAAACGATGGAGGCGACGTCGGTGTGCCGGGTGTTGGCGATGCGCTCCTCCAGAACCTCCTGCTGAATACCGGCTTCCTTGCCGTCGTTAATCAGGATGTCGATCGCGCCGCTGTTGAGCTCCAGCACGCGGTTGAGGTGCGCGGAGTCGTCGCCCTCCGGGCGGTCGCCTTCCTTGACGAAGGTGGACAGGCGGGTGGTGTGGCCAGACTTCTCAGAGATAGCCAGCTTCGCGCCGGAGTTGCCCACGATCCACTCGCACTGGGAGGTGGAAGAGGACGGGTAGATCGGCACGGTGATCGCACCGGCGGCCCAGATGGCGTAGTCCAGAACGGTCCACTCGTAGCGGGTGTCGGACATGATAACCACGCGATCGCCAGGCTCGATACCGTTGGCGACCAGGCCCTTGGCTACCGCGTACACGTCGTCCAGGAACTCGGCGACGGTGACGTCCACCCAGTCGAAGTTCTTCGGGCGCTTAAACAGCACCCCATCCGGGGACTCGGCACCAAGATCGCGAACTGCCGATAGGCAGGTCTCGTGCTCGTCGATCGTATATAGGGCTTCAGAGGTGTACTCCGTCATGCTGCTCCCTTTGCTTATGTCCTGACAGTTGCCTGACCTGGTTTTTTACGTGAAAAACGGGCGCATCTTGGGTTTGATCGCCCGTCGCTTCAACGTGATTAATACTTCTACAACCATATATGAGTGGTGTGGGTCACGCCGAACCTTCACTAAAAATGTACCGCGAGATCCCGCCCACGCTAACCCCGGCTTCCTCCCGCTACCCTCCGCTCCCCCATGAACTCTGGTCAAAAGAGTGGAAGAAGCTCTGCTCAACCTGCACAATGGCAGTTGTGACTAGCTCTGTGGAACCCGGCGGACAGATCGCCCCCGATGTCAACGCAATCCTCAACGAACTGGCTGCCGAATGCGGTGTGGCCACCTGGTACACCGGCCAAAACGGCCAGCGGGTGGATGTGAAAAGCAGCACCGTACTTTTCGCGCTCCGCGAGTTGGGGCTGAATCTGCCGGAGGATCCATCTGCACTGACCGAAGAGGTTGTGCAGACCGCCATCGAGGATCTGCTGCGCACCCGCTACAGCCGCATGATCGCCCCTACCATCACCGCCATCGCCGACCGCCCGCGCACGCTGCACGTCCACTGCATCGATGGCGAATCTTTGCAGGTGCGGGTCCGCACCGAGGACGGCGACACGATCGAGCTGGAACAGCTCAACGAGTGGGTGGACCCCATCACTGTCGGCGCGGAAGCCACCGCGACCACCTTCGGCACCGCCACTTTCCAACTGCCCGCCCTACCCGCCGGCTGGCACCAGATCGAGGCGCAGGCGGAATCCACCGAAGCGACCTCCACCCTGCTGGTCTCCCCGCAGTCGCTGGAACTGCCTGAAGCCCCACGCGCCGGAGTGATGGCGCAGCTGTATTCCCTGCGCGATAAAGGCGCCTGGGGAGTCGGCGACTACGGAACGCTGGAGGTTTTGAGCAACTCACTGCAGAAGCTCGGCGGGGCGGACTTCGTGCTGGTCAACCCCATGCACGCTGCGGAAGCCGCTCCCCCGGTGGAGGATTCCCCCTACCTGCCGACCACCCGCCGCTACACCAACCCCATCTACATCCGGGTGGAAAACACGCCCGAGTACGCCGCACACCCCGAGCTCCACGCGGAAATCCAGCAGCTGGCCGAGCCACTGAAAAAGCGCAACCACACCGCTGAATTGTTGGAGCGGGACCCGGTGGTGGCGTCCAAAATTAAGGCACTGCACCTGCTGTACACCGCAGGGATCGGCGACGAGCGCACCGCGCAGCTGCGCGACTTCCGCGAGCGCGAGGGCGAAGGCTTGGTGGGCTTCACCGAATGGTGCGAACGCGCGGCTAATGATCCAGCACTGACCAGCGACTTCTTCGCCTGGATGCAGATGCTGTGCCAGGAACAGGAGCTACACGCGCAGCAAACGCTGACCGAGCACATGAGCATCGGCCTCATGGCGGATCTGGCCGTCGGCGTGCACCCCGGCGGCGCGGACGCCCAGACCCTGGCCGACGTGTTAGCCCCTGGAGCCAGCGTTGGCGCCCCACCTGACGGCTACAACCAACAGGGTCAGGACTGGTCCCAACCCCCATGGCACCCGTGGAAGCTGGCCGAAGAGGGCTACCGTCCGTGGCGCGACATGCTGCGCACGATCCTGCGCACCGCCGGTGGCATCCGCATCGACCACGTGCTGGGGCTTTTCCGCCTGTGGTGGATCCCGCGGATGGAATCGCCGACGCTCGGCACGTACGTTACCTACGACCACGAGGCTCTGGTCGGCGCGCTGGTGCTGGAAGCTCACCGCGCCGGCGCTGTCGTGGTCGGCGAGGATCTGGGCACCTTCGAGCCGTGGGTGCAGGACTACTTGGCCAGCCGTGGCGTGATGGGCACCTCAATCGTCTGGTTTGAGGGCGACGCAAATGGGGCCAAGGCTCCGGAGGCATACCGCCGCACCTGCCTGACCTCCGTGACCACGCACGACCTGCCGCCGACCGCCAGCTACCTGCGCGGCGGGCACATCGACCTGCGCGAAGAGCTGGGAGTGCTGACCCGCAGCTCGGATGAGGAATTCGCCGAGGATGCCAACTGGCAGGTCGACGTGCTGGGGACTATTGCCCGCCACGGCGCCTTCCAGGGTATGGACTGCGAAAGCTACTTCCTCAACGACCTGCGCCACGAGCTGGACGACCCGCGGCACGGGCGCGAGCGCCGCCCGGACGTCTCGTACATCCTGCGCGCCATGCACCGCTACATCGCGCAGACCCCGTCGCTGCTGCGCTGCGCCGCCCTGGTGGATCTAGTGGGTGACCTGCGCGCACAGAACCAGCCGGGCACTACGCAGGATCTGTATCCGAACTGGCGGGTGCCGCTGTGCGATGGGCAGGGCAACCCGGTGCTAGTGGAGGATCTGCCGAACATCCAGCTGGCCCGCGAGGTGCTGTCCGCCACCCGCGGCGAAGGCTAGAGGGCGAGGGTTAGAAGAATGTGGTGGCCAGCCAGGCCACCAGCAGCAGAACCAGCAGCAAAGCCAAAGCCTGGCGCACCTTAGAGTGGTGTTTCATCGCCTGTTAGTCCTCCTGCTTGTCGCTTGCTGGGTTTGTGCTCCGGCTAGCCCATAGCTCCCGCAGCGTGAGCGCGCCGTGCACGCGCTTTTCCTCCGCACTTGCGGGGAAAATCCGCAGCGCAATTACCAGCCATATTAAGGCCAGCGCGGCGCAAACAACGAATAGGGCAAGGAACACCAGTGGCGTTTGGATCCACACCGGCGCGTTGATCAGCCATTCCATCATTGTTTTGATCTTGCCCTTTCTTTCTTGACGCCTACCCCTGGCTCAACCCGCGACGGTGAAGTAGCGGCTGCACGCTGCGCTGCTGGCCGCGGAACATCCAGAATGCGTCTTCGAAGTCGATGCTAGCGCCGCGCGAAAGAATAATGCGGCGAAAACGCTCGCCCGCGAAGCGGACATCATCGTCGTCGAGGACCGGGGTGGCGTCATTAGATTCCGTACCGGACTCCCCCACCGCAGCGCCGGTATCGACGAAGGCTTGGAAACCATCGGCATCCAGGACCTCGGCCCAGAGGTAGCTCCAGTAGTCGGCGGAGTAGCCACCGGCGAAGATGTGGTTGAAGTAGGTGGAGCGGTAGCGCGGAGCGAGGGCACCGTTGACGCCCACCCCGGCGCGCTCCAGAGCTTCGGCTTCGAAGGCTTCGACCTGTGCGACAGCGTCCTCGGTGGCAGCCTCGAGGAGCTTCTCCGCTTCCACGGCAGAAAGCTTGTGCCAGGCCAGGTCCAGCCAGCAGGCCGCCAGGAACTCGGTGGTGGCCATGCCCTGACCCCACTTGGCTTGGGCGCGGATCGCGTCGACGAACTCGCCACTGATGACTTCCCCGGTCTCCACGTGGCGGGCGTAGTTGTGCAGCACGGCGGGTTCCAGGGCCCAGTTTTCGTTGATCTGGCTGGGGAATTCCACGAAGTCGCGGGGAACGTTGGTGCCGGACAGCGTTGGGTAGCGTACGTCGGAGAGCAGGCCGTGCAGGGCGTGGCCGAACTCGTGAAAGACGGTCTGCACTTCATCAAGGCTCAGCAGGGCCTGTTCGCCTTCGGCGGGCTCGGCGATGTTCATCACGTTGACCACCACGGGAGCCTGGCCCAGCAGGTTGGACTGTTCGACGAAGGAGTTCATCCACGCGCCACCGCGCTTGGTGGGGCGGGCGTACATGTCGGTGAGTAGCAGGCCGATGCCGACGGGGGCGCCGGCCCCCTCGGAAGCGTCAGTGCCCTCGGTAGCGTCGGCGCCCTCGGTGACCTCCCACACCCGCACGCCTGGCGCATAACCGGCCAGGTCGGTGCGTTCGCGCACGTCGATGCCGTACAGGCGCTTGGCGGCGAAGAATGCCCCGTCGACCATCACCTGTTCCAGCGGGAAGTACTTCTTGAGCTCCGCCTCGTCGACGTCGAGCTCCTCGGCGCGCAGTTTGGCATCCCAGTACGGCCAATCTGCGCCGGTGAGGGCGCTTTCCCCCTCCCCGTCCTCTGCGGTGGCTGTGTCCGCTGCGCTTTCGGCTCCACTGACGGCCATCTTGTCCAGCGCCCGTTTGAACTCGCCCTGCGCATTCGCCACGGCGGCGGGCGTCACCTGATTAAGCAACTCCTCGACGGCCGCGAGGCTTCCCGCGGTCTCGGCAGCAGCGACGAACTCGGCGTGGTTGGCAAAACCCAATAGCTCGGCGCGCTGGGCGCGCAGGTGGACGATCTGTAGCAGCGTGGCCGCGTTGCTGTCGGCCGCGCGGTTCAACGATGCCTGGTGCACCTTCGCACGCGCCGCCGGGTTATCCAGCGATTCCAACACTGGTTGGATGCTGGGCAGGCCCAGGCGGATCAGCCAGCCTTCCTCCCCGCGCTCGGTGGCGGCCTTGGCGAAGTATTCCTTGTCAGATTCGCTGAGGCCCGCTACCTCGGCTTCGTCGGTCAGCAGCACCGCCGCATCTTCGGTGGCGGTCTGCAACTGCGCGCCGAAGGCGGTGGTCAGTTCGGCCAGCTGCGCGTCGATGTCGCGCAGGCGCTCCCGCTGGTCGTCGTCTAGCTCTGCACCACCGCGGATGAAGCTCTTCTTCAGTTCGCGCAGTAGTGCCTCTTCCTCGCTGCCCTCCGCCTGCTCGGGCAGGGCGCAGATGCGCTGCCACAGCGTGCGGTTCAGCCAGATTTCGCTGAAGTGCCGGGCCAACTCCGGGCTGATCGTCGCCTCGATCTCGCGCACCTGATCGGTGGCATGTGCGCCCGTATAATTAAAAACAATGGCCAGCACGCGCTGCAGCATCTGACCCGATTCTTCCCACGCCTCGGCGGTGTTTTCCCAGGTGGGAGCCTCGGGGTTGTTCGCGATCGCCGCGATCTGCGCGGCGTGATCCACCAGCGCAGTGCGGAAAGCGGGCACCAGCTCGGCTAGGTCGATTGCCGCGAAGTCTGGCAGTTCATAAGGCAGTTCGGAAGCGTTTTGGAGGTAATCCATGATCCCCCACTCTATCCCTGAGCCCAAGGACTACGTTGATGTGGCCATCGAACAGGGTCGCAAACGTGGCTTCCTCCGCGGTTCCGTCCTCCGCTTCGAGTCCATCCCCTACGCCGGGGGCGAACGCTTCGACCCTCCTTCCCCTGCTGTCCCTTTTCAATTCTTCTTCGGCGACCCCTCTACCACCACCCACCGCCAAGCCCTATCCGTCACCTGCCCGGTCGACGCACCCCCTTCCATCATCGAGTCTGACTTCCATCCCAGGGCCAACGCCGGAACTGGATCCACCCCCACCGACGGCACCAGCCCCGGGGCACCAGTGATCGTGTTCATCCACGGTGGTCGCTATGAGGAAGGCTTCGCTGACGAGCTCTGGTACCAGGGTGTCCGCTTCGCCGAGGAGGGTTTCGTATACGTTTCGCTGAACTACCGGTATCGCTTTGAGGGCTTCCTTCCCCTCGTCGACGAGCAGCGCCCGGCCGTCATTGATCCTTCAATAGACCCAAACACAGAGCCGGAGTATTACCGCGGCGCCGAAGATATCGTCGTGGCACTGCAATGGGTGCGCGACAACATCGCCGCTTTTGGCGGTGATCCAGAACAAGTCACACTGATGGGCCAATCCGCCGGCGGTGCTCTGACGGCATGGACTCTATGCAATCCCCGCACCGAGGGCTTGGTGCACCGCGCCGTGATCCTCAGCCCTGGTTTTCCGCGCGAAGGCTGGCCGAGCCGCGAGCATGTTGCCCGTGCCCTCCTCGGCGGTCCTCTGACGACCAAGCACCTGTCCCGCCTCACGCCGGATCAGCTACAACGTGCCTACCGCCGCTTTGCCCGGATCTATCGCACGGACTGCGCGGTGGGTCCCTATCCTTTCCGGCCGGGTCAGATGCGGGACGTTCCCCTGCTGGTCGGCACTCTGCGCGAGGAGTTAGTGCAGATGCCCTTCGCTCGCGCCCTCGACAAGCACTTAAGCTCCAAGAACCCACTGGTTCGGCAACTGGCCAAGGTCTTGGCACGGTACGCGGAACGGGCGCTGCAGGCGCGGGTGCGGTGGGCGTCAGAAAACCCGGTGGGAATGGCTATCGGTGATTCGGCCATTAAACGTTGGGCCGTGGCGATCATGGAGGAAAAACGCGATACAACCTGGTCCTACGAGTTTCACGGAAGCCAATCAGCTTGGCACTGCGCGGATCTGCCTTTGGTTTTTGACGCCCTTAAGGTCGCGCCCAAAACAGTGAAGTATTTCTGCGGCGAGTCCGCGGCCGAGCGCTTACAGCCACTGGCGACGGAGTTTCACGGGATCGTCGCGCGCTTCGCCCGCGGGGAGGATCCGGAGTGGCCGCGCTATGGTTCGCGACGTTTGGTGCGGCGCTTCGACACGGATGCGGCGGCGCGCGGCGAGGTGACCCGCGAAGTGGCCGAGGATGCTTATCTGCAGATTCGCAAGGATTACCCGGAGCTCTACCCGCGCCGCTAGGCGACAATGCAGCGCCCACACTAGACAGCTCGGTCTAGAATGCTAGGGTGGAAAGCTATGAACGCCACACCCCAGAACAACAGCTTCCCGAACGCCAGCCACCCGAACGCCGGCCGCCCGAGCGATACCGTGACCGTCCCCGACCTCGACACCCTGCGCGCCCGCGGGACGATGAAGTGGACCGTCTACGACGAGGACGTGCTGCCGCTGTGGGTCGCCGAGACCGACTTCGACACCTGCCCCGCCGTCAAGCAGGCCATCGAGTCGGGCGTGGATCGCCAATACTTCGGCTACGAGCGCCGCAACGGTTCCGTGGAGAAGGCCCTGGCAGGCTTCCTATCCCGCCGCTTCGACTGGCAGATCGACCCGTCGTGGGTGCGGCTGGTCCCGGATGTGGTTAAGGGCGTTGCTGCAGCTATTGATGAATTGACGCCGCAGGGCTCCGACGTGATCGTCCCAGTGCCGAGCTACCACCCGTTCTTCGACGTGCCGAGTGCGGTGAACCGCCCGAAGGTCGAGGTGGAAATGACCAAGAGGGGCAACAAGAGCCCGCGAGGCGCCGAGGACACAGAGGAGTGGGCCTTCGACTACGAGGCCCTAGAAAAGGCCTTCGCTAGCAGCGAGAACCCGGCGGGTGTGGGCGCGATGATCGTGTGCAACCCCTACAACCCTTTGGGGCGCGCGTGGCGCCCGGAGGAGTTGGCCAAGCTGGTGGAACTGGCCGACAAGTACAACGTCCGCCTGATCTCCGACGAGATCCACGCGCCAGTGGTCTACGCCCCGCAAAAGCACACTCCCCTGGCGACGCTCAGTGAGGCAGCCGCGCGGGTGACCGTCACGGTGCTGGCGACCTCGAAGGGCTGGAACACCGCGGGCCTGCACTGCGCGCAGATGATCTTCACAAACCCGGACGATCGCGCGGTAATGGCGAAGGTCAGTCCGCTGCGCACGGGATCCTCCTCCACCCTGGGGCAGGTCGCCGCCGAGGCCGCTTACACAAACGGCGAAGCATGGCTAGATAACGAACTGGAGTATCTGCAGGGCAACCTGGATCTGCTGGAACGCCGACTACCGGAGGTGCTGCCCGGCGCGAAGTTCACCCGCCCCGAGGCCAGCTTCCTGCTGTGGGTCGACCTCAGCGCGGTACCGGGGCTGGAAGAAAGCCCGGGTAAGAAGCTGCTGGAAGGCGCACACGTGGCCTTCAACGAAGGAACCATGTTCGGCACTCAAGGTGCGGGGCATGTGCGTATCAACTTCGGAACGTCGCGGGAGATCCTCAACGCGGCCCTGGATCGCATCGCGGAATTCGCTAAGACGAACCTGAACGGTTAACTTGGCACAGTGTGATCAAAGCCTTCAGCCGAATTCTGCGCTCCACTAAGGAACTGTGGCCCTTCTACATCATCGTGATGATCACCAGCATCGTCACGGCGGGACTAGCCCTAGCCACTCCCTACCTGGTGAAGCTGGCCACCGACACGATCGTGGAGACCGTCGGGGGCGGGGGTGCTTCTGACGCTGCCATCGAGGGCGCCACAAAGACCGTCATCTGGCTCGCCGTCGGCCTGCTGGCCGTGGAGCTGGCCAACACCCTCATCCACAACATCGGCGGCTGGTTCGGCGACGTGATGGCCATGCGAATGCGCCAGATCCTGTCCAACCGCTACTACGCCAAGCTTTTGTCGCTGCCGCAGGGCTACTACGACAAGCAGGTCACGGGCACCATCATCTCCCGGCTAGACCGCTCCATCCTGGGGCTGACGGACTTCATCAAGTCCTTCGCCAACAACTTCTTCTCCATGCTGATCACCGTCACCATGATCTTGGTGATCACGGCCATCTACTACTGGCCATTGGCGCTGCTACTGGCGATCATCTTCCCGATGTACCTGTACCTGACCATGCTGACCTCCAAGAAGTGGATGGTGTGGGAGAAGGAAAAGAACGAGCACATCGACGTAGCCCAGGGGCGTTTC
Source organism: Corynebacterium sp. LK28 (assembly GCF_014335105.1). Lineage (NCBI taxonomy): Bacteria > Bacillati > Actinomycetota > Actinomycetes > Mycobacteriales > Corynebacteriaceae > Corynebacterium > Corynebacterium sp. LK28. Next base: position 52,532 of record NZ_PDGZ01000001.1, on the reverse strand, counting down.
GCGGAGGTCATCGGCCAGGTAAAGGTGGTGAAGTCCTTCGTATCCGAGCTGCGTGAGCTGCGTCTGTTCCAGAAGCACTTCGCCGACACGATCCAACTGACGCGCGAACAATCCCGCTGGTGGCACTTCATGGACGTCTTGCGCATGGGCGGGATGAACCTGATCTTCTTCGGCATCTACCTGATGTTGTTCTGGCGCACCCTGCACGGCGACTTCACGCTGGGCGACATGGTGCTGTTGCTGCAGTACGTGGTGATGGCTCGCCAGCCGGCCGGCATGATGAGCTGGATGGTGGATACCGCCCAGCGTGCCGCCGCGGGCTCCCGCGAATACTTCAAGACTATGGAGGAGCTGGAGGAACCATCGGCCACCGCTCCCCTGCTGGAGGCTGCCCGCCCGGGCGGGCCGATGCTGGTCTCCCAGGAGGACGTGGATCAGGCTGTGCAGCCGCAGCTTTCCGCCCCGGAGAACGGGCCGGTGATCGACTTCGACCATGTCAGCTTCGAATACACCAAGGGCGAACCCGTCATCCACCAGGTCACCTTCCAGGCGGCCAAGGGCGACCAGATAGCACTGGTCGGTGAATCCGGTGGCGGCAAATCCACCCTGGTGAACCTGCTGCTAGGCCTGTACCGCCCCACCGAGGGACAGCTGAAGGTGTGCGGAAAGGACGTGGCGGACATGACAGCCGCGGAACTGCGCAGCTCCGTCGGAGTGGTGTTCCAGGAACCCGCGTTGTTCTCCGGCACCGTGCGGGAAAACATCGCCTACGCGAAGCCCGACGCGACGGATGAGGAGATCGAGGCGGTGGCCAAGCGCGCCTTCGCCCACGACTTCATCATGCACTTCAAGGATGGCTACGACACCCTCATCGGCGAGCGCGGCCTGCGCCTGTCCGGTGGGCAGAAGCAGCGCATCGCAGTGGCCCGCGCCATGCTGAAGGACGCGCCGGTGCTGATTTTGGACGAGGCCACCTCCGCACTGGATACCAAGGCCGAGCGCGTGGTTCAGGCCGGCCTGAACGAACTGATGGTGGGCCGCACCACCATCGTCATCGCCCACCGCCTGTCCACCATCGCCGACGTCGACAAGATCGTCACCCTGGACAAGGGGCACGTCTGCGAGGTCGGCTCCCCGGCCGAGCTGGCAACCAGCGGCGGTATCTACAACGAGCTTTTGCAACTGACCAGCTCTTCCTCCGCCGCCGACCGAGCGCGGCTGAAGCGCTTCGGATTCAGCGATCCGGCCGCCGAGGACGACGAAAACTACGACGAGTACGACAACTTCGACGAGAGCTTTGCGGAGCAACCCACCCAGGAGCAGTCCTAGGCAGCATCTCCGCTGCTAACGCCAACGTGCAAGAGTAGCCTGGAAGAATGACTGAGTTACCCCCTAGCATCACCGAGTTCACTACCTTCGACGGCGCAAAAGTTGGCGTCGGCACCGAAGAAGCAAAGACCGCAGAGCAGCAGGTACGCGACAACGACAGCAACTACGTATTCCACAGCTGGTCGGCGCAGGAAAAGATCAACCCGCAGCCGCTGAGCTACGCCGAAGGCCCGTGGATCTACGACTACCAGGGCAACGGCTACCTGGATCTGGGCAGCCAGCTGGTGAGCGCCAACCTGGGCCACGCGCACCCGAAGCTGGTGGAGGCAATTCAGCAGCAGGCCACACGAATCACCAACCAGAACCCTGCGTTCTCCAACGATGTTCGTAGCGAGCTTGCCAAGGAGATCGTGGAGCAGGCGCAGGGCGACTTCTCCCACATCTTCTTTACCAACGGCGGCGCAGACGCCATCGAGCACGCCATCCGCATGGCTCGCCTGACCACCGGCAAGTCCAAAATCCTGACGGCTTACCGCAGCTACCACGGCGCCACTGGCTCCGCAATTATGGCCACCGGCGAGGCACGCCGCCACGGCAACCCCACCACCGACGGCGACGTGAAACACTTCTGGGGGCCGTTCCTGTACCGCAGCGCCTTCTACTCCACCACTCCGGAGGAAGAGTGCGCCCGCGCACTGCAGTCGCTGGAGGAAACTCTGGTGTACGAGGACAACGTGGCAGCAGTGCTGATCGAGTCCGTCGTGGGATCCAGCGGCATTATTGTCCCGCCAGAGGGCTTCCTCCAGGGCGTACGCGACATCTGTGACCGCCACGGCGCGCTCTACATCGCCGACGAGGTCATGGTCGGCTTCGGCCGCACCGGCAAGATGTTCGCCTACGAGCACGGTGGCGCGGACCTGCAGCCGGACCTGGTGACCTTCGCTAAGGGCGTGAACTCCGGCATGGCGCCGCTGGGCGGCGTGATGATGAACGAGGCTGTGTACCAGCGCTTCGCGGACAAGCCCTACCCGGGCGGCCTGACCTACTCTGGCCACCCGCTGGCTGCGGCCCCGGGTCTGGCTGCACAGAAGGTATACCGCGAGGAGAAGATCTTCGAGAAGGTAGCCGACCTAGGCGAGCGCGTGATTGCCCCGGCGCTGCAGAAAATCGCGGAGAACCACCCGAGCGTTGGCAACGTCCGCGGCAAGGGCTTCTTCTGGGCTGTCGAGTTCGTCAGCGACCAAAAGGCCAAGACCCCAATGGGCGGTGAGGCCATGGGCGCGTTCGGCGCGGAGCTGAAGAAGGCTGGCATCTGGCCGATGGTTTCCGGCAACCGCCTGCACTTCGCCCCGCCGCTGATCACCACCGAGGAGCAGCTGAACTGGGCTCTGGAGATCGTCGACCGCGCTGCTTCGGTCGTTGACCAGGCACTGTAAGGCTTTCCAGGCCACGGCGCTGCCGGCCCCAGCACCGGCCCAGCAATAGCAAAAATCCCGGCTGATTCTTCCAGCCGGGATTTATTGTCCTAAAGTTTTACTTCTGAGCGTCGCCCAGAACCTTGTTCACAGCGTCGGTGGCCTTGTCCTTCAGCTCGTTGGCCTTTTCCTTGATGTCGGACTTGGTCTGGTCTGCGCGACCCTCGTTGGCCAGATCGTCGTTGTTGGTAGCCTCGCCTGCGGCCTCCTTGGCCTGACCTGCTACACCCTCTGCCTTGTTCTTCAGATCGTCGATGGACATGTAGTGACCTTTCCTTTCGTTGGGGTCTGCCCACCGGGCCGGGCCGCGGTCACGACCCTCGAATCACCCAGCGGGCATGGTGGCTTTAATTGTACTCGTAAAAACCCTTGCCGGACTTGCGTCCGGTGTGGCCTGCGGTAACCATGCGGCGCAGCAGCGGCGGGCATGCGTAGCTCGGGTCACCGAACTCCTTGTACATGACGTCCGCGATGAAAGCGCAGGTATCCAGGCCAACCATGTCGGCCAGAGTCAGCGGGCCCATCGGGTGGTTGGCGCCCAACTTCATACCCGTATCGATGTCCTCCGGGGTTGCCACGCCGTTTTCCACCATGCGAATGGCGGAAAGCATGTACGGCACCAGCAGGAAGTTCACGATAAAGCCGGAACGGTCCTTCGCACGGATGGCCTGCTTGCCCAGGGTCTCGGTGGCGTAGGTCTGTGCAACCTCAACGACGTCCTCGTCGGAGGTCAGCGCCGGGATGACCTCCACCAGCGGCAGAACCGGAACGGGGTTGAAGAAGTGCAGGCCCAGCACACGGCCCGGGTTCTTGGTGGCGCTGGCGATGGTCTGGATCGGCAGGGAGGACGTGTTGGAGCACAGTGGCGCCTTCTTATCCTCAACGATCTCGTCCAGCTTGGCGAAGACATCCTTCTTGATGTCCTCGTTCTCGATGATGGCTTCCATCACCAGCTCGCGGTCAGCGAAGTCTTCCAGCTTGGTGGTGAAGGTCAGGCGGCCGAGTGCTGCGTCGCGGTCTTCCTCGGACAGCTTGCCGCGGCTCACGGCCTTCTCCAGGGACTTCTCAATGCGAGCCTTACCCGCATCGGCGAACTCCTGCTTGGCCTCCCATACCAGCACGTCGCTGCCGGCCTTGGCTGCGACCTCTGCGATACCGGATCCCATCAGGCCTGCACCGATGACACCTACACGCTGAACCATGGTCACTCCTTTTTTATAGGTTTATTCGTACTTGATCCAGACTACCGATGTTGCCGCCCCTGATGTGCCTAACGCTATTCCTGGTTTATTCCCGACCTATTTCTTTTTTGACGCCCTCTTCTTCCGCCACCTTTTCGTCCTCAGCAGAGTCGTCCGTTATCAGCTCGCCTTCCTGGTCGTACATCGGGCGTGTGGGCGAGATTTCTGCGTCGTTATCCACGTCGCCAACGATTCCCAGGTCTCCCTCGATGCGCACGTTACCGGGGATAACGAGGTTTCCTTCCGCGTCGTATTCGAAACGTGCGTGCTCGTTGCCCTCGTTGTCATAGCCCGGCGCCGGGCGGGATTCGTGCTCGGCTAGCTTCTCAGCGGAGTCGGTCTTGCCCCACTGGCGGCTCGGCGGCTCGGGGCGAGCCGCCGAGTCGTCATTCATGCCCTTAATAAGCGAGTACATCATCACGAAGTTAAACAGCACGAATGGGAAACCGATGATGATCACCGTTTGCTGCAGCGCATCAATTCCGGAATCCGGAGCCATGATGAGAATCGCGCCCGCGACAGCGCCGATCATGATGCACCACAACAGGCGATACATCAGCGGGGTCTTGCCCTCTACACCGGCGGCGAACATGTCGTTGATCAATGCGGCAGAGTCGATCGAGGTGACGAAGAAGATGGCGATAACGAACAGCGCCAGGATGCTGATAGCCAACGTCCATGGGAAGTGCTCCAGGAACGTAAACAGCGCGGTGGCCGGGTCGCCCTGCTCAACGATCGGCTTGGTCAGCACACCCGGTTCCTTCTTCTCGATGTCCAGTCCGGCGTAACCGAAAACGGAGAACCAGAGGATCGTGAATGCCGTCGGCAGCAGCAGAACGCCACCAATGAACTCACGGACAGTACGGCCACGGGAAATGCGGGCGACGAACATGCCAACGAAGGGGGACCAACAGATTGTCCATGCCCAGTAGAACACCGTCCACTTGCCCTGCCAGCCCGGGTTGACCTGCTGGGAATCGGACCAGAACATGATCTTCGGCAGGTATTCCGCGTACAGACTTGTTGCATCCATAGTGCCGCGCAAGAGCAGCAGCGTCGGGCCGGTCAGCAGGATGAAAACCATCAGGCCAGTGGCCGCCAGGATGTTGATGTTGGATAGCCACTTAATACCCTTGGATAGCCCCGTGGCGACCGAAATGGACGACGCGGTGACGATCACAACCAGGATAATGATCTGCATCCACGCTACGTTCTGTGCACCGAACACCGTGGCCAGGCCAGAGTTGATCTGCAGCGTACCGAGTCCGACCGACACCGCGATGCCGAAAACGGTGCCGATGATAGCGAGGGCGTCAATAAGCTTTCCGGGCCACGAGTAAATGCTCGCCCCAAGGATCGGCGCAAAGATGCTGGACACACGCGGCGGCAAGTGGCGCTTGTAGATGAAGTAACCCAAGGCCAGGCCAGGCAGTGCGAAGATGACCCACATGTGCAGGCCGAAGTGGTACAGGGTGAAGCCCATGGCTTCCCCGATAGCCTCGGTACTCATCGGCTCTGCGTCCTGCATCGGAACGTTGACGACGTGGTTGATCGGCTCGGCCACACCGTAGAACATCAGCACTGAACCCAAACCACCGGCGAAGAGCATGGCGAACCAGGACGTGGTTCTAAAAGCTGGCTCCTCGCCCTCTACGCCCAGACGCATCCGGCCAAAGCGCGAGACGAACAGCACCATCAGGAACAGGAAGGCCAGAGAGATGCTGCCGATGTAGAGCCAGTTGAAGTTCTCCAGCAGCCAGTTAGCACCTGTGGACAGGCTACTTGCGGCCTTATCCTTCAAGATGATCGCAGCAGAGACGAAAGCAACGATAAAGCCGAAGGAGACCCAGAAAATGAGCGGGTCAACTTTCACCTTTTCCGCAGTAGCCTTGCCCGAGGTGGTGTCCGCCGCGCTATCCGCGGTGGTTTTGTCTTTTGACGCCTTGGCCGTGGCCTTGGCAGTAGATGATTCGCCTTCCATGACGGGATCACACCCTAAATTCTTGCTAGTTCGTGTGTAGCCGGGAGATCCGACTTACCGCCCTACCCTAGTGCCTCGGCCAGACAAGTTCCGACGCAGCCTCCTCAACTAGTGCCCCAGAAGGTCTTTCGGCTGTCCGGCAAACCAGCAAACAATGTGTAGAGACCTTGCAGATCGTACACAGCTTGTTCCCAGAAAGACTATTTACATTGGGCACCAGTGGTCAACAGAAAGGAATCACATACGAACGGTCATTTCTCCTCTTGAAACGTCAGCAAGAAGCCCCCAGGTTTTAAGTCCGCCTGGGGGCTTCTTGTATGTGGCATTGGCCGGTGACGTTGAGCCTTAGCTCGGGGTGCCCTGCGGCTCCCTGGGACTATTAGACAAGCTGCTCATGAGGTCGTTGAGGTCGCTCAGGCTATCGTCGAGCAAGTCCTCCATGTCCGACAGGTCAGTTCCCATCGTCGGGAAGTTGTCGGTTGGGAACGGCAGGCTAGGAGACGTGTTACCTCCGCCGGATCCGCCAGAGTCACCAGAACCGCCGGATCCACCCAAACTGTCGCTACCTCCCTGGCCCGTCGTGTTCGTCGGCTGGCTTTCGGAGGAGCTGGGCTTCTTGTCTCCACCCTCATCGTCATCGGACATGGAGTTGTAGATCAGTACACCGCCAACAATGAGGGCAACCAGAACCAGCAAACCAATGACGATCTTGGCTACATTGCCATTTCCGCCCTGAGCGTTGGGGCCGCCCTGGCCATAAGGCTGACCAAACGGCTGGCCGGGCTGGCCGGGTTGACCGTAACCCTGCTGGCCGTAACCCTGCTGACCGTAACCCTGTTGGCCATAACCCTGCTGGCCATATCCACCCTGGGAGGGGTTAAACCCCTGGTTACCGGGGTAAGGTGCGCCACCCGGCGCAGCGTTAGCGGCACCTTGCGGGGCTCCATAGGGCGAACCATATTGGCCAGCACCCTGAGCGCCTGCTGCATTATTGGTTCCAGAGGAACCGAATACTTGGGTACTTTGGTCGTCCTGACGACGGTACTGTGGCGGCTCCGGGGTATTGTCCGCGGATCCAGCGCCGGTGCCGTTGCTGCCACCATTCGAGGAGGAGAACGGGTCAGAGTTGCCGTTTCCTCCTCCGCCAAAGGGATTGTTGTCCTGTGGTGCCATCTATCTAAAACTTTCCATAACAAGAGCCAATATCGGTTGGCCTGAGGGTAACACGCCCAGGCCAACCTGCACGCACCTCTAGACTCCGAGGAACATGCTAACGCAGGTAACCTGCTGCTGCGCGAGTATCTGCGTTCTGAACCCCGCGACCGCCCCAGGAAAACGATGCGACTGTGTAGGCGTTACCGAAAGAAGCCGAGGCCAAAGTCTGCGGGCCGGAGTCCGACCAGCCCCACTTGGTGCCGTTGACACCTGGCAGGTGGACGGTACCCCAGTCCTGGCGGGTTCCATCGGCTGCCACGGGAGCTGCAGTGCGCATCCAGTGCAGAACTGCAGAGCGCGGGTGCCGGATGCGCAGCTGGTGCAGGAAGCGCGCAGTATCCGTGGCCGAGGTGTAGGAGTTGCCCCAGTGGGCAGCCGCACGGGTATTGCGCAGAACGTATTCGCGGGCAATAGTGCTAATTGCCCGCGGGTACTTCCGGTTGATCTTCGAAGCAGCGCCATCGTCCGAGAAGCGAATCATGCGCTCGGCCAGGTAGCGGTCAGAGTTGCTTCGGTCGCCGTAGCGCAGCACGTAATCGGCCATGTACAGCTTCACAATGGACAACCCTGGGCGCGCCTCATCCGCGTTCGGGGTCTTGGCGATGCCGTTGTTGGTCACCACGGCCAGGGAAGTACGGGCGGGCACGTTGTGGATCGTGCGCACCTTGTAGCCAGGGTTCGGTGCGGGGCGATTCGGTGCCGGTCGATTTGGCACAGGGCGGTTCGGCGCAGAGGATCCTGGAATCTGGTTGGCGGACATGCCCAGTTTGTTCAGAGCGTCCTCCACGGCCTGCGGCACGGGCGGCAACTTCGGTGGCGGCGGGAGCTGCGGAAGCTGAACCTGCGGCAGCGGAGGCACCGATCCGGCGGGGCCTGGAGCAGCCGGGGCTGCGTTGGCCGGAACAGCCAGGCCGGCAACGCCCACTGCAGCAGTCATTGCGGCAGTAGCGAACCCCTTGGCTACGGAGTGGCGAGAATCCTTAGCCGCATGCCGCGGCCGGTAGGTGTACTGGGAAAAGTCGAACGTCATAACCTCTAGTCCCGTTGGTTGACTCTGTCTTGGGCTGACAAGTGGGCGTCAACTAGAAAAAGATCTAGTTAAGAAAATACAGAATAAATATACATAAATAGCAACGTGTGTTCTCGCCCAACGCGCGTAGCGCGGCCTAGCGGTAGAGCAACTCCATGACCTCTTGGTAGGGCGCCGGGTGCATACCCCAGGCATCCACGCCGACATCAACCTGGCCGGGACCGGTGACGGGTTCCGCGGAGTGCAGGTGGCCGTGAATCACAAAGGGCACATCCAAGCGCAGGTTGTCATAGCGCGACTCCATGCCCTCATGGTCTTGCCCGGGGCGCGGAAAGTGGCACAGCCAGGCAACTTCACTATCGGCCTTCTTCGCTAGATCCTCATTGTCCGCGACCCCATCGCCGTCCGGATCCCACGGGACAATGCACTGGTACGGCTGAACGGAATCGAAGACCTCCAGGAACCTGCGCTGGCGAGTCGCGCTATTGGCGTGCAGCGGATGACAGGTGTCGTGATTTCCGGCAATCAAATGCGCCGTCACGTCTAGATCCAACAACGTATCGTGCAGCAGTGATAGCGCCCTTTCCTCCTGCGGACCCCAACCGGAAGAAATATCCCCCAGCACCCACAAGATATCGCCGGGGCTGAGAGCCGCGGTGAGGTTGCCAAGGATGGCCGCATCGTGGCGTTCGACATCGGCATCCCCGCGATCGTATCCGCGCAGCTCAGCAACGAAGGGGTGGCCTAGATGAAGGTCGCTGGTGAACCAGGTGCGGGGATGGCTCATTTTCACTCCTTGTGTGCGGGTACCAGCCCTACTCTAACGCTTCCCCTCCCCCGCATTTATCCTGATCGGCGCCGGCCTGGCGCTAGTCACTCCCGAAACGTTCACACCGTTGGCGGCACACATCTCCACGATGATTGCGATCATCATGCTGTGCATGGGGCTGACGCTGCCCGACTTCGCACTGGTCATCAAGCGCCCCCTGCCGATCTTCATCGGCGTGCTGGCGCAGTTCGTCATCATGCCGCTGGGTGCTGTGGCCGTGGCCAAGCTGCTGGGGCTGAACCCCATGCTGGCTATCGGCCTGCTGATGCTCGGTTCGGTGCCGGGTGGCACGACCTCCAACGTGGTTTCTTACCTAGCCCGCGGTGATGTTGCCCTGTCTGTGACCATGACCTCCGTGTCCACAATCCTCTCCCCGCTGGTCACCCCGGTGATCATGCTGTTGCTGGCGGGCGAGGAAACCCCCGTGGATGGCAAGTCCATGGCGTGGAGCCTGGTGCAGACCGTGCTGCTGCCCGTCATCGGCGGCTTGGTCATCCGCGTGATCTTCGACCGCATCGTCCAGGCCCTGCTTCCGATCCTGCCGTGGCTGTCGATCGTCGCCATCGGTGGCGTGGTCTTCCCCGCCGTGGCTAAGTCGTCGGAGACTCTGATGAACATCGGCGTCACGGTGCTGATTGCTGTGATCATCCACAACACCATCGGCTACGTCCTGGGTTACTTCGCCGCCCGTGCGACCGGCGAGTCCCCTGCAGTGTGCCGCACCACCGCCATCGAGGTCGCCACGCAGTCCGCCGGCCTGGCATCTGGAATGTCGGGCAAGTACTGGGCTCCGGAAGCCGCCATCCCCGGCGCGGTCGCCGCCGTCTGGCACAACATCTCCGGCGCACTGTTTGCCTTCCTCGCGCGCCGCTTCGCCAAAAACTAGCGCCCCGAGCCCCCTACCATGGGGCTCATGCGTATCTTCGGCTTTGAATCTTTCGGCGGCCCCGAGGTCACCCGGTTCCTTGATGTCCCCGACCTCACCTGGCAGCCCGGCAGCGTGCTGATCCGCCCCACCGCGATCAGCCTGAACCCGGGCGACATTAAAGTTCGAAACGGCCAACGCCAGGGCGCTTTCCCCGTCGAGTTCCCCATGGCCATGGGTCGCGAGGCCGCCGGGATCGTCGTCGAAGCCGATCCTTCCACCGGGTTTTCGCCAGGCGATCATGTCTTCGGGTCGGCTTTCTCTGGCACTGGTGCTGCCAGCGATTCTTTCGTTCTTTTGGACGCCACCTCGACCGCAACTATCCCCAGCGGTGTGGAGGCCACGGATGCGGCCTGCCTGCCCGCGGCCGCCGGGACCGCCTACGACGCTTTGGCGGAACTGCACGACCTGGAAACCTGGCCGGATGAGGGCGCCCGTCTGCTGGTGATCGGCGCGGGCGGCGGAGTAGGCACGCATGCTCTGCAGTTGGTGCGGCATTACAACATTGAGGTCATCGGCATCGCCAGCGCCCGCAAGAAGATGCTCGTGGAGCGCCTGGGAGCGCGTTTTATGGATACCGCGGAGCTAGGCAAGACAGGCTCCCACGTCACCGTTCCACCGGTAGACGGCATCCTGGATCTGGTCGGCGGCGAGGTCTTGGAGGGGCTGGCGCATCTTGCACCAGAGGGCGCCATCCGCAGCGCCGCCGACAAGCAGCTGGCCACCCGCCTGGGCGGTAGCGGCATCACTCGCACCCGTACCCAGGAGCGTTTCGCAGAACTCGCCCGCTTGGTCGCGGAGGGCGCGATGCGCCCGGTCATCGGCAGGGAGCTGTCCTTCAGCGCAGCCGCCGAGGGCTACGAGGAGGTGGAGTCGGGGCACGCGCTGGGAAAGGTCGTTCTCACTGTGAATGACTAGCGGAAGCGCTAGGCTTCTTCATTAATACGACTCTTCTCTTAACTTAAGGACGGCTCCATGAAGCGCACGTCTGCCCTTGCCCTGCTCTCCGTCGCCGCACTGAGCCTAAGCGCCTGCGGTTCTGAAAACTCCAACGATGCCGCCGACTCCGGCAGCTCCGCCAACGCCTCTGCACAGCAGGATTCCGCGGCTAAGGATGCGGGCTCTGAGAAGAACGATTCCAAGAAGTCCGGCCCCAACCCCACAGTCCCGGGAGCGAGCGACCAGGCCGCCGATCCCTCACCGGATGATGGCTCGAGTTCTGAACCCCGCGGGGGCTCACGGGCAACCCCCAGCAAACTCGGAGGATCTTGTGGAACCACAGCGGAAGGCGCCAAACTTAGAGCGCACGAAGCCACCTCGTGCGAGTTCGCGCGAGCGATCTACCAGACTGCGTTGAAGGCTAAGTTCGAACCGTTTGCCTTGAGCCCGGATGCGACGGCAATACCCCGCGCCTCCATTAGCGTCACCAGTCCGATAAACAACGAATCCTACGATCTGACGTGTACCATCGGCTCCGCTAACACCGACATGGACTGCATCGATCAAAGCGACCGCTCTGTAGGTGTAAGCGTCGGATTCCCCAATGCCGGTTATCTCCACCGCGCAATGCCGCAGGTACTGGCTCTATACAACGGCTAGTCGGCCCTCACCCAGACACCGGCGACCTGCACGTTTAAGGCGAACGCTAGGCAGGGGTCAGCGCGCCGGCGGTAGCGATCAACGCAAACTCCGCGATCCAGATCCACAGCCAGGGGCGCTTCGGCAGCAACGGCAGCTCTTCGGACGGAGCAGGTCGAGCGAACACGGACTTTGTTGCCGGGTCGAAGGATTCCCACACCTCCCGGTAATCAGCTTCCGTGGCGGCCCATTGCCGAACCGACTTCGTATCGCGTTTGTTCGCATATATCCAATACAACGCTGGGCCTGCGAAGACGAGGAAATACAGGACTGCGAGGAGGATTTTCAGACCTCCCGAGGTACCTTCCACAGCCCCCGAAGGAATCCCGACAAGCATCATGCCACCCAAGATCAGTGCAAGCCACGCCGCGAGCTTTTTAGCGGTATTCGGGCGGTACCTGGCCAACCGGATGCGGCGGGTTTCCACTTCTTGCTCGTCTGTGGAACGCACGACGTGCCCGTCGGTGGGATCCTCGTCCGGCATCCAGCCAGCCAAGTAATCCTTCTTGCCCTGCTCACCATACCCCTGCGGCTCTTTGTAGTTCATGACTCTTAGTGTAGGTAGAGCCCGGACAACCCACAGCGGGACGTTCGATTCTCTCCGGTTAGACTATGACTGTCCAACCCGATCCTTTTAGTTCCATTGAGCGATCCTTCGAGGAGGCCTACAGCCGCAGTGAGCCAGCCCAGTCCCGTAAAGCGCCCCGCCGAGTTCCCCATCCCCCAGCGCCCTAGCGCCTGGGAACTCTTCACTACCTTCAACTCCAAGGCCAAAGGCTGGGCAGCTGGCGTGCGGGCCGCACTGTCTTTGCTGATCCCGGGCACAATCGCGTGGTCTTTAGGCCACACCGATGCAATGCTGCTAGTCGCCGGAGGCGCGTTCGCTGTTATTTACGGCGGCAACCTTCCATACCGAACCCGTCTGAAGGTCATGGTCTTCTCCGCCGCACTTCTGGCCATCTGCCCCACCATCGCAGCATGGCTGGGAAAGATGATGTGGGCGCACATGGACTCCGGGGGTTCGCACTGGTGGCTCCTGATCGCCGGTGCCTATTGCACCTTCCTGTCGGGCGTATTCACCTATGCCCAGAACGCTCTGCGTCTGCCGCCACCGGGCGGCTTCTTCATCGTCATGGTCTCCGGCGGCGCCACGATGATCGCCCGCAACGGCCTCAACCCGCTAGCCATCGGTGGCTGGGCTCTGTTCGGCGCGTTCGTCGCCGTCATCGTCGGCATGTTCCCCGCCCTGCTCAACCCGCGGGGCCCAGAGCAGCAGGCGATCCGCACCCTCAACAACGCGGTTGCGGACTTCGAGGCCGATCCTTCGCCCGGCCACTACTACCTCGCCCGCACCTCTTTGTTTGAGGCCTGGTCCGCTCTCATGGGAGCAGGGATCGTCTCTGGTGGCAAGGTTGTCCGCGAAGCTCAGCGCAACCTGGTGGCGCAGGTGCAACAGGCCCGCAAGCGACTCATGGCTCTCAGTGCCGAGGCCGGTTACGTCGACACGGACGAGGATTTCTCCGACTCCAACGGCATGGTCGAGCCCACCCGCACCGCCATCCCCCACCACCAGCCGTCGGTGAAGTACCGCATCGGCCGCTCTCTGAACATCCACAGCCATGCGGAACTCAGCATGGAAAAAGTAGTGCTCGCCAGCCTGACCTCCTGCACCCTCACCATCTGGCTGGGGCTGGATCGTCCCGACTGGGGTGTGATTACCGCTCTGCTGATCCTGCAGTGGGGGCCAGAGAAAATCCCCGGCACCATCCGCGGCGTCCACCGACTCTTGGGCTCCGTGCTGGGCATCGGCATGTTCGCCATCGCCCACGCCTTCCAGATCGGCGGCCTACCCCTGCTGTTCCTCCTGGCCATTTGCCAATTCGCCGCCGAGTTCTTCATCGTCAAGAACTATGCGTTCACCGTCATCTTCACCACCCCCATGGCTCTGATGATGGGTAACTCGCTCGCCCGCCCGCTCAGCGATGTCACCATCGATCGCCTGGCCGAGGTGTTTGTTGCGATGATCTGCTCGTTTATCTTCTTGTGGTTCTGGCGCACTACGTCGGACACCCACTATCACCGCCGCCTGGTCGGCCATTGTAAAGCCGCCATGGGCTCCCTGCTGGGCGCTTTGCTGACTACCCACCCCGACGATGCCCTCTACGCACGCCGCGACCTGCAGTTTGAGCTGCTCAGCGAGCGCAAGCACATGATGAAGATGATCAACAACAACTCGTCGTACGCGCGCCGTGTGTGGGCCAAGCACAACCAGCTGCAGCTCACCGGGTATACCCTGCTGGATTATTGCAACGCCCACGCGGACGAGGAGCTCTCCTTAAGCGAAATCAACCGCCTGGCCGCGTCGGTACGGGCGCTCGGTGGAACCTAGTCGGCGTCAATAAACCTAGTCGGCGTCAGTAGACAGGGCAGCGACGAAGGCTTCCTGCGGAACAGAAACCGAACCGATGGCCTTCATGCGCTTCTTGCCTTCCTTCTGCTTCTCCAGCAGCTTGCGCTTACGCGAGACGTCGCCGCCGTAGCACTTGGAAAGAACGTCCTTGCGCAGGGCGCGGATGTTCTCGCGGGCAATGATCTTGGAGCCAATGGCGGCCTGCACCGGCACTTCGAACTGCTGGCGCGGGATGAGCTCCTTGAGCTTCACCGTCATCTTGTTGCCGTACCAGTGGGCGTTTTCGCGGTGCACGATCGCGCTGAACGCATCCACCGGGTCGCCCTGCAGCAGGATGTCGACCTTCACCAGGTCGGCCAGCTGCTCACCAGCTTCCTCGTAGTTCAGCGAAGCGTAGCCCTTGGTGCGGGACTTTAACTGGTCGAAGAAGTCGAAGATAATCTCTCCCAGCGGCATGGTGTAGCGCAGCTCCACGCGGTCCTCGGACAGGTAGTCCATGCCGCCCATCTGGCCACGCTTGGACTGGCACAGCTCCATAGTCGAACCCAGGAACTCCGCCGGCACGATCACGGTCATCTTCACGATCGGCTCGTAGACCTCACGCATCTTGCCGCCCGGCCAATCCGAGGGGTTGCGGACGTAGACTTCCTTGCCGTCCTCCTTGACCACGCGGTAGACCACGGAAGGCGCGGTGGAGATCAGATCCAGGCCGAACTCGCGCTCCAGGCGGGTGCGGGTGATCTCCATGTGCAGCAGCCCCAGGAACCCACAGCGGAAGCCGAAGCCCAGGGCCACCGAAGTCTCCGGTTCGAAAGTCAGGGAAGCATCGTTAAGCTGCAGCTTCTCGATTGCTTCGCGCAGGTCGGGGTACTGGTCGGCGCTGATTGGGAACAGGCCGGAGTACACCATCGGGGTCGGCTCCTGGTAGCCCTTCAAAGGCACCTCGGCTCCGTTGGTCGCCCAGGTGATCGTATCGCCCACCTTGGACTGGCGAACGTCCTTCACACCGGTGATGATGTAGCCAACCTCGCCCACACCCAGGCCCTTGGTCTTCGTCGGTTCTGGGGAGACCACGCCGATCTCCAGGGTTTCGTGGGTCGCGCCGGTACTCATCATTTGGATCTTCTGGCGGGATTCCAGCTTGCCGTCCATCATGCGCACGTAGGTCACCACGCCGCGGTAGATGTCGTAGACGCTGTCGAAGATCATGGCGCGGGCCGGGGCATCAGCGTCCCCCACGGGAGCGGGCACAAGTTCGCAGACCTTATCCAGCAGCTCGGGCACACCCTCGCCCGTCTTGCCGGATACGCGCAGTACGTCCTCCGGCTCGCAACCAATGATGTGGGCGAGCTCCAGCGAGTACTTCTCCGGGTCTGCTGCCGGCAGGTCGATCTTGTTCAGCACCGGGATGATTTCGAGGTCGTTTTCCATCGCCAGGTACAGGTTCGCCAGCGTCTGGGCCTCGATTCCCTGCGCTGCGTCGACCAGCAGGATGCAGCCCTCACATGCCTCCAGGGCGCGGGAGACCTCATAGGTAAAGTCGACGTGCCCCGGCGTATCGATCAGGTGCATCACCAGCTCTTCGCCCGCATGCGCGCCCGTCTTCGGCACCCATGGAAGGCGCACGTTCTGCGCCTTAATGGTGATGCCACGCTCGCGCTCAATATCCATGTTGTCCAGGTATTGGTCGCGCATGTCGCGGTCTTCGACAACGCCGGACATCTGCAGGATGCGGTCCGCCAGGGTGGATTTGCCGTGGTCAATGTGGGCAATGATGCAGAAGTTACGGATCCTCTCCGGGTCCGTGAACGTCTCTGTGGCGTAATTCTTCTGCTTGGCTGCCATGTGCCCTCCTCTTTCGCTTACGCGTAACCCTACTATGTATCGGCCCGGAAGTAGCAGACGGGGTTTGGCTGCGAAACTGCATTCCTGTGTGTGCCTCGTTCAGGTAATCTGTCAGCTATGGCTGGTTCCGAAGTTAGTGATGTGGAAGTGACGCCCCCACGTGGCAAATCCACCAATCTCTTTGGGGCTATTCGGGGATTCTTCCAGCATTTTTACCTGCGTCATTTCACGCGCAAACAAGCGCTGAAGCGCGGTATCGCGGAACTCAACGCACATCTGGGCATGGGGGCGAAGCACGCTGCTGCGACGGAGTCGCGGGAGGAAACTATTAAGACCCCCAGCCGGGATCTTGCCCGTGCCGTCACTTACATCCCGGATATGGACGGGCAGGCAGATGCTGGAGAGGTCGTGTGGGCGAACATTCGCCCCAAGAAGGGCATGGTTCCCGAGCAACGCGCGGTCCTCGTGGTGGGTCGCAACCACCACCGGCTGCTAACGCTACTGATCTCCTCCCGGGAAGAATACGCCGATAAGATCAACTGGATCCCCGTCGGCACTGGCCCGTGGAGTACCGGCGCGGACCTGGATAGCTGGGTGCGTATGGATAAGGTGCTGCAGGTTCCGGAGTCCCACATTCAGCGCCGCGGCATCCCGCTGCCAGCCCGTCGTTTTGAACGGGTGGCCAACGAACTCCGCCAGGTCTACGGCTGGAGCTAAACTCCCCGCGTTTTGTCGTTTCCCGACCTGTGCTGCTAACATTTCTCGAGTTCACAGTGCCCGTGTTGCGCTCGTAAAAAGTACGCCCCGTAATACGTAAGCACTGCAGGCCACGTCGCATTCCACAGGACCTTGGGTGGGATGTAAGAGATCACGTGGACACAGCGAAGCTTTGCGCTTCCAATGAACGTCAAAATTTTTTTCGAAGACTTTCAGGAAAAGAGGCACGCCACCATGGCAAACATCAAGCAGCAGAAGAAGCGCGTTCTGACCAACGAGATCGCCCGCAAGCGCAACCAGGCTATCCGCTCCCGTCTGCGCACCGAGACCCGCAAGTTCAACGCTGCGGTTGAGGCTGGCGACAAGGAAGCCGCAGAGGCTCAGCTGCGCGTCGCTTCCCGCTTCTACGACAAGGCCGTCACCAAGGGCACCATTCACCGCAACAACGCGGCGAACAAGAAGTCCGGTATGGCCGCTCGCTTCAACAAGATGGCTTAAGCTTTCGCTAGCTTCTTGTGTAAAAGAGGCCCGCATCCTTTAAAAGAGGTTGAGACGTTGCGTCACTAAGCAACGACAGCAACAGCCTCCCCGGGTGCGGGCTTTCACTTTGCCCTAAAGTGATTAGCTAGGTTTCAAACGCAATGACTTTCCGAAGGAGTTCGAAGAAGGGATGAAGGATCGTTTCCGATCAGCCCTGCTCGGCACCGCATTGGGCGATGCGTGGGGCTACCCGTATCAGATGCCTCCGCAGCCCGAGCGCACCCCGCTTCCCGAACCGCTCGTTATCAGTGACGCTACGCAGATGACGTTGGCGCTCTGTGCCGCGATGAGGGATATCGACCGAGGGAACCTCGACCGCGAAGAGGGCATGCAGGCCATCGGCCAGCACTTCATCAACTACCACTCCGACCCAGACTACGACCGCCTGCCCGGCCCCTCCACAACGGAATCGCTGGACCGCCTGAGCCAGCTCGGCGCGGAACACTGGGACGATGTGTCTACCCACTCCGGGGGTTCGGGCGCGGTCATGCGCGTGGCCGCCAGTGCGCTGCTGGCTCCGTCGGATCAGGGCGTGGGCTGGTCCGTGCTGCAAGGCATGGTGACCCACGACTCGGGCGTGGCCCGTGCGGCGTGCGCCGTGATGGCATGCCTGGTGTCCGCCCGCAAGGGCACCGACCTGGTGAATGTCGCTGAGGGTCTGGCCGGCGACGAGAACTTCGACAACGACAATCTGCTGACCAACGAGGAGAAGTCCGACATTCTCCAGGATCTGGATTCGGCGCTGATCACGGACCTCACCGGCCCCGACGCGCCGCTGAGCGAGTTGATTTCCCGCGTGGCCGCTGTGCGCGAGTACCTAGATCCTTTCCTCGCCCAGGGCGACTTCGAGGAGCTTTACCGCTGCCGCCGCAAGTTCGTGCAGATCTTCGGCCGGGGCTGGGATGCCGGTTCGTGCACGGCTTCTGCCCTGCTGCTGGCGCAGCTGTACCTGGATCACAGTAATCAATACGCCCCGCACGATTTCCTGCACGTCGCGGTGAATTGGCCGGGCAACCGCAACACCCGTGCGTCGTTGACGGGTGCGCTGCTGGGTTCCCACCTGGAAGGTGGCGTGGACCAGTGGGAGGAAACGCGGGACTACCAGTTTGAATCCCGCTACAACGACGCGATCCACTGCGGCGTGTGGAAGGGCTTCCGCCCCGCGGTATAGCGGGTGTTAGCGCCGCAGCGCCACCTGCGCGATCCGGCGCACCGCATCTTCCACTGCGTAGTCGGGGTCCGCGCTGTGGCCCTTCACCCCGGCATCCAGTGCGCCGGTGATCTGTACCGCCTGGGCGATCATGGGGGTGCTCCAGCGCCGGGCCGTACGGATCGTCTTATCCAGCTTCCACGGCGCCATGCCGAACTTGGCCGCATCGCGGCGGGAATTAATGTTGCCCGCCCCGGCGACCTTTGCAATGTCCGCCACCGCGGAGCTCAGAGCGCTGGCCAGCAACACAGGTGGCACGCCTAGCTGCAGAGCCCGGCGCGCCAGAGCCACGGCGGCAGAGACATTTCCGGCGATCGCATAGTCCGCCACTTCGAAACCGCTGACTTCCGCTTTGCCCTGGTAGTAGCGCTTCACCGCGGCGGCGTCTACGTTCCCGTCGGTATCCGCGATCAGCTGGCTGATGGCGCTGGCCAGCTGCCGTAGGTCGCTGCCGACAACGTCCAGCAGTAGCTCGCAGACCTCGCGGGTCACGCGCGCGCCGTGGGCGCGGAATTCTTGGTCGATGAAGGCCAGCTGTTCCCGCCCTTTCAGCGCCCCGGCTTGGAACACCACCGCGCCGAGTTTCGGCCAGCTATCCACCAGCTTCTTGTTACGCCCCTTGCCGGTGTGCACGATGATCAGAACCACGCCGTCCGCCGGGTCTTTGATGGCTTGTTCCAGCAGGCTGATGATGTCCTTACCCGTATCCTCTACCCCGGTGACCACGACGATGCGGTCTTCGGCGAACAAGCTGGGGCTGAGTAGTTCCGCCAGTTCGGGGGCGCTGAGCTCCGACGCTTTTCGCATCTCCACCGGCAAGTTCGGGTCCCCGCTGGCGGCCCGTGCCTGCTGCACGATTCCTTGTCGGCGCCGTTCGGCGAGGAAATCATCGCCACCGACGATGAGGTTGATGGGTGCGGGGTGCTCGGTGGCGTTCATGGGTTCGATCTTGCCAGATCCACGCCGGGGACTTCTAACGGAACTTCAGCTTGTCTTTGCACGGGTAGTACACCGGCACCCCACTGGGCATGTAGCTGGGCCTATCGTGGGGTTTCCCGCACTCGGTCACCACCACAGCCACCTGCCCTGCCCCACCCGCGGCTGCCACGGCGTCTGCGATCTGTTGCTGTTGCCGTATCGCTGCCTCGTCGTCGCTCACCCGAATCACCGTTGTGCCGTTGAGATCTATCACCCCGGTCTGCATTGTCGCTGTTGTGTGTTTATCCGGTCTTTCTAGTTTTATGACGCCCCCACGATCCCCTAACCCAAGCATCACCAGGCCGCACAAGAGCGTGGCCCAACACCACCGAAGCTGTCGCCAGTGCCGGGCGTAGCGCACACTGAGAAGAAGCCCTGCCAGTAGTGAGGTGGCCAGAGCTGCCCATAACCACCCACCAGGGGTAGCTAGCATCGGCGCGGTGGAGCCTGTGCGCGCTACCCACATCACCCATGCCGCGCACGGCACGGCCGGGGCTACTATTGTCTGGGCCAGCAGAAACGTCAGCGGTGGATACACCGCGGCTAGCAACGCGCTGAGCAGCCCCAACACCGTAATGATTGGTACGACCGCCGTCACGGCGAGGTTACACACCACCGCGACCAGAGAGACCTTGCCCGTCATGTGGACGATGATCGGGATGGTCACCAGGTCCGCAGCCACGGCGATCACCACCATGCGCACTGCCATCGCTTGCAGCTGGGTGGGGCGGTCGTCTTTGACTAACCAGGGGACTTGCTGCAGCCTCAACAAAATGGCTTTCGACCACCACGGAAGTACCACCAGGATGCCCGCGGTCGCTGCCACGGATAATACGAAGGCGTAGCTGATGGCCATGCCCGGGGCGATCACCATCAGTAGCAAAACGGCGGCGCTCAGGGAGGCCAACACGTCCGTCCAGCGCGCCGATGCCACGGCCACCAGGCCAACGCTGCCCATGATCGCCGCGCGCAGCACGCTGGGTTCCGGGCCGACCAGCAGTACGAATGCCGCTAAGAATAGCGCTGCTACAACGAGCCGGCTTCGGTAGCCTGCTCGGCACGCTGTGGCTATGAGCAATGCGGTTCCGGTGATCACAGCGACGTTGGAGCCAGAGACTGCGCTCAGGTGGCTGAGCCCCGTGACGGTGAACTGATTGCGAAGGGTGGAATCCTGCATGCTGACGTCCCCCATCACCATGCCGGGCAGGATCTTACCCGCATCCCACGGCAGGTCGGCGCACAGCGCGTGGAAACTTTCGCGTAGCCAGCTGGTGATGCGCCATAGCCCCTCCGGCTCGCCTAGATTCTCCGGCGCCCGGGTGGCCGACAACGTCACCGGGATGAGCTCTGCCCCTTGGGCTGGGCGCGCAGTGGCGGAGATATCGAAGCTCATGCCTGGCTGAAGTGACGTGAAATCAATGGCATTCGCGCCAGCTCCGCGGGCTAGCTCGGGACGCAGGAATAGTGGCACGTCCCCCAAGCCGGGGACTTCTACGGGAACCACCACCCTCCCCTCCGTGAGCTGCTTCGGCAGGCCCGCCACCGTCACCCGCTCCCGCACCACGGCCGCGTTAGTGGAGAGTGTGCGCAGTAGCGGGTGGGCGTCAATAAAAAGAATCCGCAACCACGTGCCGGCCCCGACTGTGCTGGCGATAGCCCCGACGGTAGCGACGCTGCGCGCGAGCACCCGGGAAACGCGAAAACCATAAGCACGGCGGAGGCGAAGCCACCACACGGCCCCGCCTAGCGCGGCAGCCAGCCCGACAAGAAGTGGCCAATCACTGCGGGTCAGGATGATCGCAGCGGCCATCAGCCAGCTAGTCAGGGCCACTGGGACGAGGCGCAGATCTATACCCCGCGCCTTCGCGACAGCCTCCGGGGAGTAGGGCTCGATGACGCTGTCGGAAACAGTGGAATCAGTGGAAAGGGCGCTAGATGGTGACCGCATCGCGCATCGATTCAAACTTCGCCGGGCCGATGCCGCGCACCTCCAGGAGCTGCTCCACGCTGGTGAATGGCCCGTTGGAGTCGCGCCAGGCGATGATGGCCTCCGCAGTGGCAGGTCCAATACCGCTGATGGTTTCCAGCTGCGCAGAATCGGCGGTATTGAGGTTGATCTTGCCCTCCGCCGAGGTCCCCGGTTTGGAGCCAGGATTGGCGCCGGATTTGGCACCGGAATTGGCGCCAGGGTTGCCGCCCGCCTTGTTCGGATCACCCGGCGCGGCCGCACCTCCGGCAGAGGTCTGCCCCGCCCCGGCGTACACCACGCTCGAGCCCTTATCGTCCACCACAATCTGCATGCCATCACTGACCTGCTCGGCCAGATTGATGCCCAGCACGACGGCCTTGGGCAGAGTTCCACCCGCTGCCTCTATTGCCTCCCCCACCCGGGTATTCGCCTCTACGCGCAGCAGACCAGGATGGCGCACCATGCCCTGCACGCTGACGACGCACTCCTGGTCGCCATCGCCTTCTTCCGAGTTCTCTGTGGCGCCACCGGCAGCACCTGCATCACCCGCGCCGCCAGCACTGTCAGTCGCCCCGCCCGCGCTGTTTGTCGCCACGCCATTGTTACCCGGCGCGTTCGTGCCAGCCAGCAACTCCGGGCCACTGGCTGGTGCTGCCTCTCCGCCCTCCGAATCCGACCGTTGGCAGGCGAAAAACGCAAAGCCAATGAGGGCAGCCACCACAACCGCCACCACCAGCGCCCGCGAAGCCCTGCCGCCCATGTCCGCGTGCGTATCTAGATCGACGTTGGCTAGCTCGTGTTCGGGCATTGGCTGCGCCAGCGCTTCCGCCCGGGCGCGCACCTTGTCTACGGAACTCAACCGCATTCGTCGTGTGGACATGCGCCCGATCACAGCACACCGGCGGGACGGTCAGCGCCGTGCCCTTGCCGTCTAGAGATCAAAGCCCCAGAAGGCTGTGGATAACTCCTTGCCTGTGGAAACTCAGTCCGAGTGCGAGTCCGACGTCGAGTTCTCCCACATCGTCGCTGCCACGCCCAATGCCCCCTGGCCGACGTGCAACTGCAGAACCTCCGGGATGGTCACAATGCTGACCTCCACCTGCGGCAAAGACTGCCAGGTTTCCACTCGTACCTGTCGGCGCAAACCATGGGCCCGCGGCTCCGGAGGCTCGGTTGGTGCCTCCAGTTGGTTCAGTTCCTCAACCATTTCCCCGATCCGGGCAGAAAGATCCACCGCCTGATCTTCCGCGTCGCTGTGGTGCACGGCGATCTTCACATCGCGGGGGTTTCCCTTGGCCGCCACGGCCTCGTCGATGACCAGCTGACGCACCAACTTCACCACCCTATCCATGGCTTTCACCTGGGTACGGGTCTTTGCCGCCAACGTCAGCCTGCCCTCCGCTAACTGCAGGATCGGCTTGATCGCCAGCGTGGAGGTCAACAGCGCCTGCCCCACCGACAGCCGCCCACCCTTGCGCAACACATCCAGCTCATGAACATACAGCCACAGCGAGGAGTTCTTCAGCGATTCCTCCGCCACAGCCACCACCGCATCCAGATCCGCGCCCTCCCGGGCGGCCTCGGCGGCACGCAGCGCGGCGAAGCCCAAAACCATCCCGATGTTCTTCGAATCCAGCACCCGCACCTTGCCCTCGAAAACTCCCGCGGCCACGGAAGCGTTGGCGAAAGTCGCGGACAGTTGCTTGGACAGGTGCAGCGCCACCACGCCCGCATCGCCGCCGCGCTCCATCAGGCGCGCATAGCTCGCGGCCAGCTCCAAACTGCTGAGGCTGGCGGTGGTCTGCTCTTCGCCCTCGCCTTCCACGTGCAGATCCAGCACGGTGATGCCTGCCTTCTTCGCAAGGTCCTCTGGCAAGCAGCAGGAAGAATCAGTGACAATCTGGACAGCCACTAGCCCCTCCCCTGGCTGGGATCGTGCGGGGCGGAGGCGGTGGCGTCATGAGTAGAAGAAACAGGGCTACTACCTGGAAGGGCACCTTCATCCGGGCTTGCGTCGGTGGCCACGCCCAAATTCCATCCCTCCAGGTGCCACTGCGGCAGCTTCCACCAATCGGGACGGCTAGAGGGCACCAACGGCACCGTCGAACCATCAATGGCTACCGGCGTGGTTCCCGTGGCCTCGCCGGTAAAGCGGGGACGGGCCAGCAGCTGCGACCAGCAGGCATTGCCCAGGCCAGTGAACACCGGGTAGTAACGGCTCGGCAGATCCAACAGACGGGCAGTCAAAGCGCCGATCGTTCCGCCGTGGGCGACGATCATCACATCGCCTTCGTCGAAGACATCGGTCGCCATGATCTCTTCAATCACGGCATGGGCGCGCTCGGCTACCTCCAGGCGCGTTTCGCCACCCGGCGGCGCCCACAGCGGATCGTGGCGCCAATACGCGCGCTGACCAGGGAAATCACGGTCGACCTCTTCGCGCGAGGCGCCTTGCCACTGCCCCAGATCAGTCTCCCGCAAGCGAGGGTCGGTCGTCACCTCGCAGCCGAAAGGCTCCGCGAGGATCAGTGCCGTATCGTAGGCGCGCTTCAAATCGCTGGAGATCACCCGGGCGATGCGCTTATCCTCCAGCATCTGCGCCGTGACCTTAGCCTGCTGTACCCCTACCGGGGACAGATCCGTATCCAACTGGCCTTGCATCCGCCCTTTGGCGTTGTATTCCGTCTGTCCGTGACGGACCAGATAGACCCTGCGCTCGCCCATGATCAGAAACTACCGGGGTTTAAAGCTCGTCTGCGTCCGGCGTGGGGCCGGCCAGCGGCAGGTCGTCGATGCTCCTGGCCTCCAGGATGTCTACCTCTGCATCGGCATCCCAGTTTCCGCCACGATCCAGCTGTTCTACGCCCTCGACCTCGATCTGCGGGGCATCGCGCCACAGGCGGTCCAGCGCGTAGAACTCGCGCTCCTGCTTGCGCTGGACGTGCACGACGACATTGCCGTAGTCCAGCAGCACCCAGTGCCCCTCGCCACGGCCTTCGCGACGGGTTGGCTTCGGGCCATCCTGGCCTACTTCGTACTCCACCTCGTCGACGATGGAGTTAACCATGCGCTCGTTATCGCCACTGACGATGACGAACACATCGGTGATAGCCAGGCGGTCAGAGACGTCGAGAACCAGGATGTCCTCCCCCAGCTTCTCGGCTGCTGCACGCGCCGCTACTCCGGCGAGCGCGATAGATTCTGCGGTAGCAGTCAAAAAAATTCAGCCCTTCTTGCTTGATTAAAAACACACTCAGTCTAGCAACCCACCAGCTATTCGCTGGAAACGTACATGCCGTGCTTGGCGATGTACTGCACCACGCCATCGGGCACCAGGTACCACACCGGTCGGCCTTCCGACGCCCGCTCGCGCACGTCGGTGGAGCTAATGGCCATGGCGGGAATCTCCACCAGCGACAAGCGCCCCGCCGCGACTTCCCTAGACAGGGGATCGTCGCCGCTGCCATCGCCCGCCGGCAGCTCGTAGCCGGGGCGAGTCACACCCACAAAGTGCGCCAGGTCGAAAGTTTTTTCCCAGTCCCGCCATGTCACGATCTTCTGCAACGCATCGGAGCCCGTAATAAAGAACAGCTCGGCCTCTGGGTACTGGGCGCGGATATCCGCCAAGGTGTCGACCGTGTAGGTATCGCCACCTCGGTCGATATCCACCCGAGAGACCAGGAAGCGGGGGTTCGAGGCCGTCGCGATGACCGTCATCAGGTAGCGATCCTCCGCGGCGGACACCCGCTTGTGTTTCTTCTGCCAGGGTTGCCCCGTGGGCACGAAGATAACGACATCCAGGTCGAACAGATCCGCGACCTCGCTGCCTGCAACCAGGTGGCCGTTGTGGATCGGGTCGA
The DNA here is from genome assembly GCF_014335105.1 of Corynebacterium sp. LK28. Classification (NCBI taxonomy): domain Bacteria; kingdom Bacillati; phylum Actinomycetota; class Actinomycetes; order Mycobacteriales; family Corynebacteriaceae; genus Corynebacterium; species Corynebacterium sp. LK28. The sequence goes on along the minus strand of NZ_PDGZ01000001.1, from coordinate 27,340 downwards.
AGGTCCCGCCCATGATGCCGACTCTGGTGGGCTGTGTCGTAGTTTTTTGCACAGTACTTTTCTGCTTTCTCGGCTTCCACGGCCACCCGGGGCTTTCCCATCGGGTCGGGAAGATTCTAGTCTGGAGGAATATGGGAACTGGGCACTCAGTACAGGGCACCCAATGCCGAGCACCAAGTGCCATTCACGTGCTTTGTTGCCCAGAATTATAGGTCAAAGATCAGGGAGTTTCCGCGCTAGAAATGAGTACCAACCCGTGGGTTCCAAACCAGCATGGCGCATGGGCAATGCTTCTTTTGCCCATAGTCACCGGCCTGATCACCGCCGCTGTCATCGTCCCTTCCTATGGCAACCCGGTGCAGTGGCTGGCGCTGACGTTCATGCCTTTAGCTTGGATTTTCGGCTACGCGGCCTTCTTCGCGTTCGGCCTGTGGTTTAAGACCCGTGCCCCGTCCCGTCGCCGTGCTTACCTTTGGCCACTGTTCACGTACGCTGCGCTGACGATCGCGTGTTGCGCTGTGGTGTTGTTCTTGCAGCCCCGTTTGCTGTGGTGGGCAGTCGCGTTTATCCCGCTGATCGCGGTCGCTGTGATGGAAATTTTTCGACGCCGCCCCCGCAGCCTCATCTCCGGCATTTCCACGACGGTGGCCAGCGCTTTGATGTACATAGTCGCTGTTTCGGCCAGTGGCTTTTCCGTTCTGCCGTGGTTTTTCAGCGAGGCTCCGGTGGCCATTTGGGTGACGACCCTGATCATCGGCCTGTATTTCACCGGCACGATCTTTTATGTAAAGACGATCATCCGCGAGCGCGACAACGCTCCCTTCGAGCGTGTGTCCCTGCGCTATCACCGGATCGCTTTGTTGCTTACGCTGATCACCTCTGTCGCGGCTGCTCTCGACGGCGGCTATGCAGCCAGCGGTCCCCTGATGATCTTGTTGATGGCCGCGGCCGACCTTCGCGCCAAGCTGATCCCACCGATCGCGAAGGCTAACCCGCGCGAGTGGACTCCTAAGAAGGTCGGTATGTGGGAAATCCCCCTCTGTCTGGTTCTGGCGCTCGGCGCGAGCCTGACCCTCGTGGTGTAGCTGTTCTTTCTTTATGACGCCCACTTCTCAACCGGAAAAGCTGGCGCCAAAGCGGCACTTAGGGGCGAACTTGGCCTTCGCCGTTGATGATCCACTTGGTGCTCGTCAGCTCCGGCAAGCCCATAGGTCCGCGGGCGTGCAGTTTCTGGGTGGAGATGCCAATCTCCGCGCCGAAGCCGAACATCTCTCCGTCCGTCCAGGCTGTGGAGGTGTTGATGGAGACAGCGGCTGCGTCGACGTACTGCTCGAAGTAGCTGGTGGTCTTGTAGTCGCGGGCGGCAATACCCTCGGTGTGGCTGGTTCCGTAACGATTGATGTGGGTCACGGCCTCCTCCACGCCATCGACGATGGCCACGGCGATATCGAAGCTCAGGTACTCGTCGGTCCAGTCGGTTTCTTCTGCCTGGACGACGTCGTTGATCAACGGATCCAGTTGATCCTTCTCACCGTGCAGGGTCACGCCGGCCTTCTGCAGCTCCTCCAGAACATGGATCTTGTCCGGGTCCGGCAGGGCGGAATCCAGCAGTAGAACCTCGGTGGCGTTGCACACGGAGCAGCGGCGGGTCTTGCCGTTGATAACCAGCTTGGTGGCTTCCTCGATGTCCGCAGAGGAGTCGATGTAGAAATGGCAGTTACCCGTACCGGTCTCGATGGTGGGCACGGTAGCGCCCAGCACAACAGCGTTGATCAGCCCCGCGCCACCGCGCGGGATAACCAGATCCACCAGGCCACGGGCGGTGATCAGGTCCTGCACCGAGTCATGGGTATCGCAAGGCAGCAGCTGCACCAGCTCCCGCGGCAGGTCGTGGCTTTCAGCCACGTCCTGCAGGATCTGCACCAGCTTCTCGTTGGTGTGGCGGGCGGACTTCGAGCCGCGCAGCAGTGGCACGTTGCCGGACTTGATGGCCAGGCCGAAAGCATCGACAGTGACGTTCGGACGAGCTTCGTAGACCATGCCCATCACACCCAGCGGCACGCGCACCTGCTTCATGCGCAGGCCGTTGGGTCGGGTGTGTCCGCGGACGATCTCGCCCACGGGATCTGATAGCCCGATGACCTGGCGCAGGCCGCCAGCGATGCCGGAAATTCGTTCAGTGTCCAGGGCAAGACGGTCCAGCAGGGAGTCGGCGAAGCCGCGCTCCTTGCCCGCTGCAATGTCCTTCTCGTTGGCGGCGATGATGTCAGCCGCGTTAGCCTCCAGCGCATCTGCCGCGTCTGCCAGCAGATCGTTCTTCTGCTGGGTGTTCAGCAGCAGCTGGGAACTGACCTCCTTGGCCTTTTTAGCCTTGGCTAGAACCTCGTCGCGTTCTGCCTGGCGTTCCGGGGAAAGAGCGTTCTCTTTAGCGTCGTTGGAGTTTGTCATACCAACCCATGCTAGCGAACCAGCCCCTAAGCTGCGCCGTGTTGCATGGAAACCGGAAACAGCATTGGCTTTCTGAGAGTAGTGTGGCTTAAAGTCCACTTCTCCGAAGACAAGGCGTACTTTCATGTATCGCTCTGACCTCGATCTTCGCAGAAAGGAATCCGAATGAGTTCCCTAGCAACAGGTGGCAGCTACCTTTTGGCCGCCGTTCTCGCCGGTGACGCATTGATTTCCGTCAAGCCACCTAAGTTCATACGCCGTTGCCTGGAGGGCGTTAAGTTCCCCGAAGATTGGTGGTGGACGCTGATCGCGATCAAGTCTCTCGCAGCCACAGGCCTGGTTTACGGTGCGGCTACCGGCAACGCTTCAGTCGCGACAACCGTCTCAGTAGGTGTACTGGGCTATTTCCTTTCCGCAATCATCGCTCACATTAAGGCGAACTTCCTCGGATCAGAATTCTGGATCAACTGCCTGGGAATGACGGCTCTTAGCGCAGGCGTCCTCTCCCTCAATGTGGCCTCCAAGTAGCTAAGCGCAGCTTAGCCCCCCGGGCCGAGGCCCCACAGCCCTACTACCTACTAGCCCTTTAGCTGCGCTCGGTTAGCGTAATGGGACATGTAGTCGGCGTGCACCACCGGCCTGCGGGCGAACTCCGGCAAGTCGGAGGTCGATTGGCCGATCAAGTCGTGGAGCATTGCGGAATCGTAGGCCACCTCGCCGCGGCCAATCATCTTTCCATCCGGCCCCACCAGATCCACCACGTCGCGCTGCGAAAAGTCGCCCTCGACCTTGGTGATACCCACCGACAACAGGGACTTGTGCCCCTCCGTCACTGCGCGTACCGCACCGGCATCCAGGTGCAGCTGGCCATGCGAATCCGCGGCGTAGAGCACCCAGAACTTCCACGCGCTCAGGCGATCCTGATCCGGCCAGAAGCAGGTTCCTACCTCCGCGGTATCCAGGGCTGCGCCGATGTTATCTGTAGAGGTCAATAGCACCGGCACACCCGCACGGGAAGCCAAGCGGGCGGCGGATACCTTGGCTGCCATGCCACCTGTACCCAATCGCCCACCGTCTCCAGCGACCACGCCTTTCAAGTCCTTGGAAGACTTCACCTCGGCAATGAACTGTGCCCCCGGCTCGGCCGGGTTGCGGTCATACAGGCCGTCCACATCGGACAACAGCACGCACGCATCCGCGAACGCCAGGTGGCTCACCAACGCGGCCAAGCGGTCGTTGTCGCCGAAGCGCATCTCAGAGGTAGCGACCGTATCGTTTTCATTGACAATCGGCACGGCCTTCAGCTGGCGCAGACGGTCGATCGTTCGCTGGGCATTGCGCGCCCGGTCGCGTTCTGCGGCGTCCGAAGCAGTAAGAAGAACCTGGCCGATCGTACGACCGTAACGGGCGAAGCTACGCGCCCACTCCTGGGCCAACAGCACCTGGCCAACAGACGCGGCGGCCTGCTTAGTGGCCAGATCGGTGGGGCGCTGGGCAAGCTCCAGCGGGCCCATTCCGCAGGCCACAGCACCGGAGGAAACGACGATGAGGTCGGTGTCGCGCGCCATGCGTGCCTCCAGCGCATCGGCGATCATGTCGATCTGGTTCGGATCCACACGGCCGTCGTCATCGGTCAGGGAGGACGAGCCGATCTTCACTACCAAGCGGCGGGCGTGAGCGATATCGCTGCGAACAGAGGAATCGTGCCCCATCGCCGGATCGTCTTCATCCGCTTCCGGTTCGGGGAACTCAATGGATGTCGCGGGCACCACCGGACCCGGCTCATGCACTGGCCTTTGCCCGTAGGTAGGCACTGGCTTCACTGGTTCGGGAGTCATCTCCCCCGGCCCCGCGTAGCTAAACGCGGACTGGGCTGAACTGAACTCTTTATCGGCTGCAACGTCGGATTCGGAGGATGACATACGTTCCAGTATGCCAGCCGCCGCTCGCCCCCGGTGCGGTTTGGGGGCAACGGCAGCGCTAGCCTTGCCAGCGCTCGCGCTCTGCGATCTCCCCGTCGCCGAAGTCGTTCTCGTCGATCAGGCCACGGCGAGCCTGGGACGCACGCTTGCGCTCTTCCGGGGTGGCGCGGGTGTTCTGCTCCAGGCGCATATCGGTGCCGCGTCCGCTGCGCATGACGTCCACGCCCGCGGCGGTCTGCGGGTCCCACTCGAAGGTGATCTCCCCGATGGTCACCTCGCTGCCCGCGTCGGCGCCAGCCTTGTACAGCGCTTCCTCCACACCGGCTTTGGCCAGGCGGTCGGCCAGGTAACCCACGGCCTCGTCGTTCTCAAAGTCGGTCTGGCGGATCCAACGCTCGATCTTTTCGCCGCGGACGATGAAGGCATCCTCGGCAGATGGGTCGGCTTCCACTTCGAACTCGGCAAAGCGCCCACCGGAGCGCTTCCGCAGTCCCTTCGGGGTAATGACCTGCGCGGGCTTCTCCTCCACCGGGTGCGCCTTGCGGTGCTCCTTCACGATGTCCATCAGCGCATACTTCAGCTCATCCAAGCCCTGGTGCGCGATGGTGGAAATGCGGAAGATCGGCCAGCCAAACTCCTTGAGCTCCTCTTCCTGCAGGTCCGCCATGTCGGAGGCATCCGGCACGTCCATCTTGTTCAGAATGATCACGCGCGGGCGTTCACGCAGGTCGCCCAGCCCGGAGTCACTCGCCAGCTCCTCCTGGTAGTTCGCTAGCTCTTTTTCCAGCGCCTTGATATCGGCGACCGGATCGCGATCGGCTTCCAGCGAGGCGGCGTCCACAACATGGGCCAGAACCGCGGTGCGCTCGATGTGGCGCAGGAAGTCCAACCCCAACCCCTTGCCTTCGCTAGCACCCGGAATCAGACCCGGCACATCGGCGATGGTGAAAACCTCGTGGCCGACATTGACCACGCCCAGATTCGGCGCGAGGGTCGTAAACGGGTAGTCCGCGATCTTCGGCTTCGCGGCCGAGACCACGGAAATCAGCGAGCTCTTGCCCGCCGAGGGAAAGCCGACCAACCCGACGTCGGCCATGGACTTGAGCTCGAGGGTGATGTCTTTTACCTCGCCTGGTTCGCCCAGCAGCGCAAAGCCCGGTGCCTTCCTGCTTTTGGACGCCAACGCTGCGTTTCCCAACCCGCCGTGTCCGCCCGCGGCAACGATCATCCGCGTGCCCTTGCCTGTCAGGTCGGCAAGCGCTTCACCCTTTGAGTCAAGAACCACGGTGCCCTCTGGCACCTGGAGTACGAGGTCCTCCCCGCGAGCGCCGTGGCGATGATCGCCGGCGCCGTTGTTGCCGCGCGGGGCTTTGATGTGCGGGTGAAAGTGGAAGTCCAGCAGGGTGTGAACCTGCGGGGAGACTTCCAGAATGATGTCTCCGCCGTGGCCACCGTTACCGCCATCGGGGCCGCCGAGGGGAACGAACTTTTCGCGGTGCACGGAAGCACAGCCGTGGCCACCGTCACCGGCCTGCAGATGCAGAACGACGCGATCAACGAATTGTGGCATAGCTTTCCCTTGCTTTCTTTTCGCCCCAATTAATTCTTCGAGCTCCGAGTCTATCTGTGTTTGGGGTGGTGGCCTAAAAGGGTGGCGAATCTAAACCCGGTGTTTCCTACACAGAGATACATGAACTATAGTTAGCCTACCCTTGCCACTGGTAAGGCTAAGCTAAGCATGAGAGTGGGTTAAATCCTTGCTCTCGTACCCCTCACATAAGGAATAACAATGCGTTTTTCTCCGCTTCGCAAAGTCTGCGTCGGCGTCGTGGCAGCAACCGCTGCCCTCGGCCTCGCAGCCTGCGGCGCATCTAACCCCAGCGACGGCGACTCTTCCGATGCGAAAAAGTCCGGCTCTTCCATCACCGTCACCGACGTGACCGGCCGACAGGTCTCCTTCGACTCTCGCCCAGAAAAGATCCTCCTCGCAGAAGGTCGCGGACTGTTCGCCACCTCCATTCTGAACAAGGAAAACCCGACGGAGCACGTCGTGGCCATCGGCTCCGACATGCACTCCGCCGCCCCCACCTTCGAGGAGAAGCTCTCCAAGGTGGATCACAAGTATGGCGATCTCCCGACCGTTGGAAACATCTCCAAGGGCGATGTGACCGTCGAGAATCTGCTTGCCCACAAGCCGGACGTCACCGTGCTTTCCCTGGATCACAAGAAGGCCGCCGAAGAATCCGGCCTGTTGGACAAGATGGACCAGGCTGGACTGAAGTACGTATTCAGTGACTTCCGCCAAAAGCCGCTGGAGAACACCACCAAGACGATGAGCCTCTACGGTCAGCTCCTGGGCAAGGAAGACAAGGCCAAGGAGTTCAACGACTTCTACGACGGCAAGGTTAAGAACGTCACCGACCGTGCAAACAAGGCAAAAGACAAGCCGAAGACCCTGGTCTGGCGCGCGGCGGGCATGAAGGACTGCTGCGGAACTGTGAAGAATTCCAACCTCGGCGATCTGGTCAACGCTGCGGGCGGAAAGAACATCGGCGACGACCTGCTGGACACGGAATCCGGGGATCTCACCGCAGAGAAGGTCCTTGCCGAACAGCCAGAGCAGATCATTGCCACCGGTGGCGCATGGGCCAAGGATCCCGAAAAGCCCGAGGTGCTGCCGCACGTGGAGCTCGGCTACACTGCCAAGCCTGACGTATCTGAAAAGACCCTCAAGGGACTGCTAGCCACGCCTGGCTTTAATGCTCTGAAGGCACCCAAGGAGGGCAAGCTGCACGCGGTTTACCACCAGTTCTACGATTCCCCGTTGAACGTTTTCGCCCTTGAGCAGTTCGCACAATGGTTGCACCCCGAACTGTTCCAGGACCTCGACGTAGAGAAGGACTTCGCGGACTTCCACAAGAAGTGGCTGCCGTTCGAGTACTCCGGAACGTTCTTCACCTCCACCAAGAGCTAACCCCAAGAAGTAACCCCCATGTCCCATCTTGTAATCCCAGAAAAGTCATCGACGGAAGAAGGCGAGATAGCCGACGGGCGCGATGCTGCACTTCCGGCCGAAGCCAGCGCGGTTGTCAAACAGTATCGCCGCCAGGCCAGGCGGAAGATCCTCGCCATCCTCGCACTGGCCATCGCTGCTTTCGCTGCCTTCGCCATCGCCACGATCGTCGGCCCCATAGACCTGAGTTTGATGGAACTATGGAAGGCTCTCATCGACCCCAACGGGGTGGATGAAACGACCCACACCGTCCTGTGGAACCTACGCCTGCCTGCGTCTGTGATGGCCGTCCTCATCGGTGCCTCGCTTTCCCTATCCGGGGCGCACATGCAAACCATCCTGGATAACCCGCTGGCAGAGCCGTTCACCCTTGGTATCTCCGCAGCAGCGGCGTTCGGCGGAGCCGCATCGATTGTGTTGGGCTGGACGGTGTTGGCCAACCCGCAGTTCAACCTCGCGGCCGTGGCCTGGGTGGCCTCGCTGGTGGCGGTGTTTATCGTGGCCGGCGCTTCATTGTGGCGTGGAGCCAGCGCAGAATCGATGATTCTGCTCGGAATTGCGCTGGTGTTCCTGTTCCAGGCAATGCTCTCCCTGATGCAATACCGCGCGACGACCGAAGCACTGCAGCAGATCGTGTTCTGGACGATGGGCTCGCTACAGCGCGCGAACTGGACGTCCAACGCCATCATCGTTGGTGCGCTGGCAATAGCGATACCTTTCACCGTCCTGAACTCGTGGAAACTCACAGCCCTACGACTGGGCGATGATCGCGCGGCGGCGCTGGGGATCAATGTCCAGCGCTTGCGCGTTAGCACCCTCGTAGTCTCCTCCCTACTGGCGGCCAGCGCGGTAGCGTTCGCGGGCGTGATCGGCTTCATCGGCCTGGTCGGCCCCCACGTCGCCCGCATGCTCGTCGGCGAGGACCAGCGCTACTTCGCCCCTGCATCCATGGCGGCCGGAGCACTGTTGCTGGCCGCTGCACACGCGGTATCGATCACTGTGGTTCCGGGCGTGGCGGTGCCGATCGGCATCATCACATCCCTGGTGGGAGTTCCCTTCTTCCTCATTCTGGTGTTCGTCCGCCGACGCACGGTCTGGGGGTCCTAGCCCATGCTGACTATCGAAGATATCCACGTCCGCTACGGCAAGAATCCGGTTCTGCAGGGAGTATCAGCTTCCGGTTTTCAGCCGGGGTCCATCACCGGCCTGTTGGGGCCTAATGCCGCGGGAAAATCCACCCTGGTGAAGACGATCGCTGGGATACAGAGGGCGTCATCAGGCACCTGCCGCATCACCAGCAACGGCGAGGAACTATCCGGCAGTAACCGGCGCGATGCGATTGGTTATGTGCCCCAAGACCTGCTCTCTAGCGCTTCCCTGACGGCCTTCGAATCGATCCTCGTGGCGACGAAACGATCGACGCGCCGGGCAGCCACCGCGACCGCACAGGAACAAGCGGCCGCAGTGCTAGAGAGGCTGGGGATTACGCACCTGGCTTCGCGCTATGTTCACGAACTGTCGGGCGGGCAGCGGCAGCTGGTCGCCGTGGGACAAATGCTGGTGCGCGAGCCCGAGGTGCTACTTCTGGACGAGCCGACGTCTGCCCTGGATCTGCGGCACCAGGTGGAGCTTCTGCAGCTCATCCGCCGAGAGGTATCCCACAATGATTCGATCGCGCTGATTGCGATTCACGACCTGAACCTGGCGGCGCGCTACTGTGATCAGCTTATTGTGCTGCACCGTGGGCGCCTGATGGCGCAGGGGCAGCCTTCCGAGGTGCTGACCCCGGGTCTGTTGGAAGAGGTCTACGGACTGCGGGCGAAGGTGCTTGACGATTCTGGCACGCCAGTGATCTGCCCTGTCGAGGAGTCAGCGCCGAGCCTCTTGTAGCATTGCTACTTCAAGACAAGCCCCGGTCCTGCCGGGGCTATTTTTATGGCCAGAATCATGGCTTTCATGGCTGTATCGAGGCACGAAAAAATCCAGTGGACGCATTGACTGCGTCCACTGGATCTTTAAGCTCTGTGCGGGTCTCCGCCGAAAGCTATGTCGAATGCTGGTGAAGGCTTAGGCCTCGACAGCCTCGTTCTCGACGATGTTCACCACGCGGCGACGGCGCTTGGTAGCGAACTGTACGGCGCCGGCCTTCAGGGCGAACAGAGTGTCGTCGCCACCGCGACCGACGTTCTCACCCGGGTGGAAAGAGGTACCACGCTGGCGGATCAGGATCTCGCCGGCCTTGACCTGCTGGCCGCCGAAGCGCTTCACACCGAGACGCTTGGACTCGGAGTCACGGCCGTTGTTGGAGCTAGATGCACCCTTCTTGTGTGCCATTTGTCTCTCCCTCCTTAAGGAAGATTATTGAAGTGTCTCGGTAGTTTACTTGATACCGGTGACCTTCAGAACCGTGAGGCTCTGACGGTGGCCGAAGCGGCGCTTGTAACCGGTCTTGTTGCGGTAGTGCATACCACGGATCTTCGGTCCGCGGACGTGCTCTACGATCTCAGCGTTGACGTTGACAGATGCCAGCTTGTCACCGGTGGTGACGTTTGCGCCATCGACGACGAGAACCGGGGTGAGAGCCACGGACGAACCCGGCTCACCCTCGATCTTCTCGACCTTGACGAGGTCACCTTCGGCAACCTTGTACTGCTTTCCGCCGGTCTTGACGATCGCGTACATGTAGGGCTACCCCTTTAATTTCTCTAATCGGCTCAGGCAGCCCCCTGCGGGAAGGAAGCATCCTGACTGTTACTTTTGCTTAGCTGCGTCCGTTCCCCCGAAACTCAGGGCTTCCCGCGCGAACACATCTCGCTGTTGAAGATGTATTCACGCAGTCCCCGGCGACGCGCGCGTTAAAGCTGGTCACCGGCGGAACGAACAGCGACTGGTTAAGACTACCCGGTCAGGGGGCTAAAAACCAAATCCCTTTTCTTTCGCCACGAACTAGTTCTTCTTACGGACAACGCGGCGGCGACGGCCTCGCGAGCGAGGATTCTGAGCACCCGATTCCGCACCGGCATCGCGGCCACGATCACCGCCGCCATCGTTGCCACTGCCACCGTTGCCACTGCCCTCGAGGCCCTGACTGCCCTCGAAGTCCTCCCGTCGCGGAGCGAAGTCGGACTTTGAGTTACCACGCGTGCGGCGCTTGCGGCGAGGAGACTCGTCGAACTGACGTTTTGCTTCCTCGTAGCTGGAAGGCTGATCGTCGGAAACGTGGGCGTCCTTAACAGAAGAACGAGAAAAGCGACCCGAATCCGCGCCAGTCGACGCCGAGCGAACTACACGGCGACGGCAGCGACGCTTCGCCGGAGTCTCAGTGCGTTCGGACTTCTCAGCGCGTTCCGGCTTCTCGGCGTGATCGGCTGCCGAGGGCTCGTCCGGATCCTCCTGCGCGGAGCGCTTCCGGGCGCTGGCAACGATGCTGTTGATGTCCTCGGCGGACTGGCTTGCGTGCGGATTGCCGCGGCGCACGACACGGCGCCGCACGCGACGACGGCCGGTGCCCTGCTCGTTAGCTCCCTGCTCCTTGGCATTCTGCTCGCTGGCTCCCTGCTCGTGCTGCGGCGCCCGCTGGTTGCCCTGGTCACGCCGGTTGCCCTGCTTTTCCTCGCGGCGCTTGTCTTCCTGGCGCCTTTCCTCGCGGCGCTTGTCTTCCTGACGCCCATCGTCGCGGCGCTTACCCTGGTTCTTCGCCTGCTGGCGCTCCTTGCGTCGGCCGTGATCGCGGCGCGGCTCCGGATCCTGCTGCTCGACAGGGTCCGGGTACATGATGAAGCCGCGGCCGTCGCAGGCCTCACACGGGGTGGAGAAAGTCTCCAGCAGACCGGTGCCCAAACGCTTGCGGGTCAGCTGCACCAAGCCCAGCGAGGTCACCTCGCCCAGCTTGTGGCGGGTACGGTCGCGCCCCAGGAATTCCGATAGGCGACGCAGCACCAGATCCTGGTTTTGCTGCAGCAGCATGTCGATGAAATCCACCACGATCATGCCGCCGATGTCGCGCAGACGGAGCTGGCGCACGATCTCCTCGGCCGCTTCCAGGTTGTTCTCGGTGACCGTGGCCTCCAGGTTGCCACCGCTGCCGACGAAGGAGCCGGTGTTCACATCGATGACCGTCATGGCCTCGGTGTGGTCGATGATCAGGTAGCCACCCGAGGGCAGCCACACCTTGCGGGCCATTGCCTTTTCCAGCTGCTGGTCCAGGTCCAGCGGCGCGAAGGCATCCTGGCCGTCGTGCTTGCCGCGGTTCCATTTGTGCACCCGATCCATCAGCTCCGGAGAGGTCCGTCCCAGGTAGTCGCGGACGACCTGCCAGGACTTATCGCCGTCGATGATCAACTCGGAGAAGTCCGCATTGAAGACGTCGCGCACGACCTGGATCAGCATGTTCGGCTCTTCGTAGAGCGTCACCGGCTTGGAGCCCTTGGAGTTGCGCTCCTTGTTCTCCAGCTTCTGGATCTCCTCCCAGCGCTTCTGCAGGCGCTGGACGTCATCGGTGATCTGCTCTTCCGTGGCGTTCTCCGCAGCGGTGCGGATGATCGCGCCGCCGTCACCGGTGATCACTTCGCCGAGGATGTCCTTCAGGCGCTTGCGCTCACCGACGGGCAGCTTGCGGGAAATGCCCGCGGTCGTACCTGCCGGGAAGAACACCAGGTAGCGGCCTGCGAAGCTGATGCGGTTGGTCAGGCGGGCACCCTTGTGCCCGATCGGGTCCTTCAACACCTGCACCAGGATCTGGTCGCCGGGGCGCAGTGCCTGGTCGATCTTGCGGCTCTTGGAATGCAGGTGCGGCGAACGCCAATCCATCTCACCTGCGTACAGCACTGCGTTGCGGCCAGTGCCAATGTCCACAAAGGCTGCTTCCATGCTGCCCAGCACGTTCTGCACACGGCCGAGGTACACGTTGCCGATCAGCGACTGGTGCGTTGCATCCGCGACGAAGTGTTCGACCAGCTGACCGTCCTCCACCACGCCGACCTGCGTCAACATTCCCTTGTCGTCGGTGCGCTGCGAGTCGCGGACGATCATGGTGCGCTCGACGGACTCACGGCGTGCCAGGAACTCGGCACGGGTGATGGCCTTGTAGTTCCTGTCACGGTTCTTTGCACGCCAGCGGCGCTGCGATTCAAGGCGAGTGGAGCCCTTCATCTTTACCGGCTCATCCACCATGTCGTCGGTGGAGCGCTCAGCAGGGTGCAGGTCCTCGGGCGCGATTGCCTTCTGGTGTTCCTGTTTACTGTCTTGCTCTTCGCCCTTTTCTTCTGACGCCCTCTCCTCCGCCTGGCGCACGCTTCCCACACGGCGCACGACTCGGCGAACCCTGCGCCGACGAACTGGTTTCTTCTCGGAGCTTTCAGCCTCAGCCTTTTCTGGCTGGGCCTTTTCTGGCTGGGCCTTTTCTGGCTGGGCCTTTTTTGCCTCAGCCCTAGCGACCGGTGCTTCCGCCTGCTCGGGCTTCTGCTCCGGCTTCACTTCCTGCTCAGCCTGCTTGGCCTGCTTAGGCTCCGCGTTCTTGGCGGTCTTCTTCACCGCGCGCTTCGTCGTCCGCTTCGCGGTGCGCTTGGAAGTCCGCTTAGAGGGCTTCTCCCCCGCCTTGTCCTCGGGCATCTCCGCTGGTTGCTCCGCCAGCTGCTCTGCTGGCTGCTCGACAGTTTTCGCAGTTTCCTTGTCAGAAACCTCTTCGGCAGGTTGTTCTGCTGCCTTCTTTGTCTGCCTCTTCGAGGTCTTCTTGGCTGCCTTCTTTGTTGCCTTCTTGGCAGTCTTTTTCGCAGGCTTCTCTGCCTGTTTCTTCGCAGCCTTCTTGTCTACCTGAGCTGGTTTATCGGTGGAACTAAGGGCGTCCAGAACAGAAAAGACCTGCGCCTGAGTCAGCGACGAAGCCGTCTTCTTTCCCTCAATTCCATGGTCCGCCAGTACGCCCAGGAAATCCGTCGCGCGGATCCCCAACTGCTTGGCAATGGTGTGGACGCGAACCTTCTCCCCCACACTTCCTCGATCAATTTTCGCAGCCTGAGCTGCAATTTCCGGGCTGATGGTCGCCACGAAATCTCCTTTTAAAGTCTTCAAAGTTTGCCCGATCGCAATGCCGCATCATCGTTGTGGGCATCCGATCTGCACCCATTGTCTCATATCCACCCGACAGTGCAGCGAACGCGCCGAAACCGGCTGTTACGCTAGTCGCTATGCCAACCCCCACGCAGCCCCCTAAAGCTTTCGATCGTGCGGTTCTGACGGACGTAACCAACAGTATGAAGCCGAACAAAGGCGCGCAGTTCGCATTGGCTATCGTGTTTGCAGCAATGATGCTGATCCTGTGTTCGCCGCTAAACGGTCCGCTGCCCGCACTGGGGATCCTCGTCACCGCCGTCGTGGCTTGCGTGGTGTGGTGGCGCTACCTGCGACGGGGCGGCGTGCGCGGGAACGACTACTCCCCCATGAAGACGGACGTCGAGGCCGCCCGCACCCCCTTCAGCTGGAAGGAGGAAGGTCGCCTCGTGCTGTTGCTGGGGTTGGTTTTCGGACTATCCCAGGTCGCGTCGATGGTTGTTGGCAGCGGTCGGTGGGCCTACGCAGGTGTTGCCGCACTCATTACCGTGGGGGTTGCCTACTGGGTTATTTCTTTTGACGCCTGGCGCCCCGCCCGCTACACCACCCCAGAAAAGCTTGATCGGGACATCAAGATTGAAACCCCCGTGGAGTGGCTGCACGCATTTCTTTACTGCCGCCGCTGCGTGCCGGGCGGGCTGCAGATGCTCAGCGACAGGCTGAAGGAGGATCTAGCGCACTACGGCTGGACCGCGAAAGAGGCAGACGAGGCTCTGAACAAACTGGTCAAGCAGGGAAATGCGGTGAAGATCCGCGAGCTGCGCTCCGCCGATGGTGCGCTGAACTGGGTAACACTGACGGAAGAAGGTTCACAGAAATTCCAGCAGCACTACGGCGGATAATGCGCCGGATAATACCGCGGCTACGACCAAGCACGCACCCCCTTTAACACGCAACACGCAAAAACCGCGGACGCGATGCGCCCGCGGTTTATTTGTCTAGCTTTTTACAGGTTCGGGAACCAGATGCCGATCTCGCGCTCAGCGGACTCCGGGGAGTCGGAGCCGTGGACAACGTTCTCACCAACGGTCAGTGCGAAGTCGCCGCGGATGGTGCCCGGGGTGGCCTTCTCAACCGGGTGGGTGCCGCCGGCCAGCTGACGCCAAGCAGCGATAGCGGACTCGCCCTCAACGATGCCTGCAACCAGCGGAGCGGAGGTGATGAAGTCCACCAGCTCGCCGAAGAAAGGCTTGTCGGCGTGCTCAGCGTAGTGCTTCTCCGCGGTCTCGCGGTCAGCGGTGCGCAGATCCAGCTCGACGAGCTTCAGACCCTTCTTTTCAATGCGAGAGATAATTTCGCCCACGTGGCCGTTCTTCACGCCGTCGGGCTTGATCAGAATGAGAGTGCGTTCAGTCATGCCAGCAATTCTACACGTGGCGTCACGGCGCTACAGCGCCGAAGCACCCCACTGCTACACGCGACCGCGCACCTGGTCCATCAAGGCATACGCGCGGTCACCCGGGCACGCCGTTGCCGTGGATACGTCGCCCCAGTCGCGGTGGCCGGTAATCGTCCGGCGGGTCAGGTTCAGGCGGGCTGCGTTGTTGACGTAGCGCACGCTGCCGCGCGGATCCAGACCCAGACCGTGGCACAGGTGGCGTAGGACGCGCACGAGGGAATCGATGGCAGCGGGGGTCGGGCTTTGCGTCATAAAGTTACCCAGCAAGCACACACCGATGTTGCCGTCGTTTGCGTTGTACACGTGCCCTGCGGTCACGGACATCGGCGTACCTCCCAGGCTGCCGGACTGGAACACCGCCTGGCCATCCGTGCCGGTGGTGCGGCCCTGGAACACGGTGCCGTCCGGGGCGATCAGCAGGTGGTAGCCGATATCGCCCCAGCCGCGCCCACCATTCGCGCTGGAGGCGTGGAAGGCATAGATACTGCGGACGTTCGCGGCATAGTCGCCGTTGGCCGGGGTGGCCATGGCGGTGTGGTGCACGGTGATGAGTTGCGCGCGGGTGAAGCGGGGCGTCCACCCCATCAGTGATTCGTTCGCACCCCACTCGCGACGGGAAGCCACACGCAGGCCGTCGATCACGTTCGCGCCACCGCCGATGCCGCCGCCTGGGGCGGGCAGCCCCGGAATTGCCAAGCCACTAGACGCCAGAATTCCAGCAATGGTTCCCGCCAGCGCCAGCGAGCCGACCACACCCGCAGCACCGGTCTCCAGGCTGCTCTGCAGATCAGCCGGATCCGTGGGAAGACCAGGCGCGGAATAAGGAGCGATGCCCGCGCCGAAGATCTTCTCTTCCTCCCCCTTTGGAGCCTCCACGACGTGCAGGAACACCCGGGTCGCCGGATCGTTGAGGTCGGCGGGCAGCCACACCTCGGTAGCCCCTTCCGGCAGGTTCACAGGGTCGGACTTCAGGGCGGAATCGTCGCCCTCGCGGTCGTGTGCCTCGGCGTGCACCACGCGATCTTCCGTGCGCCCGCCCGCGAACTCAAAGCGGAGCGTCGCCGTACTATCCTCGGTCGCCGCGGGCGGAAAGGTAATCGTCAGGTACCCGGTGCCTCCGGGAAGCTGTCCCTTCTGGTTGACGCCGATTCCCGTCGCCGTAAATTCTGCTAACTGGCCAGGGTTGGCTGGGTCGGTGGGGCTGGCGGCGTTGTCAGCGGAGGAAAAGACCCCCATATTGTTGCGGTTGGCGAAGAGGAGGGTGCCACCTACGGCGGCTCCAAGGGCGGTGGATGAGCGGAAAAATGCGCGGCGCGTCAACGTCATGATGCGCATATTAAGACACATTCGGGGGTAGCGGGCACATCACCCCCTTTTCGGGGTATCCCCTGGTCGCTGCTACTGATGTTAAAGCAGTTGCGAATGTGGCGTCACAAAGGCTACTCAGTGGGGGTAGCCGGACGGCGCACGTTCCCTTCCTCATCGAGGTGCTGCGAGGGCAGCAGACCGCGCTCCATCCGGCGCAGCAGGTTCGAGCGAAGGTGGTAAACGTACCACCAGCACAGCGCGAAGATCACGCCCATCGCACCCATCGCCGGGTGCACAATGAAACCCGCAACGGCCAGCACCTGCAGACCGATGTTCAGCCAATCCGCCCATTTCAGCTTCTGCAGGAAAGCCGCCACGATCATGGCAGCGCCCAGCCCGATGACGTAAACCATGTTGAAGGTGGTGGCGGAGGCGCCGGCGTCCACCCGCGTAATCACGGTGAGAACCAGCAGGATCACGATGGCCTCCATGATGTGGGTGCCTGCCATCACTCCGCGCAGTCCCTTCAGGGGATCATTCGCGGGAGCCTGGCCTGGACCTAGCGGGCCGTATTCGACCTGCTCCCCCACCTGCTTGCCGGCCTGCTTGTCGGCCCGTTTGCCAGCCCCAGTGCGGTTGTGCGGGTTCTGTGCCACGATCGTGCAGCTCCTTGCTAGTTCTGCTAATTCTTCCGGATTGAATACTTCTTTCGGCGCCTGTGAGTGTGCCCGTGCCAGTGTGCCCGTGTGCGCTACGCCGGTTCCTTGCCAAACAGCGTACGGGCCTCCCCGGCCGTCACAACAGAGCCGGTAATCAGCACGCCCGCGCCGGACAGCACACCATCTTCGTCGTCTTCGGCCAGCTGGGTGGCTAGCTCCACGGCGCCGGGCAGGTTAGCCGCCACGTGCACGCGCTCCTCGCCGAAGGCATCGCGCGCGTACTCGGCCAACACGTCGACAGGCAGGGCGCGGGGAGAATTCACTTCCGTCACCACGACCTCGTCCATCACGGGCTCCAGAGCGGCCAGGATACCGCGGGCGTCCTTGTCCCCCAGCACGCCGATCACGCCGACCAGCCTGCGGAACTCGAAGTCGCGGTCGATGGCCGCAGCCAGGGCCTTGGCTCCGTGCGGATTGTGGGAAGCGTCGATGAACACGCTCGGGGTGGAACGCACGCGCTCTAGTCGGCCGGGCGAGGCAACGGAGGCGAAGCCCTGGCGCACAATGTCCACGTCCAGCTTCCGATCTGCCCCGGCACCAAAGAAGGCTTCGACGGCCGCCAGCGCCACAGCCGCATTGCGCGCCTGGTGCTCGCCGGATAGGGGCAGGAAGATGTCCTCGTATTCCCCGGCCAGGCCGCGGATGGTCAGGCTCTGCCCACCCACTGCGATCTGGCTGGACACCACACCGAATTCGCTACCCGCACGGGCAACCGCGGAATCCTTGGCGACCGCTTCTTCCAGGATCACGCGCATCGCTTCGGGTTCTTGCTCGGCGACGATAGTCACGTTATCCGGCGGGGTCAGCAGGTCATCGGCGTCCCAGCGAGCCTTGATGATGCCCGCCTTCTCGCCCGCGATCTGCTCCAACGTGTCGCCCAGGTAGTCCGTGTGATCCAGCCCTATCGGGGTGATCACGGCAACGTCGGAGTTCACCACGTTCGTCGCGTCCCAGCGCCCGCCCATGCCGGTCTCCACCACGGCGACGTCCACCGGCGCATCGGCGAAGGCCGCGTAAGCCATGGCCACCAGCACCTCGAACTTGCTCATCTGCGGGCCGCCTTCGGCCTGACTCTTCGCGTCCACCATCTCCACCATCGGCTGGATGTCGCGCCAGGTGTCCACGTAGTCGCGCGGGTGCAGCGGCTTGCCATCGATGGCGATGCGTTCGGTGACGATCTGCAGGTGCGGGCTGGTAGTCCGCCCGGTGCGGCGGTGGAACGCGCGCATCAGCGATTCGATCATCCGCACCACGGAGGTCTTGCCGTTCGTACCCGCCACGTGAATCACGGGGAACGCGCGCTCTGGGTGACCAAGCAGGTCCATCAGCATTTCCACCCGCTCGAGCGTCGGGTCGATCTTCGTCTCTGGCCACCGCAGGTTCAGTTCCGCGTCAACCTCGGCCAGGGCGGCCAGGTCCTCGGGCGTAATGGGCCTTTCTTTTGGTGACGCCACCTCAGCCTCATCCGACCCCACGCCGTCGATAGGCAGGGCCAGGCCTGCCTCGTCGAGGGTTACCTCTTCGGGGTAGCTATCCCCGAGCTTGTCGTCGGTGGTTTTATCGTCGGTCATGCCTTCGGCAGACCTTCCAGTCGGGCGGTGATGCGATCGAATTCCTCCTGCGCAACGCGCTGACGCTCGCGGATTCCCTCGACAACCTTCTCCGGCGCCTTGGCTAGGAAGTTCTCGTTACCCAGCTTCTTCGCTGCGTTGTCCAGCTCCTTCTGCGCTGCCGCGAGGTCCTTCTCCAGACGCTTGCGCTCCGCGGCCACGTCTACGGTGCCGGAGGTATCCAGCTGCACCGCGATGGTGGCCTGGGACAGGCGCACCTCGATGGATGCGGTCTCAGCGAAGTCTTCGGCCGGGGTTTCCAGGCGCACCAGCGAACGCACGGCGTCCTCGAAGTCAGCCAGGTCGGCGGCGGCGAAGTCCAGGGCAGCGGGCACCTTCTGGGAGGGCTTCACGCCCTGGTCGCTGCGGAAGCGACGCAGCTCGGTGACCAGCTTGTCCACGTCAGCCATGCGGCGCACCGCGTCGGCGTCAGTCTCCACCCCACCGTTGGTCAGGTCGGCGGTCGGCCAGTCGGCGGTGACCAGGGATTCGGAGTAGCCCTCTTCCCCAGCGGTCAGTGCCTTCCACAGCGTCTCGGTGACGAAAGGCATGGCGGGGTGCAGCAGGCGCAGCACTGCGTCCAGCACGCGCCCCAGCACGATCTGGGTGCTGATGCCCCGCTGGATCTGCTCTTCGGTAGCACTGTCCCAATCGCGCGGGATCTGCACCTTCGCGATCTCCAGGTACCAGTCGCAGAACTCGCCCCAGGCGAAGCGGTACAGGTTTTCGTTGGCCAGGGAGAACTCGTAGCGGTCCAGAGCGTCATCCACCAGCTGGCGGACTTCCTCCAGGCGATCCAGGATCCAGCGGTCAGCGTCCGTCAGCGTCTCGCGGTCCGGCAGCTCACCGACGTGCGCACCGTTCATGAGGGCGAACTTGGTGGCGTTGTACAGCTTGGTGGCGAAGTTGCGGGAAGACTGTGCGGCATCCTCACCCACCGGCAGGTCGGAGCCCGGGTTGGCGCCACGCGCCAGAGTGAAGCGCAGCGCATCCGCGCCATAGTCGCGCACCCAATCCATAGGGTCGATGCCGTTGCCTAGGGACTTGGACATCTTGCGGCCGTGCTCGTCGCGCACCAGGCCGTGCAGGAAAATGTCCTTGAATGGGATCTGCGGGCGTCCGTCCTTGCCCGTGCCCAGCACCTCGGTGGTGTGCTTGGAGGCGAAGGTGGCGAACATCATCATGCGGGCAACCCAGAAGAACAGGATGTCGTAGCCGGTCACCAGCACGCTGGTGGGATAGAACTTCTCCAGCTCCGGGGTCTTCTCCGGCCAGCCCATCGTGGAGAACGGCCACAGGGCGGAGCTGAACCAAGTATCCAGCACGTCTTCGTCCTGGCGCCAACCCTCACCCGTCGGGGGTTCATCGTCCGGTCCGCAGCACACGATCTCGCCGTTCGGGCCGTACCAGATTGGAATGCGGTGGCCCCACCACAGCTGACGGGAAATGCACCAGTCGTGCATGTCGTCCACCCAGTCGAACCAGCGCGGCTCCTGGGAGGATGGGTGAATCACCGAGTCGCCCGAGCGGATCGCATCGCCGGACATCTTCGCCAGCTCGTCAACCTTGACGAACCACTGCTCGGACAGGCGCGGCTCCACGGCCTCCTTGGAGCGCTCGGAGTGGCCCACGCTGTGCACGTAGGGGAACTTGCGGGCAACGATGCGCCCCTGCTCCTCCAGCGCGAAGCGGATCTTCTCGCGCGCCTCGTAGCGCTCCATGCCGTCGAACTCGGTGCCGGTGTTCGCAATGTGGCCGGTCTCGTCCATGATCACCGGCATCGGCAAGTCGTGGCGCTGGCCCATCGCAAAGTCGTTCGGGTCGTGCGCCGGGGTGATCTTCACCGCACCGGTGCCGAACTCCGGGTCCACGTAGTCGTCGGCCACCACGATCATCTGGCGGTCCGGCAGGAACGGGTGCGGCAGGGCCTTGCCCACCAGGTCCGCGTAGCGCTCATCCTCCGGGTGCACGGCAACAGCCACGTCGCCCAGCATCGTCTCCACACGAGTGGTCGCCACGACCACGTGCGGCTCGGAATCGTCCAGCGAGCCATAGCGGATGCTCACCAGCTCGCCCTCGTCGTCGGAATACACGACCTCGATGTCGGAAATAGCAGTCTGCAACACCGGGGACCAGTTCACCATGCGATTCGCCCGGTAAATCAAGCCGGCGTCAAAAAGCTCCTTGAACATGGTCTGCACCGCGCGGGACAGGCCATCGTCCAGAGTGAAGCGCTCGCGCGACCAATCCACCGAGTCGCCGATGGCGCGCATCTGGCGCTGGATCACGCCACCGTACTGGTCCTTCCACTCCCAGACCTTGTCCACGAAGGCCTCGCGGCCATAGTCGAAGCGATCCTTGCCCTCGGTTTCCTTCAGGTTGGCCTCGACCTTCGTCTGGGTGGCAATACCCGCGTGGTCGGAGCCCGGCAGCCACAGGACCTCGAAGCCCTGCATGCGCTTACGGCGAGCCATCGCATCCATCAGGGTGTGGTCCAGTGCGTGGCCCATGTGCAGCTGGCCGGTCACGTTCGGCGGCGGCAGCACAATGCTAAAAGGTGGCTTATCGCTGGCCGGGTCAGCCTTGAAGTAGCCGGAATCCACCCACCCCTGGTACAGGTTTTCCTCTACCGCGGCGGGGTCCCATGCCGCGGGAAGCTGTGCCGAGCGGTCAGCACCAATCTGGTTAGAGCCATTTGCCTTAGAACTGGAGTCACTCACGCTTGCCCAGTCTAGTAGACGGCCCGGACGGGCTGTACAACCCCGCCTACATCTCGCGCGCCTACATCTCCAGCGCCGCCCGCAGCACACCGGCGGCTTCGTCCAACGCCCGCGCGGCACCATGCCACACTCCCGAAGAATTCACGAAGGGGTGGATCAGGCCGGGGTGGCGTCGGAAAGAAACAGGAACCCCTGCCTGGCGCAGCTTATCCGCATAGGCCGCGCCCTCGTCACGCAGAGGATCGAACCCCGCGACGGCTACATATGCCGGAGCGACCCCACTCACGTCATCAGCCAGCAGCGGGGACACGTCCGGATCCT
Organism: Corynebacterium sp. LK28; assembly: GCF_014335105.1. Lineage (NCBI taxonomy): Bacteria > Bacillati > Actinomycetota > Actinomycetes > Mycobacteriales > Corynebacteriaceae > Corynebacterium > Corynebacterium sp. LK28. The sequence goes on along the minus strand of NZ_PDGZ01000001.1, from coordinate 5,772 downwards.
GGCGCTGCGCCTCGTCGGTGAGGTACTGGTCGCGGTACCACTGCATGTGCGCCTGGGTCAGAAAGTAGCCCTTGGCGAACTCCTTGTGGCTAGGTGTATCCATCTGCGCCAGGTTCGTGACCGGCACAAATAGCAGCTGAGCCCGCGGCTGCTCCTGCCCTTGCCGCTTCCGGCGCAGGCACACCACGGCGGCCAGGTTGCCTCCCGCAGAGTCGCCGCCGATGGCCACCTTTTTCTTATCGACGCCCCTCACTTCACCCGCCATCGCGGCCTCCGCAACGGCACAGCAGTCATCCGGCGCGGCGGGGAAAGGATGCTCCGGGGCCAGGCGATAGTCCACCGCCAGCACCGCCACACGGGCGCTTTCGCACAGCCAGCGGCAGGTCGAATCGTGCGAGTCGAGGGAGCCAACCACCCAGCCGCCACCGTGGAAGTACACCAGGGTCGGCAGGTCCTGGTCGGGTGTCACAGCACCGGTTGGCCGGTAGTGGCGCACCCGCACGCCGCGGATCTGCTCCTCCACCACCGAACCAACCGGCCTGACGCGCCCACCGGCCATGTAGGCAGCGTCTTCCACTACTGCGCGGGTTTCCGCGACAGGCTGATGGGAATAGTCCGCGGGGTGCATCAAGTCGGTGACCAGGCTGGAGGCGCGAACGTCAGCGTCCAGCCTGTCGCCGTCAGAGTTCGTGCGAGTGCCGAGTACCCGCAGCAGGGTTTCGGGAATGTTGGGCAATACCCACCCGGCGCGGGCGGACAGCTGATTAAACAGGGAGTGCTGGCGGTGCTGGGAGTGGATCGGGGCTGTGGTTTCAGTTGGTGAGTTCATGCCATACATAAAACCACCCGACCAGGTGGCCGGGTGGCGGTATGAGCAAAAAAGTTTCTAGGTGAAAACTAGAGGTTTGCTAGCGGCTGGTTAGCGGCTAGTCAGCGGCACGTTAGCGGCTCAGTTACAGCAGGCCAGCTTCCACGACCGCTGCCTTTTCCTCCTGCAGCTCCTTCACGTTTGCGTCGATGCGCTCCTGCTGCGCCGGGCTGATCTCCAGCCCCTGCACGATCTCCCACTCGCCGTTGACGGAGCGGCAAGGGAAGGAGAACACGAGGCCTTCCGGGATCCCGTAGGAACCATCGGAGGGCAACGCGACGGAAACCCAGTCACCCTCGGCAGTGCCGTTCACCCAGTCGCGCATGTGATCCAGCGCGCCGTTGGCGGCGGAGGCTGCGGAGGAGCGGCCGCGCACCTCGATGATCTCCGCGCCGCGCTTAGCTACGCGCGGGATGAACTCGTCGTTCACCCAGGCTGTGTCCAGCTTGTCGGCGATCTTCTCGCCATTCAGCGTCAGCTCCGTGACGTCCGGGAACTGGGTGGCGGAGTGGTTGCCCCACACGATCATGTTCTTCAGGTCGCGAACGGCCACGCCCAGCTTCTCCGCCACCTGAGCCAGGCCGCGGTTGTGGTCCAGGCGGGTCAGGGCGGTGATGCGGCGGGGATCCAACCCCTCGGCGTGGGCGGCGACGATCGCGGCGTTGGTGTTTGCCGGGTTGCCGACCACGATCACGCGCACGTCGTCGGCAGCGTGCTCGGCAATGGCCTTGCCCTGGGGGCCGAAGATCTTGCCGTTGGCGGCCAGCAGGTCGGCGCGCTCCTCGCCTTTCTGGCGCGGCTTCGCACCGACCAGGAACACCGCGTTGGCGTCCTTGAAGCCCTCGTTGATGTCGGTGGTGATGGTGACCTCGCCCAGCAGTGGGTAGGCGCAGTCGGCCAGCTCCAGCGCCACGCCACGTGCAGCCTGCACACCGTGCTCGGTCTCCAGCAGTCGGAGGTTCACCACCCGGTCGCCGAAGACTTCACCCTTGGCGATGCGGAACAGCAGGGAGTAGCCAATCTGGCCACCCGCACCCGTAACGGTGACGGTGACGGCGTTCTGGTTGTTAGTGGTCACGCTGGGCTCCTTTGAAAGCAGGTTTCTCAGATTATTTTTAAACCGCTTCCCACTGTAATGACCCTCCCGTTGACCTGCATGGCACAGCAGGTCAGGCTCCGCACCCTAGGGCGTAGCTTGCCATTCCTCGCCTTTCCCACCACCCCCGATCGCACCCTCAGTTACTGCACATCGCTGCAGGTTAACCCGGTGGGTAGATAAACTACTTTGGTGCAAAATAAGCCCCACCTCCCCGCTTCTGCGGCCTGGTATGCGCTGAGCGATCAGCAGTACATCCGGGCCATGAACGCCGCCGTGACCATCGCCGTGCGGGTCGGTGCTGCCTTTACTTCCCAGCACTTGGCCACCATCGCCCGGGTTGCCCGCGTGTCGGCAACGTGCGATCTGCTCGCCTCCCCCAGTCGGCTCTATGAGGAAGCTCTGCGTTATGCGCACTCTTCCATTTGGCCCGTTCCGCTGAACGGCTATGACAACCCGGAGATGGACCGCTCCCCCGTCCGCGAGATGCGTAACCTCGTCGGCGCTACCTATACCCGCTTCGCCACGCACCCGGAATCTGTGCGCTTGATTGTGGCCGAAAATCTTCTGGGCGACCCGGAGCTGGTGCACCGCGTAGGCGTGCTGGAGGATTCGCCTGTCGTGCTGCACATCGATCGTGTTCTGATGCGTGGCCACGACATTGGCGCGTTCCGCAACGGTGTGTCCGCAGAGGACACTTATGCCCTGATTACCGCGCTGTGCTCTTTCGCCGTCACCCAGGGCACCACGTTCCACGCGCTGTATGGCATGGATTCTAGGGAGCCGTTCAACGAGGCCGGCCTGCGCAACCTCACCTGCGACGCGGTCATCGCTTTCCTCACCACGACGATGCCAACGAAGCAGGGTAATTCATACACTCACGCTTCACACTCGTCGGTGATCGGTTCGTCGGTCGCCGCGTCGCTCTACGCCGATTCGCGGGATGGGGCTGGGGATGTTAGTGACGCCCCCTCAGCCTCCGACGACCTATATCACGACTAGGCGCTCTTCTTATCCCGCTTAGCTACTTCTTCGTGGGTCAGCAGGGTCGGTTCTGCCTCACCGCGGGCGCATGCGCCGGTGATGATGACTTCCCCAGTTTCCTCGTCCTCCGGGATGGCGAACATGGTCGGCAGCAGCAGGGTCTCCATGATGGAGCGCAGGCCACGGGCGCCAGTTTCGCGCGCCAGGGCCTTCTGGGCAATCTCCCGCAGAGCCTCGTCCTCGAAGGTCAGCCGCACGCCGTCCATCTCAAATAGGCGCTGGTACTGGCGCACCAGGGAGTTCTTCGGCTCGGTCAGAACCCGCACCAGTGCGTCCTCGTCCAGGTGGCCGACATGGGTCAGCACCGGCAGTCGGCCGATCAGCTCGGGGATCAGGCCGAACTTCACCAGGTCCTCCGGCTCCACGAACTGGAACGGGTTCGGATCCTCCTCAGACTTCGCGCTGATCTCCGCGCCGAAGCCCAGGCCCTTCTTACCGCGGCGCTCGGAGATGACCTTCTCCAGGCCTGCGAACGCACCAGCCACGATGAACAGCACATTCTTCGTGTCGAATTGGATGAACTCCTGGTTCGGGTGCTTTCGCCCACCCTGCGGCGGGACGGCGGCGACGGTGCCTTCCAGAATCTTCAGCAGCGCCTGCTGCACGCCCTCGCCGGAGACATCGCGGGTGATGGACGGGTTCTCCGACTTGCGGGAGATCTTGTCCACCTCGTCGACATAGATGATGCCGCGCTGCGCCTTCGCCACATCGAAGTCAGCTGCCTGCAAAAGCTTCAGCAAGATGTTTTCTACGTCTTCACCGACGTAGCCAGCTTCGGTCAAGCTGGTGGCGTCCGCAATGGCGAAAGGCACGTCCAGCATGCGGGCGAGCGACTGCGCCAGATACGTCTTACCCGAGCCCGTCGGGCCGAGCATAAGAATGTTGGACTTCGCCAGCTCTACCTCGTCGTCAGAGCGACGGGCGGCGGCATTAGATTCCTCAACCTGGATGCGCTTGTAGTGGTTGTACACCGCCACGGCCAGGGTGCGCTTAGCCTCGTCCTGGCCGATGACGTAGTTATCCAGGAACTCGGCAATGGCGGCAGGCTTCGGCAGCTTGGCCGATCCCTCCGCGGGGTCGACGGCCAGCAGTTCCTCTTCGATGATCTCGTTACAAAGCTCGATACATTCGTCGCAAATGTAGACACCAGGGCCGGCAATCAGCTTGCGGACCTGCTTCTGGCTCTTTCCACAGAAAGAGCACTTCAGGAGCTCTGCGCTTTCAGGCATGCGGGTTATCAGGCTTTCTCGGATCGGGGAAGTTACGGGACAGCTAGGTTAGCACCCTCGTAGGCTTACAACTCTACCGCGCCACTCCGGATTCCCCGGGAGGCCCACGACCCCGCGGGTCGTGCCCTCTACTTCTGAGCCGACAGCTTGCGGTAGTCGAATACCTGGTCGACGATGCCGTACTCCTTGGCCTCTTCGGCCGTCAGGATCTTGTCACGATCGGTATCGATACGGACCTGCTCGGCAGTCTTGCCGGTGTGGCGGGACAGAGTCTCTTCCATGAGCTTGCGCATGCGCTCGATTTCCTTGGCCTGGATCTCCAGGTCGGAAACCTGACCCTGCACACCACCGGTGGCGGGCTGGTGGATCAGCACGCGGGCGTTCGGCAGAGCGGCACGCTTGCCGGGGGTTCCGGCGGCCAGCAGAACAGCGGCCGCGCTGGCAGCCTGGCCCAGGCAGACGGTCTGCACGTCGGGGCGGACGTACTGCATCGTGTCGTAGATGGCCATCAGGCTGGTGAAGGAACCACCGGGAGAGTTGATGTACATCGTGATGTCCCGGTCCGGGTCCAGCCCCTCCAGTACCAGCAGCTGCGCCATGATGTCGTTGGCGGAAGCGTCGTCGACCTGGGTACCCAGGAAGATGATGCGCTCTTCGAACAGCTTGTTGTACGGGTTGGATTCCTTCGCGCCGTAGCTGGAGTGCTCCACGAACGACGGCAGGATGTATCGCATTTCTGGCATCTGCATCTCTGACATGTCTTAGCTCTCCTTCGCAGAGGTGATGACGTGGTCGACGAAACCGTATTCCTTGGCCTGCTGTGCAGTGAACCAGCGGTCACGGTCGGAATCCTTGGTGATCTGCTCCACCGTCTGGCCGGTGAACTCCGCAATCAGCTCAGCCATCTCACGCTTGGTGTAGGCGAACTGTTCCGCCTGGATGGCGATGTCGGCAGCGGTACCGCCCACGCCCGCGGAAGGCTGGTGCATCATAATGCGGGCGTGTGGCAGAGCGTAGCGCTTGCCCTTGGTGCCTGCGGAAAGCAGGAACTGACCCATGGACGCCGCCAGTCCCATCCCGTAGGTAGCGATGTCGCACGGCGCGTACTTCATCGTGTCGTAGATTGCCATGCCCGCGGTGACAGAGCCACCGGGAGAGTTGATGTAGAGGCTGATATCGCGCGTCGGATCCTCTGCGGACAGCAGCAGGATCTGGGCGCACAGTTCGTTGGCGATCTCATCATCCACCTGGCTGCCCAGGAAGATGATGCGTTCGCGCAGCAGGCGCTCATACACTGAGTCTCTATGGTTAGGGGTTTCCGAACTCAACTTCGCTCCTTGCCGTAAGTATTACGAAAGTTCACTTTTGTCTGCGCCCCAGCCTAGTCACAGCTCCGGACAAAGCGTGCCTTCTGGTGGGGTTGTTCGCTGTCAGCGCACGGTAGCCGTGCTCAAAGGCAGGCAAAAAGAAAACCGCCGGAACCTCAGCGAGAGGTTACGGCGGCGGGCGGAAGCTTAAAAGGGAATTCCTAGTCT